>DATHGT010000152.1:0-55941 GCA_035317605.1 Candidatus Acidiferrum sp. | reverse complement strand
AGCTTCGCTGGGAGTCGGCCGCCCGCGAGCGGTTGCAGGCCATTCCGTCGTTCGCGCGCGGCATGGTCGTGAAGGCGGTCGAGGCCTACGCGCGCGGGCGCGGAGAGACCGTGATCACGTCAGCGCTCCTGGCCGACGTGCGCGCGAAGTGGGGCGCGCGATTCCGCCCGCAGGGCTGATGGCCGATTCCTACCGGGCCGCCGCCCGCGCGTACTTCGTCTACGGCATCGTCTATCTCGTCGGCGGACTCTACCTCATCGCGCAGGGGGTCGGGGTGATGGGCGGGTCGACGGGGGGCGCCACCACGCGCACGATGCTGCGCTGGGGACTCATCGGTCTGATTCCACTCCTGGTGATCCCGTGGCTGCTCGCGCGACCCTGGTCGTGGCTCAGCGGCGTGGTGTCTCGGCGCACGTTCGCGTGGATCGTGGCCCTGCTGCTGGCCCTGCGCGCCTTCAAAGTCGGCGAGATCGCGTTGCGCGGCAGCGCCTCTGTGGCCGCGCCGTGGGGCGGAGAGATCAGCTTTCAGAGGGGCGCGGCCGCGTTCCTGGTCGTGACGTTGATCGCGCTCGCGTTCGTGCTGCGTGCGGCGATCCGTCGGGAGCCGGCGATCCCGTGAAGCGCTATCGCGACATCGCGGGCGACGGCGGGTCCGACGTCGCCGGCCAGGTCGGCGCGCAGCTCGCCCGGCTCCGGCGGCGGCTCGATCCCGTTCGCTTCGTGGTTGCGGTGGTCTCGGGCAAGGGGGGCGTCGGCAAGTCCACGATCACGGGCGGACTGGCGTGCGCGTTCGCGCTCGACGGCTGGCGCGTGGCCGTGCTCGACGCCGATCTCAACGGCCCGTCCATGGCCAAGATTCTCGGCGTGCGCGGCGCGCGGCTCCAGGTCGGCGACGCCGAGGTCGAGCCGCCGGCCGGCATCCTCGGCATTCGCGTCATGTCGATGGACCTGCTGCTGCCGGGCGACGCGGCGCCGCTGGTGTGGGACGCGCCTACCCAGGCCGAGGCCCACACGTGGCGGGGCACGATGGAAGCCAACGCGCTCCGCGAATTCCTCGCCGACACGGCGTGGGGCGCCCTCGACGTGCTGGTCCTCGACCTGCCGCCGGGCACCGATCGCCTGGCCACGATCGTCTCGCTCGTGCCCGGGCTCACGGGCTCGATCCTGGTCACGATCCCGTCCGATCTCTCGCAGCTGATCGTCAGGAAGTCGATCACGGTCGCGCGAGGGTCGGGGGTGCCGGTGCT
Source organism: Candidatus Acidiferrum sp. (assembly GCA_035317605.1). Taxonomy (GTDB): domain Bacteria; phylum Methylomirabilota; class Methylomirabilia; order Rokubacteriales; family CSP1-6; genus DATHGT01. The sequence continues at coordinate 54,694 of DATHGT010000152.1, read as the reverse complement.
CGGTCTCGTGGAGAACATGGCGGGACTCTTCTCCGGGCCCGACGCCGGGGCGCTGGCGCGCGAGGCGGGCATTCCGTTTCTCGGCTCGGTGCCGTTCGACCGGGAGCTGGCGATCGCCGCCGACCGTGGAGAGGCGTTCGTGGAGGCGAGGGCTGACAGCGCGGCGGCGCGGGCGCTGCGCGCGATCGCCGAGCGGGTCCGCGCCGCCCTCGAGCGCGGTCACGCCGCGGCCGCCGTCCACGTCGCGGGGGAGGGGACGCCGTCGGCTTGAAGCGGCGGGCCCGCTTCTGCCTTCACTGCGGAGCCGCGCTGCGCGACGCCCGCGACGGCACCCATGTCCGCCGGCGCTGCCCGCGCTGCGGCTTCACCTTCTACGACAACCCCGTGCTCGCGAGCTGCGCGGTGGTGACGCGCCGCGGTCGGGTCCTCCTCGCCCGTCGCGCGAACCCGCCCTGTGCGGGACTCTGGGATCTCCCCGGAGGCTTTCTGGAGGCCGGCGAAATGCCGGAGCAAGCCCTGCGACGCGAGCTACGAGAAGAGCTGGGCGTGAAGATACGCCGCGCGCGCCTGGTCGGCTTCGAGCCCGATCACTACGGCCCCGACGGCTTCCCGACGCTGACCGCGATCTACCGAGTGGATCTCGCCCCCGGCCCGATCCGCTGCGCCGACGACGTCGCCGAAGTCCACTGGTTCCCGATCACCCAGATACCCTTCCGCACCGTTGCCTTCCTCTCGATGCGTCGCGCCCTTCGAACGTCGATCATCCGAAAGAGACCGCCGCGGCCGACGTGACGCCGCTCAGAGCGCGGGCTTCGCCCGCGCAATCCGGCTCTGGGGGGAAGCAGCGACAAGCGAGCGATAGCGAGCGCGGAGCGATGCAGTGCGAGGTGAGGCGGGCCGCTCGCCGAGCCGAGCCCTTCAATGACCGCAATCGGGGGGCGAAGCCCCTCCGAGTCAGGAACAGGTGACGCCGGGTTCCAGGACGTAGTTCGAGACTTTGAAGGTCGAGACGAAGTTGTCGTCCCAGACGGCCAGGCGCAGGGGACCGAGGGCGGTCTCACCGTCGAAGCCCAGCACCCGCGCCTTGGCGGCCACCTCGGTGATGGGAAGGCCGCCGCCCAGGTACTCGACCGCCACCGCCTTCTCGATGAAGATCGCGATGGTCTCGTGGATGGGCCGGTCGCCGGGCGCGCGCGGGGTCTGCTTCATCCACTCGAGGATCACCGTGAAGCCGTCCAGCGTCGCGTCGGCGGCGACCGCCGGGCTCTTCGTCATGCGACGGAGCAGCGGTCCCACGTACCGGGAAAACATGGCCGACGCCCGCTCCTCGACGCGAAACCGCGCGAACTCCGCCGACGGGTCCTGCTCGATGTAGATGCGGATGGAGAGATAACGGTCGTCGGCGGTGGCGTGCTTGGGCTTGAAGAACCCGATGCTGTGCTTCTGGATCTCCACCCACGGCATGCAGTGGTAGATCCCGGCGTTGAGCACGCGCAGAGCCTCGCGGTGCGTCGCCGCCAGCGTCCGGGCCTTCTCCGTGGTGTACTGATCGACCGGCAGCAACCGGTCTTCAGGAGGAGCCGCGGCGGCTCGCCCGGCGACGATCACGCACGCCAGGACGAGCGCCGCGGCCAGTGTGGGTCTAACGCTCAAGAATCTGCTCCTGGCTCACGGTGATGGGCTTGCCCCACCAGCCCTCATCGCGGGCCAGGGCGATGTCCTGGCGCGTCACCCGGGGTGCCGAGCCTTCGCTGTTCCGGACCGAGAAGAACATGTGCTCACCGGATGCGAAGTGCGTCGGATGGGCCTTCCACGTCGCCCATTCCTCGCCGGTTGCGCAGCCAGCCACCGCCAGGAGTGCACCGCCGATCAGCAGCCACCGCAGACGAGCGCTTCGCATGTGCGTATCCTCCGTGGGAAGTTGGTGCGACACCATGCTACGCGGACAAGCCACGCGGGGTCAAATGCTTCGGGCGCGCCGCCGCCGAGAGTTCCGGTCCTGGCCGCCGCGTCGGTCGTGGTAGACTCGTCGCAGAGAAGGACCCTTCCGGAGGCGCCTCTCGACCATGGATCCACTCAAGATTCACTCGCTGCCCGCGACTTTCCGACGGCCGATCATGATCCTGGCGTTCACGGGCTGGAACGACGCCGCCGAGTCGGCGACCACCGCCGCCCGGTACCTCACCGCCTCGTTCTCCGGCGAGAAATTCGCCGAAATCGACCCCGAGGAGTTCTATCACTTCGGGCTGAATCGGCCGTACACGCGCTTCAAGCCGGGCTCGGAGACCGAGAAGGAGATCATCTGGCCGGTGACGGAGTTCTCGATCTCCCAGAGCGCGGATCTCCCGCGGGACGTCATCGTGGGCGTGGCCCCCGAGCCCCACCTGCGCTGGCGCACGTACTGCGAGACCGTGATCGATCTCGCGCGCCGCTGCGACGTTACGCTGGTGCTGACGCTGGGGGCGCTCCTCGCCGAAGTGCCGCACACCAAGCCCGTCCGGCTGGTGGGCAGCGCGACCGATCCCGAGCTGGCGGCCCGATTCGGGCTGCGGCCGACCCGCTACGAGGGGCCGACGGGCATCGTCGGCGTGCTCAACACCATGTGCCGTGAGCGCGAGGTGCCGTCGGCGAGCCTGTGGGCGAACGTCCCGCACTACATCTCGGGCATCGAAAACCCGAAGGCTTCGCTGGCCCTGGTCAAGCGGGTGCTGAGTCTGCTCGGGGCCGAGGCCGATCTCAGCGATCTCGACGAGGCGGGTCGGCAGTTCGATCAGAACCTCAAGGAGATCGTGGCCCAGAACGCCAAGATCAAGAACTACATCGCCAAGCTCGAGGCCAAGGACACCGAAGAGGCGGGTGCCACGCCCGGGCAGAGCGATCTCCCGCCCGCGTCCGAGCTGGTGGCCGAGATCGAACAGTTCCTCCGCCAGCAACGCCCGGAATAGGCTCCCCCCAGGACGGACCGCGCCGGCGGAGCCGGCGCTCGGACCGCCCAATCGACGTGCTCCTCGTCGTTCTCCTCGTGTGGGCCGTCGCTCCAATCGTTGCGCCGGTCGTTTCCGCCGAGGCGGATGCACGCGTCGAAGTTTCATGGCGGCCGGCGCAGCTTCGAGTCGCTGACGTTGCGGTCCTCTTCGTCCGCGGTCCGTCCGAGGGCGCGGTCGTCGAAGGGGTCGTGGGTGGACGTCCCGTTTCCTTCGTCCGCGACCAGCAGGGGTATGCGGCGCTGGTGGGATTCGATATCGAGACCGCGGCGGCCCGCCAACCCTGGCGCGTCGAGATCCGCGAACCCGGACGCCCGGCACGCTCGCTGCGTGGCGTCGTGCTGGTCGGCCCGCGGGAGTTCCCCGTGCAGCGATTGACGTTGCCGACTCCGATGGTCGATCTCGATCCGGAGACCGAGCGCAGGGCGGTGGCGGAGATCGAGACCCTCCGCCGGCTCTATCGGACGATCAGCCCGGAGCGACTCTGGCGGGGCCCGTTCGCGCGCCCGATCGCCGGCGACGAGGCGGGGACCGGCTTCGGCTCGCGGCGGATCATCAACGGCCAGCCGCGCTCCCCTCACGGCGGCGCCGACTACGCCGCGGCGCGAGGGATGCCGGTCACCTCGGTCAACGACGGTCGCGTGGCGCTGGTGGCCGAACACTTCTTCCCCGGGCGCCTCGTCATCGTCGACCACGGCCTCGGTCTCTACACGCTGTACTTCCACCTCGACGAGGCGAGGGTCGAGGGCGGCCAGCGCGTGGCCCGTGGTCAGGTGCTGGGGACGGTCGGGTCGACCGGGCGAGCGACGGGCCCGCACCTACACTTCGGCGTTCAAGTCGGCCCGGCCCGCGTCGACCCCGAGCGTCTGCTGGGCCTCCCGCTCTCGGACTAGCGGCCGCGCCGCTTGCGCGCGCTGGCCTTGGCCTTCTTCGCCGGACGCTTCTTGGCCGCTTTGGGCTTGGCCTTGGCCCGAGCGGTCTTGGCTTTCGCCTTTGCTTTTGCTTTGGGCTTGGCCTTCCGGGCCGCGGGAGGCCCGGCGGTCTTCGCGCCGACCCGGTAGGTCTTGGTCGTGTACGTGCCCCCCAGGGGCTCGGAGGCGCTGGTCTCGGGGGGCGTGTCGCTCGCGGCCGTCGGAACGTAGTCGTTGAAGTTCATCCGCTCCATGGCTCTCCTCCCGGACGAGGTGACTGCGCTGTCTTCACCGTGCAGTTCCGCGGACGCGAGTGCAAGCGAAAATTCCGTGTGCACGCGACACGTCGAGGGCGGGGCCGCCGTGCGAGGCCCGACCGGACGCGTTCAGCCGAGAGCGACGGCGGAGCGGAGGCGCGTGCTCTGGCGGCCGAGCGCCGCGTTGGACCACACCGTCACCAGCGAGCGCGCGATCAGCGCGCGCACCCAGCCGCGCGACACCTTGATCGGCTCGGCCACGCCCAGCGGATCGGGATGGCGCGCCAGGAGGGCCAGCGTGCCGAGCCCGATCGACAGCGGCCACGCGCAGGCCAGCCGCATTCGCCACTCGACGCGCGGGATGGCCATCGTGTAACGCCAGGCGACGTCGTAGTGCTCGAGGGTGAGCGCGATCAACCGCAGCACGAGCGGGCGGGCGCGGCGCGTCCGCGCCGGGTCGAGCAGATCGTGCGGCGCGAGACCGAGGGACGCCAGCTCGCGCGCCGGCAGATAACATCGTCCGGCGCGCAGGTCGCGCGGGGCGTCACGCAACACGTTCGTCATCTGCAGGGCCTTGCCGAAGCGCACGCCCTGCGTGCTTCTCTCGGCGAGGTTCCAGCCGGCCAGGCGCGGCCGATGCGCAACGTGCAGCGCGGTCCAGAACGGCCCGACGCATCCCGCCACCAGGTACGTGTAGTGATCCAGCTCCTCGAGCGTGTCGAGCGCGGCCAAGCCGCCCGCGTCCTCGCCGGGAAAGCGCGTGAGATCGAAGACCATGCCCGAGGTCAACGTTTCGACGACCGAGCGCACGGCCGACCGGTCGGCTTCGGACAGGGCCCGCAGCCTTCCGATCACCTGGTCGACGCGCTCCAACAGCCGGCGCTCGGCGTCGTTCGATTGGTAGGCCGCGCACGCCCGCATCAGCGCGCCGACGTCGGCCGGCGAGCCCGCGCACGCTGCGCGCAGCGTCTCCAGGTGGGAGAGCCGTTCGGCGCGCGGGAGCAGGCGCGTGTCGGCCACGGTGTCGGCTGCGCGCGCCAGCAGGTAGGCGAGCCCGATCGGCTCGCGCAGCCCGGACGGCAGAATCCTCAGCGAGAGATAGAAGCTGCGGCTGACCGGTCGGAGGAGATCATCGAGGCGACCGCGAGGGGCGCCACGGCGAAGCCGTGGCGCCATGCGCGTATGGGGGGAGATGGGGGGCCCGTGGCTAGGCCCCCCATCATTCATAGTCGAAGGGTCTCCGGGGCGGGTCCGGGGAGTCCTTGGCCTTCTTGAGACCCTCCTGGAACTTCCGGTCCAGCAGCTTGCCCTTCTGAGATTCGGCCTGCATCTGCTGTCGAAAGCGTTCTTCACGCTCGGCGGACTTCGTCCGCAGCGTGTCGAACGCGGCCCCCAGATCCTTGGCCGCGCGGGTCGGCGGCGGCGCCTCGTGCGCGATCACCGCTTCCAGCTCGGGATCGACGGTGAGCTTGCCCTGACAGCACGGACACGTGATGACGAATGCCATGGCGGCCACGCTACCGTGGCGCCCGGACGCCGTCAACTGGCCGGGGCGAAGCCCCTCCGAGGGTAGAATGCGCGAGATGGCGGATCTCGCCAATGAGTTCTCCTGGTCGCGAAGTCGCGACGGCACCTTCCAGGACTGTCGGCGCAAGTACTTTTTCCAGTACTACGGCGCGTGGGGTGGGTGGGATCCGGCAGCGCCCCCGGACGTCCGCCGGCTCTACATCCTCAAGCAGCTGTCTTCGCGCCAGCAGTGGGCCGGACGCATCGTGCACGACGCGGTCGAGATGGCCTTCCAGGTGATGCGGGCGGAGCGTGGAGTGCCGCCCGAGCCGTTCATCGCCGACGTGATCGAGCGCATGCGCAGCGAGTGGCGCTCGTCGAAGGCGGCCCGCTATCGTGACACACCCAAGAGTCCCGCCCTGTTCGAGCACGAATACGCGGTGCCGCTGAAGCCGGAGGCCTGGCAAGCGGTGAGCCGCAACGTGGCCACCTGTCTGCGACACTTCTTCCGGTTGCCGCTGCTGGCCCAGATCCGCGCCACCGCTCCCGAGCACTGGTCGATCGAGCACTGGTCGAAGGTGTTCCAGTTCGAGGGGACCTCGGTGTGGGTCGCGCCCGACTTCGGGTTCTGGACGCCGGAAGGACGGCTGGCCCTGGTCGACTGGAAGACCGGGGGCAGCCACGGTGGCGGCGCGTCGTTCCAGCTCGGCTGCTACGCGCTCTACGCTCACGAGGTGCTCGGAGTGTCGCCGGCCCGCACCGATCTCATCGAGGTCAACCTGCGCGAGCCCACCGTGACCACGCATCGCTGGGACGACGAGCGGCTGGGAGCGGTGCGCGACCAGCTGCGACTCTCCATCCGCGCGATGAAGGCGTATCTGGCCGATCCCGAGACTAACCTAGCGCTGATCGACGGGTTCGAGCGGACGGAGGAGCTGCGGATCTGTCGCTGGTGCAACTTCCGCGCGGTCTGTCGCCCCGAGCTGCCTGGCTCGGAGGGGGGCGTGGCCGCGCCGGCCAAGCCGGCCCTCGAAGGCGTGCTAGAGTCCGACCACCTGTCGTGATCACGACCAAGGAGTCATCGTCATGCCCAGCCACGCTCCGTATCTGTTCACCGCCGCGATGGACGTCCGCCCCGACAAGGAAGCGCTCTTTCACGAGGTCTACGACCGCGAGCACGTCCCCAGCCTCTTGACCGTTCCCGGCGTGATCTCGGTCGCCCGGTTCGAGGTCGAGCCGCTCAAGCTCTCGATCGGCGGCGAGATCAAGACCATCGTGGTCGACGGAGAGCCACGCTTCGGCGCCCTCTACGAGATCGAGAGTCCCGAGGTCCTGACCAGCGAGGCCTGGGCCAAGGCCGTCGAATCGGGCCGCTGGCCCGCCCAGATTCGTCCCTTCACCACCAATCGCCGTCATCTCCTGCATCGCCGAATCGCCTGAGGGGTCCGGGGTAAAATGGCCGAGTGAGAGCCCGCGGTCGGCTCTTCCGCAAATATGTGGTCATCATCGTCGTGCTGGTCAGCGGTACCCTGCTGACCAGCGGCGCGATCGAGATCTATTTCTCCTACCAGGAAAACAAGGCCGCGCTCATCGGCGTCCAGCGCGAGAAGGCGATCGGGGCGGCGTCGAAGATCGAGGGCTTCGTCAAGGACATCGAGCACCAGATCGCGTGGACGACCCAGCCCCAGCTCGTGGCGTCGGGCACCGTGACCGAACAGCGGCGCCTCGACTCGCTCCGCCTGCTCAAGCAGGTCCCGGCCATCACCGAGGTGAGCTACCTCGACACGGCCGGTCGGGAGCAGCTCCGGATCTCGCGGTTGGCCATGGACGTGGTGGGCAGCCAGGACGACTACTCACGCGACCCGAAGTTCCTCCAGGCCAAGGCCGGGGCCAAGACCGAGCGTGCCTACTACGGCCCCGTGACCTTCCGCAAGGACTCCGAACCCTACATGACGATCGCCATGGCCGGGACCGGACAGAACGCCGGCGTCACGGTGGTGGAGGTCAATCTCAAATTCATCTGGGACGTGGTGTCCCAGATCAGGGTCGGCAAGGCCGGCCACGCCTACGCGGTCGACGGCGGCGGCAACCTCCTGGCCCATCCCGACATCAGCCTGGTCCTCCAGAAGACCTCGTTCGCCGGCCTGCCCCAGGTGCAGGCGGCGATCGCCGGACGCGCGCCCGACGGGGACGACCTCGCGATCGCCCACGACTTGAAGAGCCGCCAGGTGCTAACGTCCTACGCCACCATCCCCTCGCTCCGCTGGGCGGTCTTCGTCGAGCAGCCGCTCGGGGAGGCCTTCGAGACGCTGCGGTCGTCGATCCAGCGCACCGCGCTCCTACTGCTCCTCGGCGTGGTGCTGTCGTTCCTGGCCAGCCTGGTGCTGGCGCGTCGCATGGTGCGGCCGATCTCGGCGCTGCAGGCCGGCGCCGCCAAGATCGGAGAGGGCGATCTCGACGAGCGCATCGCGGTCCACACCGGCGACGAGCTGGAGGCCCTGGCCGACCAGTTCAACAGCATGGCCGGGCGGCTCCAGGAGTCGTACGCCGGCCTGGAGCGCAAGGTCGAGGAGCGAACCCGCGAGCTGTCGGAGACCCTCCAGCAGCAGACGGCGACCGCGGGGATCCTACGCGTGATCTCCAGCTCGCAAACCGATGTACAGCCGGTGTTCGACGCCATCGCCGAAAGCGCCGCGAGACTATGCGATGCTACGGACGTTCTCATTCGTCGCGTCGATGGAAGTGTTCTTGTGGCGGTCGCTCACCATGGAACGATTCCGTTGATTCCCGGCGCCGAAAAGATTTCGATCACGTCGGATACTGTCGTTGGCGCCGCGTTCCGCCAGCGTGAGACTCTCCACATCCCCGACATTCTTGAAGAGCACGCTCGAGGTCGATATGTCGGCCTCGCTCCGCTCCAATCGGGCGTCGGGTACCGGACGTTGCTCGTTACGCCCCTTCTTCGAGAGGGTATGTCGATCGGCGTGATCGCGATCCGGCGAATGGAGATTGCGGCCTTTAGCGACAAGCAAATCGCGTTGCTCAAAACGTTCGCCGACCAGGCCGTCATCGCGATCGAGAACGTCCGGCTCTTCACCGAGCTCCAGCAGCGCACCCGCGACCTCGCGCAGTCGCTGGAGGAGGTCGGCGCGCTGAGCGAGGTGAGCCGGGCCGTCAGCTCGTCGCTGCATCTCCGCCGGGTGCTCGACACGGTCGCCAGCTACGCGGTCAACCTCTCCGGCTGCGACGCCGCCGCCGTTCTCGAATTCAACGCCGAGCGCCAAGCCTACGACGTGGTGGCGAGCCGCAATCTCGAGACCGCGTTCATGGACGCGCTTCAGCGGACGTCGATCGACCTCAGGCGGAGCATGGTCCACCGCGCGGCCCAGATCGGCGAGGCCGTCCAGGTGCCGGACGTCGCCGACACGGCGGCCGAGAGCATGCAGCTCCGCGATATGACGCTGGCGGCTGGATTCCGGGCGTTGCTCGCGGTCCCGATGGGTGGGGAGGACGACACGCGGGGGCTCGTCGTGTTCCGGCGGGCCGCCGGGACCTTCGACGAGCGTGTCGTGAACTTGGTCACCGCGCTCGCCAACCAGTCGAAGGTCGCCGTGGAGAACGCCCACCTGTTCCTCGAGATCGAGGAGAAGAGCCAGCAGCTCGAGGTCGCCAACCGGCACAAGTCCGAGTTCCTGGCCAACATGTCCCACGAGCTGCGCACCCCGCTCAACGCCATCATCGGCTTCTCCGAGGTGCTGCTGGACCGGATGTTCGGCGAGGTCAACGACAAGCAGGAAGAATACCTTCAAGACATCTTCACGTCGGGCAAGCACCTGCTGTCGTTGATCAACGACATCCTCGATCTCTCCAAGGTCGAAGCCGGCCGCATGGAGCTCGAGCTGACCACGTTCAGCCTGCCCATGGCCATCGACAACGCGTTGACGCTGGTGCGCACGCGCGCCGAGAACCATGGCATCACCCTGGAGACGCGGGTGGACGGGCGGCTGGGCGACTTCGTGGGCGACGAGCGCAAGATCAAGCAGGTCCTGGTGAACCTGCTGTCCAACGCCGTGAAGTTCACCGCCGAGGGCGGCCGGGTCGGTGTGCACGCCGCTCCCGCCAACGGCCACGTCGAGATCTCGGTGACCGACACCGGGATCGGCATCGCCCAGGGGGATCAGGCCCTGATCTTCGAGGAATTCCGCCAGGCCGGGACCGATCACGCGGGCAAGCGCGAGGGGACGGGTCTGGGGCTGACGCTGACGCGAAAATTCGTCGAGCTGCATGGCGGCTCGATCGGGGTGAAGAGCGAGGTCGGCCGCGGCTCGACCTTCACCTTCACGCTGCCGGTGAGGCCATGGCCAACGAGCTCATCCTGATCGTCGAAGACAACGAGAAGAACCGCAAGCTGGTGCGCGACGTGCTCACCTTCAAGGGCTATCGCCTGGCCGAGGCGGAGACCGGGGAGGACGGCGTGCGCCTGGCCAAGGAGCTGCGCCCCGACCTCGTGCTCATGGACATCCAGCTCCCCGGCATCAACGGGATCACCGCGCTGGGACAGATCCGCGACGACCCGGCCATCCGTGACACCCCGGTCATCGCGGTCACCGCCTCGGCCATGACCCAGGACCGGCAGAAGATCATGGCCGCCGGTTTCAACGGGTATCAGTCCAAGCCCATCAACGTGAAAGACTTCCTCGCCGCCGTGCGAGCGATGCTGGATCAGAAGACATGACGGACGCCGCCAAGATCCTGGTCGTCGACGACACCGCCAACAACGTCAAGCTGCTCAAGGACCTCTTGACCATGAAGGGCTACGCCGTGGTCACGGCGTCCTCGGGAGCGGAGGGGCTCGAGCAGATCGACAAGGAGCGCCCCGACCTCGTGCTGCTCGACGTGATGATGCCCGGCATGAACGGCTACGACGTGTGCCGGAAGATCCGCGAGAACCCGGCCACGGTCATCCTGCCCGTGGTCATGGTCACCGCGCTCGACCCCGGCCCCGAGCGCATCAAGGGGCTCGAGGCCGGCGCCGACGACTTCCTCACCAAGCCCATCAACCAGCCGGAGCTGCTGGCGCGGGTGCGCTCGCTGCTCCGCATCAAGCAGTTCTGGGATCAGATCAGCGAGATGAACCGGACGCTGGAGCAGCGGGTGAGCGATCAGGTCGCCCAGCTCGAGCGCATGGCCCGGCTCAAGCGGTTCTTCTCGCCGCACCTCGCCGAGCTGATCGTCGGCGGGGGCGCCGAGGATCCGCTCAAGAGTCACCGGCGCGACATCACGGTCGTCTTCCTCGATCTGCGCGGCTTCACCGCGTTCGCGGAGACGGCCGAGCCCGAGGAAGTCATGGGCGTGCTCCGCGAGTACCACGCCGAGATGGGACGGTTGGTCCTCGAGCACGAGGGGACGCTCGAGCGCTTCACCGGCGACGGCATGATGATCTTCTTCAACGACCCGCTGCCCGTCGAGAACCCCACCGAGCGCGCCATCCGGATGGCGCTGGCCATGCGCGCGTGCGTGGCGAATCTCGCCCAGGACTGGCGCAAGCGGGGCTTCGAGCTCGATTTCGGCGTGGGACTGGCGAAAGGCTACGCCACCATCGGGGCCATCGGCTTCGAGGGCCGCTGGGACTACGGCGCGATCGGCACTGTGACGAACCTCGCCGCGCGGCTGTGCGGCGAAGCCAAGCCGGGCCAGGTGCTCATCTCCAGCCGGATGGTGGGCACGATCGAAGCGCTGGTCGAGGTCGAGCCCGTGGGCGAGCTGTCGCTCAAGGGGTTCTTGCGACCGGTCACGGCCTTCAACATCGTGCGACTCAAGGGCGACGCGTGACCGCCGCGCGGACCTTCACGCTCGTCGACGGCGAGGGCGTGTCCACGGTGGACGCTTCCGCCATCGAGGCGCTCGCCGCCGGCGATCGACCGCTCGCCGTCGACCGCGAGGAGGGCGTCGCCTTTCTCGGCGTGCCCGCCCCCGTGCGCGCGGCCCGGCTTGCCTCGCTGGAGGCGCCGGACTTCAGCCTGCCGGACCTCGAGGGACGCACGCGCTCGCTGTCCGAGCATCGCGGCCGGAAGGTCCTGCTGGTGGCCTATGCGTCGTGGTGAGGCTGCCGCCTCGACCTGCCCGTGTGGCAGGCTCTCCACGAAGAGCTGCGCCCGCTCGGGTTCACGGTGATCACGGTCGCGCTCGACAGGAGCGCCGACGATGCGCGTCCCTGGATCGAGGCGGCCCATCCGTCGCACCCGTCACTGATCGACACCGGCCACGTGCTCGCCGACCTCTTCAACATCGTCAACGTCCCCACGGTCCTGTGGATCGACGAGTGCTCACGCATCGTGCGCCCGAACGACGTCGCCTTCGGGACCGACACCTTCAGGTCCATCACCGGGATCGCCTCCGCGAAATCGCTGGCCGCGGTGCGGGCCTGGGTCCGCGGCGAGACGAGCGCGCTCACCGAGGCGGAGATCCGCGCGCTCCAGTCGCTGCCCACGGCGGACGATCAGCAGGCGCGGACCGAGTTCGGCCTGGGCGAATGGCTGTTCCGGCACGGACGCGTCGAGGCCGCCGCCCGGCACTTCACCCGCGCCGGCGAGCTGGCTCCGCACGATTTCACGATCCGCCGGGGCACCATGCGCATGCGCGGCCTCGATCCCATGGGACCCGAGTTCCGCACGATGCTCGCCGAGTGGACGGCGGCGGGCCGCCCCTACTACCGGCCGCTGTCCGATACGCGTGGCTGATACCGTCCTCATCGTCTGCCACGCCAACACCGCGCGCAGCGTGATGGCGCAGGTGCTGCTCGAGCGCATGCTGGCCGTGCGGGGAATTGCCGGCGTGAGCGTGTGCTCGGGCGGGGTCGCGCACTGGGCGCGGGACGGCATGATCCCCTCGCTCGACGCGCGCCTCGCCCTTCGCGACGAGGGCATTCACCTCGCCGAGGACGCGCTGACCTCGACCGCGATCGCGCTCCACCCCGAGCTGGTCGCCGCCGCCCACGTCATCGTCACCATGACCGGGGAGCAGAAGGCGATCATGGAGGCGCTGGCCGACGCCGCGGGGAAACCAGTGCTGACGCTGCGCGAGCTGGCTGGCGAATCGGGAGACATCGCGGACCCCGCCATGCAGGGCGAGGACGTGTTCCGCGTCTGTCGCGACGAGATCAAGCGCTGCCTGGAAAAGTCGATCGACCGACTGCTGCGGTTGCTTCCCGACGGCCACGGCTGAGGTGATCGTCGAGGCCCGCCGCGGCTTAGCCGGGGCGGGCCGAGGGGCCCGGGAGGTATGGGGGGCCCGTGGCTAGGCCCCCCATTACTTTCGTCGCCACTGATCGCGGGCGGAGCGGCGTTCCTCCGGGGACATCTGCTGCCAGCGCTGGCGGGCGGCGTCTCGCTCGGCGGGCGACATCTTCTGCCAGCGGTCCCAGTTGTGCTTGAGGTGCTCCCGCTGCTCGGGCGTCATCGCTTCGAACTCGCGCTGGCGCTCGAGGATGCGCTCGCGGCGCTCGGGCGGAAGCTGCTGGAAGCGGTCGTAGGACTGCTGAAGCTCACGCCGCCGCTCCGGTGGGAGCTCGTTCCAGCGCTGAAAGTCCCGCAGCACGCGATGACGCTCTTCGGGCGCCATGCCCTTGAAGCGCTCGAGGTTCTCGCGGGCTGACTCGCGCTGCTCGGGCGACATCGACTTCCAGCGCCGATAGTTTTCCAGCATGCGCTGGCGTTCCAGCGGGCTGGCCCGGTTCCAGCGCTCGAGGTTGCGCTCGACCATCGCGCGCTCGTCGGGCGCGAGCCGCTCCAGCTCGGACCCGCCCGGCGGTTGGGCCGACGCCAGCGAAGACGCTCCCGCGCCCGCGACCACGAGCAGCCCCACCAGCGAGGCGCAGAGCCACCGACGGGTCACGCTCAACTCTCTCGGCGCGCCTCGAGCCCGTCGAGCTGGCGGATGACGTCGAGATCCTCGAGCAGGTCGAGGCGCTCGACGACCGGGTACTGCCGCAGCATGTCGAGCCGGGTTCCGAGGACGGCCTCCTCGAAGCCGCTCAGACCGTCCACCACGCGCCGCTCGTCACGCCACGCCGACGGCGCGAGGACGACGAGCGCGAGCACGGCGGCGGCGAGGCCGGCGGAAACGGCCACCGGGAATGGACGTCGCCACCACGACCAGCGATGCCGGCCCGCTTCCGACTCCAGGCGTTGGCGGAGCTCGGCGCGGTAACGCTGCCACGCCACCGACGGGGCCGTGGTGGCTGCCACGCCGGCCAGCAGCGTCCGGAAGTCGGTCAGCGTGGACCGGCAGTCGGCGCACCCGTCGAGGTGGCGCGCCACCGTCTCACGCGACCGCTGCGGCAGCTCGTCCTTCAGGTAGGCGATCAGCTCGGTCTCGGGATGTCGGCTGTCCATGTCACTCATTCCCCATCGTCCGTCGCAGGGTTATCAGAGCCCGGTGCAGGTGCACGCGCACCGTGGCCTCCGAGCACTTCAAGATCGTCGCGATCTCCTTCGTCGACAGCTCCTCTTGCGCTTGTAAGATCACCACGGCCCGCTGCTGCGGCGACAGCGTCCCCACCGCCGTCCACAGCTGGTCCGTCTCGCGCTCCTTCGCCATGCCTTCCAGCGGGTCGGTCGAGGGCGCCGGCTGTCGGTCCAGCAACGTCTCTCCCGACTCGTCGCCCGGTCGTCCGGCCCCGTCGGAGCCGGCGAAGATCTGTCGCCACCACTTCGTCTTCCGCCGCTGGTCCAGGCAGAGGTTGACGAGCAGCCGGTAGAACCACGTCGAGAACCGCGCCCGCCCGCCGAAGCTCGCCGCCGACTGGTAGAGCCGGATGAACGCCTCCTGCGAGACGTCGCGCGCCTCCTCGGCGTCGCGCAGGATCGACCAGGCCAGGCGATAGGCGCGCCCCTGGTATCGCTCGACGAGCTGGTCGAACGCCGCCTCGTCCCGGTCGGCGACCCGCTGACACAGGACCTCGTCCGACATCTCCACCAGCGATCGGTCCTCCGCGGACCATCGTCGCAGGTCGGCCATGCCGTGGGCAAGCGCGCTTGGCGCCGGAGGCGACAATTCCATCGATCTCACGCGATTCTCCCCGTCGTGCACGTCCTTGATCATAAGACGGCGGCGCCTATCCCCTTGTTTACGCTGCCCGTTCGTCGAACTTACACGGGCATGAGGGCGCCGGTGACGTGGGACGCCGCGTCACTGACGAGGAAGGCGATGACGTCGGCCACGCTTTCGACGGAAACCCAGCCTTGACGATCGCTGTCGGGCATGGCGTCGCGGTTGGCCGGCGTGTCCATCGTGCTGGGAAGGATGCAATTGGCGGTGATCCCGTGGGGCTGAAGCTCTCGGGCCAGGGCCTGGGTGAAGGCGATCACGCCGGCCTTGGCGGTGGTGTAGGCGATGACGCCGGGCCCCGGCGGCACCACGGCGCGCGAGCCGATCGTGACCACGCGTCCCCGGCCCGCCGCGACCATGTGAGGAACGACCGCGCGCGCGGCCACGAACGTGGCCGTGGCGTTCATGGCGAGCATCCGATCCCACGTGGCGCGATCGGTCTCGATCAGCGCGCCCCCCGCGAAGCCGCCCACGATCGCCACCAGGATGTCGAGGCGGCCGTGGAGTCGGGCGGCGCCGTCGGTGAAGCGGGTCATCGCGTCGAAATCGGTGACGTCGACGACGTCCATGAAGAGCCGCTCGCGAGCCGCCGGCGCGATCCGCTCGCGGAGCGTGTCGGCGTGCGACGCGAGCTCGAGCGGCACGACAACCTGCGCGCCGTCTCCGAGCAGCCGGCCGGTGACGGCGCCACCGAGGGCACCCGCGCCCCCGGTGACGATCGCGACGCGATTCGAGAGGGGAGCGTCAGCCATGCGTCACTCCGCCGCGGGGATGGCCATGATGGCCGAGCGCTGGATGTCTTCGTAGCGCACCTTGCCGGGGTCGAAGTCGGCCAGCGCGTCGGCGAGCTTCCGAAACGTCTGCTCGAACGAGGGCAGGATCTTGCGCGCCCGGCTGAGCGGCGTGGTCCGGGCCAGCACGTAGTTCTTCACGTACGGGTGGTTGATCCCGCGCTTCTTGATCCTGGCCACCACCACGTTGAGGGCCTCGTCGGCCGCGCGCACCAGGCCGGCCCGCGCCTCGCGCTCCTCGACCCCTTTTTTCAGCGTGGTCTTCAGGAACTTGTCGACCCGGCGCAGGATCGGCGCGAAGGCGCCGCCCGCGAACCGCTTGTTGCCCTCGTAGAGCAGGCCGAGCGTGACGAAGTGGGCGGACTCGAACTGAAACGCCCAGTCTTCCTCGGTGCTGGTCGGCTGCTCCTCCGCGAGCCCGCGGTACATCCGGATGACCTCCAGCGATTTCTCCTTGAGGTTGTGGGCCTTCTCGGTGTTGAGGGGAAGGATCTGGTAGCCGACCTCCGGCTCGACCACGAGGATCGCCGGCACGTAGTCGGCCTTGAGCTTGGCCAGCGCGGTGCGCCGGTGATTGCCGTTGGGAGTCCAGTACACGCCCGGACGCGGCGACAGCGCGACGACCGGGTCGATGAAGCGGTCGAGCTTCTTCACCGCCTCGGTGAGCCGCTTGACGTGGGTCGGCGAGAGATCGCGCTGGTACGGGCTGGCCTCGACGCGGGCCAGCGGCAGCAGGCAGAAGATCTGCCAGTGATCGCCCACGGGCTCACGGTAGACGGCGAGCACGTGGCCGCCGTCGCTCTCGACCCTCGCTCCCAGCTCCTGCGCCGCCCGCGGCGGATCGCCCGGCGGAAACGTCGTCCAGTTCGCCATTCGGTCACCTCAGGCCGAACACGATGCTACACCTCGGGCGTTCGCGCGGGTACGGCCGGCGCCGCGTTCACAGCGGCCACGAGAGTCCCTCGAAGGTGGCGATCGCGCTCTCGGCGCCTGCGCCAACCAAGTCGTCGGGGCCGTACGTCGTGGACACGCCGACCACGCGCATGCCGGCGCCCCGCGCGGCCAGGACGCCGACGACCGCGTCCTCGAAGACGAGGCACGCGTCGGGCGGCGCTCCCAGCCGACCCGCGGCGAGCAGGTAGACCTCGGGGTCGGGCTTTCCGCGCGTGACGTCCTCGGCGGTCACGATCGCTTCGAATCGGTCGAGCAGTCCGAGGGGCCGGAGCAATTCGACGGTATCGGAGCGTCGGGCCGAGGTGGCGACGGCGAGCGGCACGGCCCGGGCGCGCAGGGTGTCCACGAACGCGATGACCCCCGGAACCGCGGGCAGGCCCGCCGCGGCCAGCGTCTCGTAGTGCGCGTGCTTGCGGTTGGCCAGACGCCGCGCCTCGGCCGGACCGATCGCCGCGCCGAGCAGGAGGGGCACCGCCTCGACGGAGGGCCGGCCGATCGTATGCCGCCAGAACCCGGGCGGCGGAGCGACGCCAAGCTCGGTGAGCAGCCGAATCCACGCTTCACGATGGTGAGCGCCGGAGTCCACGAGCACGCCGTCCATGTCGAAGATCACGGCGTGCGTGCGGGGCATGCGGGAGTCAGCGCAGGCGGTAGAGGGGAGCGAGGGCGCGGAACGTCTCCAGGGCGGCGGTGCGGTACTGGGCCTCGGTCCAGCGGGCGGCTTCCTCGGCGGCGAAGGCGCGGCCGAGCACGAGCTGGCCGTCGCGGGTGCGCACGATGTGATCGGCGAACCCGGCCAGGTCGTCCGGCGTGAGGTCGCCGAGGGCCGCGGTCGGCGTCTCGTCGTGCTCGTTCTTGAACCAGGCCAGTCCCTTCACGCGGCGGAGCACGGGGCCGATGTTCCGCGCGCTCTTCTTCCACGCGGCGCCCCATCGCTTCTTGTCGGCGTGCTCGGGCCCGACCTCGAACAGGAAGCGCACGCAGTGGCGCGAGAGGGCCACCTTGAAGTGCGCGTGCTTCTTGTAGCCGCGCGGGTCGGCGGCGAAGGCCACCCACGTGTCGTCCGGCGGATTCACCGTGCGGCGCGCGTGCTTGGCCACGTGGACGAACGTCTCGTCACCGGTCGTGCGCTGGATGGCGGGGCCGAGACTGTGACCGAGCGTCTCGAGCTTGGGCCGGATGCGCTCGCGGATTTGGCTCATCCTCGCCTGGAACCCGTTCACGTCGAACACCTTGAAATCAGCGGCGCCGAAGGCTCCTGACGGCATGGCCACTCTCCACTCGCATCCGATCGGTCACGGCCCTGGGGAAAAGAGGGGCCTAGTCTAATCACCTCGGCAGCCGCTTTCAACCGAGACGCGGCGGCGCGACGCGCGATCAGTCGACGATTTCGAACAGGGCGATCGCGCCCTGGACGTAGAGCGGCTTGAAGTGCGCCCTGAAGAACTCGTCGGTCGGCGGTTGCTCGTTGCCGCCGTACTTGCGACTCCAGATGAGGAAATGGTCGGCGCCCAGCCGCTTGAGCTCGGCGTGCAGGGCGCGGCCGTCGCGGAGGGCCTCGAAGACCGGGGCGTAGCGACCGGGTCCGAACCAGTCACCCATGAACGTTCCGTCCGCGAAGTACGCCATGGCCTCGTCCAGGACCTGATAGAGCCGATAGCGCGATCCGCGCCGCTCGTTGAGCAGGCGATAGGCGGGGTAGGAGGGGTTCCACCGCGAAAGGTAGGCGTGGCGGGCCGTCGGCGTGGTGGGCAGCGGACCGAGGTGGACCATCCGCGCCAGCGCGAAGGACCAGCTGGGGAAGACCAGCACGCCGGCCACGAGCAGCGCGAGGACGGTCCCCGTCGCCTGACCGAATCGCCGGGGGATCGTCCGGACCAGTCGCTCGACCGTGAGCGCGGTCAGCAGGCTCAGCAACGGCAGCACGGGAAAGAGATAGCGCCCGACCTGCACCGTGAGGAACCAAAAGACGACATAGCCGAGGGTGACGGCCAGGACCCCGCGGAGGCTCCGCGTCAGCGCGCCGACCACGAGCACCGCGGGCAGCAGCCCGTACGCCGGTGACAGCGGCGCCTCGAGGTGGAACGCGGCGGGTTGGGTGGCCAGGTTCCAGGGCAAGCGCAGGAAATCGCCCAGGGACTGGCCGAGCCCATACTGCCGCATCACCGCCGTCACGGCGGCGAGGTCACCGGCGGTCCAGGGGCCGTACGAGAAGAAGCGTCCGAAGAACGGGAACACCGGATTGCCGGTCTGGAGGGCGTTGTAGACGTACCACGGCCCGCCGACGAGACCCGCGGCCAGCCCGAAGGTCAGCAGGGGAGTCCACCGGCGCTCCCGCGCGCTCCGATAGGCGACGGCCAGGCCGAACACGGCCACGAAGAAGAGCGCCGAGTACTTCGCGCCGGCGGCGAAGCCGGCGCAGACTCCGGACAGGAGGAGCCAGCCCCGCGTGCCGCCCTCGGACATCCATTTGAAGAAGGCGTACGCGGAAGCGGTCACGAACAGGGTCAGGCCCGAATCGATGAACGCGATGGTGCCGAAGGTCACCACCAGCGGGCTTCCCAGCCAGAGCGCGGCCGCCCACAGACCGCCCGCGGGCGAGCGCAGCGCGTCGCCCCAGGCATAGAGCAGGAGCGCGACCAGCAGCATGGTCAGGCATTGCACGAGCTGGGCGGCGACGTCGCCGGCGAAGAGCAGCATCAGCGCGAACAGCATCTCGTTGAGCATCGGGAAGATCGGGAAGCGCAGGTACGGGGTGAGGTGGACGCGCTCGGCCGCGATGTGTAGCTTGGGCGCGGCGAGGTGGAAGCTGGTCGCGTCGCCGGCCAGCGGCGGGTAGAGCGCGAGCATCACCAGCGGGACCACCACGGCCGCCGCGAACCCGCCCAGCACCACGAGGGCCGGCTTCCGCTCCAGCGCGGCGAGCGCGGAGAGCACCGATAGACGCCCAGGCAGGGCCGGCCAGCCGACGGCGAGGGCGGCCAGCAGGACCCCGCCGACGGCCCACCGCTGGAGCAGGCCGAGGAGACCGAGCGCGAAGGTCAGCATGGCCAGGGTGCCGAGCCCCAGGGTGATCGAGAGCGCGATGGACTCGGCGGCCGAGCCGAACGGAAGCCGCGCGGTCAGGCGCCGCCCCACCGCGTAGGCGAGCACGGTGAGGGCGGTGACGGTCAGCACGTCGGGGACGAAGATCGGCAGCCCCGTCACTTCCTCGACTCCTGGATGTCCAGCACGATCGCCTGCAGCAGGAGCTGGAACCCCAGGATCAGCGGCAACAGCACGAGCATGATGGTCCCCGTCGGGGTGGCGTGGCCGGTCACGTAGCTCCGGATCCAGATGTACACCCCGAAGCCGGTGCCCCAGCCGAAGAGGGCCAGCCCGAGGAGGAGGAACAGGGCGATCGGCGAGAAGTCGCGCAGCACGTACTTGAGCACGATGCGCGCGAAGAAGCGCCGGGTGAGCAGGTAGGGAAACCGGAGGCCCACGTCGAGGGGATTCAGGCCGGACTCCTCGTCGCCGTACCGCGCGGGCACCGGGACGTCCTTGACCCGGGCATCGCGCAGGCTGAGCTGGATCAGCATGTCGTTCTCGAAGAAGTAGCCGTCGTAGACCGCTTCCAGGTCCAGCCGGCGCAAGCACTCGGCCCGGATCGCGGTGTAGCCGTTCTGGGGATCGAACACGTGCCAGTAGCCGGAGGCGAGCTTGGTGAGGAAGGTCAGGCCCATGTTGCCCACCAGGCGTACGGTGGGCATGGTCCTGAGCGAATCCACGAGGAGGAAACGGTTGCCCTTGGCGTAGTCGTAGGCGTCGTCGACGAGCGCGTCGAGGAGGCGCGAGAGGTACTCCGGCGCCATCTGGCCGTCGCCGTCCATCTTGGCGATCAGCTCGGCCCCGTCCTCCAGCGCGGCCCGGTAGCCGAGCCGCATCGACGCGCCCAGCCCCCGGTTGCGCTCCCCGCGCAGCACCGTCACGCGGGGATCGCCGAGGGACGCCGCGATCCCCGCCGTCGAATCCCGGCTGCCGTCGTCGACGACCACGACCCGGTCGACGAACGCCGGCATCGTGCTCAGCACGCCGCCGATGAAGCGCTCTTCGTCGAATGCCGGCACCACGACCGCCACCCGCCGGCCCTTGTACATGCTCGCCCCTCGTCGTGGGGGGCGAAGCCCCCCTCCGGGCTCAGAAGAGTGTGTAGATGAAGGGTGCGATGGCGCTGCTCTGGGCAAAGATGACCAGGGCGGCGACGAGGAGGAGGGCCAGGAGCATCGGGGTCATCCACCACCATTTGTGCTGCCAGAAGAAGGCCAGCAGCTCTCCGGCGATCCCCATCCGCGCGACCAGACTTTCGATCAGGCGCATCCGGCTCTCCTCACGCGCGTCGCGCCGTCTTGTCGACGACGTAATCGCCGAGCACCAGGACGTCCATGCCGCTCTGCATGAAGGTGTTGAACGCTTCGGCCGGCGTGTTGACGATGGGCTCGCCGCGGAGATTGAACGAGGTATTGAGCACCATCGGCACGCCCGTCGCTTCCGCGAAGGTCGAGATCAGCCGGTGATAGCGCGGGTTGGTGTCGTGGCGCACGGTCTGGAGCCGGCCGGTGCCGTCCACGTGGGTGATGGCGGGGACGAGCGCGCGCTTGTCCTCCTTCACGTCCACCACGTACAGCATGAAGCGCGCGGGGTAGTGGCGGGCGGCGTCGGGGAGCGCGAAGTACTCCTCGGCCCGCTCCACCAGGGCCGACGGCGCGAACGGCCGGAACGGCTCGCGGAACTTGATCTTGGTGTTGACGATGTCCTTCATGTCGGCCCGGCGGGGGTCGGCGAGGATCGATCGGTGGCCGAGGGCGCGCGGGCCCCACTCGAACCGTCCCTGGCTCCAGCCCACGACCTTGCCCTCCTGGAGCCGATCGACGACCCGCGCGATGAGCTTGTCCTCGTGCTCGAGCCGCTCGTACGGAATGTTGCCGGCGCGCAGGAAGCCCTCGATGGCGGCGGGGCCGTGCTCCTGCCCCCAGGCCGCGTGCTCCATCACGAAGGTGCGGGGCCGGCCGAGCACGGCGTGATAGCCGTAGAGCGCCGCCCCGACCGCGCCTCCGCCGTCGCCCGCCGCGGGCTGGATGTACAGCTCCTCGAAGGGGGTCTCGCGCAGGATGCGGCTGTTGGCCACGCTGTTGAGCGCCACCCCGCCGGCCAGGCAGAGACGGGTGAGTCCGGTCTCGCGGTGGGCGGCGTGGGCCAGCGTGAGCAGCGTTTCCTCGATCACGAGCTGGACGCTGGCCGCGACGTCGGCGTAGCGTTCGTTCTCCTTGGCCAGGGCCCCGTAGTTCGCGGGCTTCTCGCCGAAGTACGAGGGGTAGCCGCTGGAGGCCGTGAAGAAGTTGGCGGCGGGGTCGCGCGGCGGCCCGAACAGCGTCTCGAACTTGCGGCTGTAGGTCCGCGTGGTCGAGCGGTGGAAGGTGAAGTAATCCATGTCCAGCTCGAAGCTGCCGTCGGCGTGGACGCGGATGAGCTTGCGGACCTCGTCGGCGTAGCGCGGGGTGCCGAACGGCGCCATGCCCATCACCTTGTACTCGCCCTCGTTGACCTCGAAGCCGAGGAAGGCGGTGAACGCGCTGTAGAGCAGGCCGAGCGAGTGCGGGAAGCGGATCTCCTTGACCAGCTTCAGATCCGTGCCGCGGCCGACCCCGAGACTGGCCGTCGTCCACTCACCCACGCCGTCGACGGTGAGAATGGCCGCCTCCTCGAAGGGCGAGCAGAAGAACGCGCTGGCCGCGTGGGAGAGGTGGTGCTCGCTGAACAGGATCTTGGACGGCGGCACGCCCAGGCGCTTCTGGATCAGGTGCCGGATCCAGAGCTTGTCGCCGAGCCAGGTCACCATCGCCTCCCGGAAGACCTTGTGCGAGGCCGGGAACGTCTGCATGCTCGTGAGCAGGAGGCGCTCGAACTTCACGAACGGCTTCTCGAAGAACACCACGTAGTCGAGGTCGCCGGCACTGATCCCCGCCGTCTCCAGGCAGAAGTCGATGGCGTGGGCCGGGTACTCGTAGTCGTGCTTCTTGCGGCTGAAGCGTTCCTCCTCGGCCGCGGCGACCAGCTGGCCGTCCCGGAGGATGGCGGCGGCGGCGTCGTGGAAGTAGCAGGAGATGCCGAGGACGTGCATCAGAACTGCCGCCGCGCCCGCTCGAGGGGATCCGCCGTGCGGACGACCGGGAGCCAGCCGCCGCCGCGCTTGAGCCCGAGGGGATCGGCTTTCCAGCGTACGACGAGGGCGAAGGGGGCCAGGATCACGAAATAGAAGACGGTGAGGAGCACGCGGGCCTGGAAGTCACCGATCTTGCGACCGATGCGCTTCCATCCCGCCCACAGGCGGCGAAGCAGCGTAAGCATGATGCCCTACAATACGAATATTCCCCCATCCGGTCCAACCCTTGTTTGATTAGAATCGGCCAACCGGGAGGTTCTCCATGCGGTCAGGCGCCCTCGCTCTCGTGCTCCTCGTCCTCGTCGCTGGTCTCTCGACGGTCGCCACGGCGGCGCCGCCCACGGCGGCGCCGCCCACGGCGCTCGTCGTGCAGGTGGCGGCGGAGCCGCCGGGTCTCGACCTCACCGCGACACCCGCCTCGGCCACCGCCGGAGTGGTCTTCTACAACATCCAGGAGTGCCTGGTGAAGATCGACCGGCACGGCAAGACCGTGCCGTGGCTGGCCGAGCGCTGGCACACCAGCGACAACCGGAACTACACCTTCTTCCTCAAGCGCGGGGTGCGCTTTCACAACGGCCGCGAGGTGAAGGCGGCCGACGTCAAGTTCGTCTTCGAGCGCGCCATGAACCCGGAGACCAAGCACCCCTATCCCGGGTTCTACACGGCCATCGGCGACATCATCGTCAAGGACGACTACACGATCACCTTCGCGCTCAAGAGCCTCAACGCGAACTTCCTGCTCAACCTCGCGCGGCAGGGCTCGGTGATCTATCCGCGGGAGGCCGTGGAGACCCTCAAGAGCGCGCCGGTCGGCACCGGGCCGTTCCGCTTCGGTGAGTGGATCCGCGGCGACCGCATCACGCTCACCCGGAACCCCGACTACCACGTCAAGGGCCTGCCCAAGCTCGAGCGGGTGACGTTCCGCTTCATCGCCGATCCCAACGCCGCCCAGGCCGCGCTCAAGGCCGGCGACGTCGACGCCTCGCTCTTCGGTCTCGGCCCCGAGCACATCGCGGATCTGCGCAAGGACCCGCGCTTCGTGGTGATCGAGGGCGACACCACCAACGACGTGATCCTGGCCATGAACAACGGCAAGAAGCCGTTCTCGGACGTCCGGGTGCGGCGCGCCATCACCCACGCCCTCGACAAGCGCGAGATCCTGAGCGGCGCCATGTTCGGGATGGGACGCATCCTCGGCTCCAACGTCGACCCGTTGAATCCGTACTTCGTGGACCTCGCGTCCGCCATGCCCCACGACCCGGGCAAGGCCAAGAAGCTCCTGGCCGAGGCCGGCTATCCCGGCGGGTTCGAGGCGGTGCTGCGCGTGTCGCCGCAGTACTACTACACCGTGCGCGCGGGCGAGATCATCGTGGGCCAGCTCCAGAAAGTGGGCGTGCGCGTGCGGCTCGAGCAGATCGAGTGGGGGCAGTGGCTCTCGCGGGTGTGGAAGGAAGCGGAGTACGACCTCACCATCATCGGCCACGCCGAAGCCTGGGACATCGCCAACTACGCCAACCCGAAGTATTACTTCCGGTACGACAGCCCCCGCTTCCAGGAGCTGTTCCGGAAATCCGAGGTCACCCTGGACGATCACGCCCGCCGCGATCTCTACGTCCAGATGCAGCGGCTCCTGGTCGAGGACGCCCCGGCGGCGTGGCTGTTCATGCATCCCCGCCTGGCCGTGACGAAGAAGGGCGTGCAGGGGATCTGGAAGGACTTGCCGCTGCCGGCCAGCGACCTCGCCGAGGTGGGCTGGGCGCAGTAGCCGGCCCGCCACGGCCGTGCGCGGATACGTCGTCCGGCGCGTGGTGTCGTTCGTCGTCACGCTCGGTTTCGTCTCCGTTCTCGTGTTCGTCGCCATCCGCGTGCTCCCCGGCGATCCCGTCCTCGTCATGGCCGGAGCGGAGGCGAACCCCGAGGTCGTGGCGCGCCTGCGCGCCGCGATGGGGCTCGACCGGCCGTTGATCGTCCAGTACGCGGACTGGCTCGGAGGCGCCCTGCGCGGCGAGCTGGGGGTGTCGATCCAGTACGACGTGCCCGTGGGCGCGCTGATCGTGAGCCGTCTGCCCGTCACGCTGCCGCTGACGGTGATGGCGGCGTTCTTCACGCTGCTGGTGGCGCTTCCGCTCGGCGTCCACGCCGCCACCCACGCCCGCCGCCCGGGCGATTACCTGACCATGATCGTCGCCCAGGTCGGCCTCGCGGTTCCGTCGTTCTGGGCGGGGTTGCTGCTGATCCTGCTCTTCTCGGTCCGCCTGGGTTGGTTCAGGTCGGGCGGATTCGAGGGCTGGACGCTGGGCTTCTGGGCGGCCATGCGCTCACTGCTGTTGCCGGCCCTCGCGCTCGGACTCTTCCAGGCCGCGGTCCTGATCCGGGCCACGCGCTCGTCGCTGCTCGAGGTGCTCGGCGAGGAATACGTACGCACCGCGCGGGCCAAGGGCGTGTCCGAGCGGCTCGTGATCTTTCGGCACGCGCTGAGGAACGCGATGATCCCGGTGGTCACGGTGGCCGGTGTCCAGCTCGGTCAGCTCCTGGCGGGCAGCATCATTCTCGAGTCGGTCTTCGCGTTGCCCGGCCTCGGCCGGCTGGCCCTGGGCGCCATCGCCGCGCGCGACCTGCCCGTCGTCCAGGGCGTCACGCTGTTCGTGGCCTCGTGCATCGTGGCCATCAATTTCGCCGTCGACCTCTCGTACGCGTGGCTCGACCCGCGCATTCGCCATGAGTAGCGCGTGGCGGGTGCACGTGGCGTTCTCGGTGGGGCTCGGGATCACGCTCCTGCTGGTCGCGGTGGCGCTCGTGTCGCTGGTGTGGACGCCGGCCGATCCCCTCAGCATGTCGATCGCGGGCCGCCTGGAAGGTCCGTCGCGTCAGCACCCGTTCGGCACCGATCAGTACGGACGCGACGTGCTGGCCCGGGTGATGGCGGGAACGGTCACTTCGATCGCGGTGGGCGTGCTGGCCGTGGCGGTGGGCGCCGGGGTGGGGGTGCCGCTGGGCATCGCCGGCGGTTACGTGGGCGGCTGGCTCGACGAGGTGCTGATGCGTCTGGTCGACGCCGTCCAGGGATTCCCGGCGATCCTCTCCGCGCTGCTCTTCAGCGCGGTCTTCCGTCCGGGGATCACGATCAGCACGGTGGCCATCGGCATCGCGTTCGTTCCCGCCTTCGCCCGGCTGGCGCGCGGGAGCTTCCTCGAGTTGGGGGGACGGGAGTTCGTCCTGGCGGCCGCCGCGCTGGGCGCCAATGACCTCAGGCTGATCGGTCGGCACATCCTTCCCAACGCCCTGTCGCCCCTGATCATCCAGGCCACGACCAGCTTCCCGGTCGCGATCCTGGCCGAGGCGGCCCTGGCCTACCTCGGCCTTGGCACGCAACCACCGCAGCCCTCGTGGGGACTCATGCTCAAGGAAGCTCAGAACTTCCTGTCCCTGAGCCCCTGGTTTGCCCTTTTTCCCGGCGCCGCCATCGCGCTGTCCGTCCTCGGATTGAACTTGCTCGGAGACGGCCTGCGCGACCTCCTCGACAGCCGCCAGCAGTGAATCCGGAGCGGGGCCAACGCCCCCTCCGAGTCAATTGACTTCCGACGGTGGGTCGCCGTATCGTAGCGGATGGGCTTGTTGCCGGGCGCTGGCGTTATGCCAGCGAAATCCGCAGGATGCGCTGGGGAGAATGAAAAGCGATGAAGGTGTTCAATGCCTCATTCACACTGGCGAGTGAGGAGGGAACCGAGGTCTCCGACATCACCAAGCAGGTCCGGGACATCGTCCAGAACTCCTCGGTGACCACAGGCATCGCTCTCGTCAACACGCTGCACACGACCTGCGCGCTCTTCGTCAACGAATTCCAGGCGGCGCTGATCGACGATCTCAAAGGGCTCGTGGAACGGCTGGTGCCCGAGCGCGGCGGCTACCGCCACGACGACGCCCGGTATTCCGACTGCGAGCGTGGCAACGCTCACTCCCACCTGCGCGCCGCGCTGCTGGGCCGAAGCATCGCCGTCGGACTCAACAACGGTGAGCTGACGCTGGGGCGCTTCCAGTCGATCATCTTCGCGGAATTCGACGGTCCCCGGAAACGCGAAATCCACATCCAGTTGATCGGCGAGTAGCTCGGAGGGGGCTTCGCCCCCGCACGGCCCTCGATCGTTGAAAGGCTCGGCTCGCCGCCGAGTGGCTCACTCTCCCAACCCACGCAATCGGCGGCGCGGTCCGACTCGCGCGGGGTATGATATCGGCGCGGTGGGGGCAGGGGCGTCCGAATGACGAGGGCGTTGCGCGAGCTGATCGCGTATCGCGAGATTTTGCTCATTCTCATCTGGCGGGATCTCAAGACTCGGTATCGCGGATCGGTACTCGGGTTCTTGTGGACCTTCTTGAACCCGCTCCTGCTGATGGTCATCTACTCGCTGGTGTTCTCGGTGTACATGCGGGTCGACATCCGAGCCTACCCGATCTTCGTATTCGCGGGACTGCTCCCGTGGATCTGGTTCTCGTCGTCCATGCTGGCGGGCGCCAGCTCCGTGGTGGACAGCGGCTCCCTCATGAAGCGTGTGCCGTTTCCGCCCCAGATCCTGCCCGCGGTCTCGGTGACCGCGGCGCTCGTGAACTTCCTGCTCGCGCTACCCCTGCTGCTCGTGTTCATGGTCGCCTGGGGCCTGCCTGTCGGCTGGTCGCTGCTGCTCCTGCCGCTACCGATCGCGATCCAGTACGTGTTCACGCTCGGCCTCACCATCGTGCTCTCGATGCTCACGGTTCGGTATCGCGACCTCCAGCAGCTCCTGGCCAATCTGCTCACGCTGTGGTTTTTTCTCACTCCCGTGCTCTATCCCACCGCGATGGTCCCCGCGCGCTTCCACGCGTTTCTCTTGCTGAACCCCATGGCGATCCTGGTGTCGGCGTTCCAGGACGCGGTCTATGGGGCCCAGGTACCCTCGTTCATGCACCTGGCTCCCGTGGCCCTGGTGGCGCTGGTCGTCTTCGGGGTGGCCCTGGCCCTCGCCGATCGGATGCGCTGGGGCCTGGCCGAAGAGATCTGATGCCGCCGGCCATCGAGCTGCGCGGCATCTCCAAGCTGTTCCGCGCCCACGGCGGCCGGCCGCCGACCACGCTGAAGTCCGCGGTGCTCGAGCTGATCCGCCGGCGGAATCAGCGCGGGCGGGAGCGGTTCGTGGCCTTGCGCGACATCGACCTCACGGTGGAGAAGGGGCAGACGCTCGGCATCGTGGGCGCCAACGGATCGGGGAAGAGCACGCTGCTCAAGCTCGTGGCGGGCATCTACCGGCCCGACAGCGGCACGGTCCGGGTCCAGGGACGGGTGGCCCCGCTGATCGAGCTGGGGGCCGGCTTTCATCCGGAGCTGACCGGGCGGGAGAACGTGGTGATCAACGGCATCATCCTCGGCCTGTCCCAGCGCGAGGTCCGGCGGCGGCTCGACGCGATCGTGGAGTTCGCCGGCATGCAGGAGTTCATCGACGCCCCCGCCCGCACCTACTCCTCCGGCATGTACATGCGGCTGGGTTTCGCGGTGGCCGTCCACCTCGAGCCCGACGTGCTGCTCATGGACGAGGTGCTGGCCATCGGCGACGAGGCCTTCGCGCGCAAGTGCGCCGACCGCTTCGCGGAGTTCCGCCGGCTGGGCAAGACCGTGCTGCTGGTCGGGCACGAAGCCGCGACCGTGGAACGCTGGTGCGACGAGGCGGTGTGGCTCGACCACGGGATGATCCGCGCCTCCGGCGCGCCGCACAAGGTCATCGATCTGTATCGCCAGGAGATGTCCGAGCAGGAATCCGACGCGCTCGCTCGCGCCTACGACCGGTCGCTCACCGCCGGCGGGGCCGCCCGGATGGCGAGCGAGACCCGCGATCGGTGGGGCACGCGCGAGATCGAGATCGATGGAGTGCGGCTGGACGACACCTACGGCAACGAACGGTACGTGTACGCGCCGGGAGAGCCCGTCACCCTCCGCTTCGCCTATCGCGTGCACCGCCCGGTCGAACGGCCCGTCTTCGGCTTCGCCATCGTCCGCAACGACGGCCTGTGGATCTACGGCACCGACACCACGCTGGGCCGGATCGGAGTCCCCGAGTTGGGGGCGAGCGGCGACGTGGAAGTGACGATCGATTCGATCGGCCTCGTCGGCGGGAGCTACTTCGTCGACGTCGGCGTGCACGCCGAGGACGGCACTCCGTACGATTACCACAGCCGCCGCTATCCGTTCTCGGTGCGCGACGACGCGGCCGAGCGGGGAGTGACCAAGATTCGCCATCGCTGGCGTATCGTTCCCGACGCGGCGCGCGGACGCGGCTGACGTGCACGTCGCGCTGGACGGCCAGCCGCTGCTCGCGCCGCTGGCCGGGGTCGGGCACTACACCCGGCAACTCATCCACGCGCTCGCCCGGGTCGGTCCCAGTCACCGCTATTCCGTGGTGGTCCCGCATCCGCCGGGCGCGCTGACCCGGGAGCGGGCGTCCCACGTCGGCTTCGCCGAGTCCAACGTCGAGGTCGTCATTCCGGGCTGGTGGTCGACGATGCGGGCGCGGGTGGAGCGCAGGCTCGGGCGCGATCCCATGATACGTCGCGGCGCCGATCCGCCGGGCGACCTCTTCCACGCGACCAACCACGTGTTTCCGTTCCGGGTGCGGGCGGCGCGAACGGTGCTGACGATCCACGACGTTACGCTCCTCCTGTTCCCGGAATGGCACCCCGCACGCCGGCTTGCCATGATGGTGCCCGCGCTGGCGCGGGCGGCCGCCCGCGCCGACTGCATCATCGCCCCGTCGCACCACACGCGAGACGACGTCATCAAGCTGCTGGCGGTCGAGCCCGAGCGGGTCGTGGTGGTGCCGGAAGGCATCGACCCGGTCTTCGCGCCGGAGGAGGACGCGGAGGTCGACGCGTCCCTGGCCCCGCTCGGCTTGCGGAGGGGAGACTATCTGCTCTTCCTCGCAACCATCGAGCCCCGCAAGAATCTGACGCGGCTGCTCCAGGCCCTGGAGTCCGCGGAGCCCGGCGTCGGGTTGCTGGTGCTGGCCGGCGGCCACGGCTGGAACAACGAGGCGATCCGCGACGCGATCGCGCGGCTCGCGCGCGCCGGCCGGGTGCGCGATCTCGGTTACGTGCGCGACGATCTCCGGCGGCCGCTGCTCGCCGGCGCCCGCGCCTTCGTTTATCCCTCGCTCGCCGAAGGCTTCGGGCTCCCGCCGCTGGAGGCGATGGCCTGCGGCACGCCCGTGCTCACCTCCAGCGTCTCGGCCCTCCCCGAGACTGTGGGCGACGCGGCGCTCTGCGTCGACCCGACGAGCGTCCAGGCGCTCGCCGCGGCCCTCACGCGGATCTGGAGCGACGACGCTCTGCGCGCCGATTTACGGATCCGCGGCCTCGCCCGGGCGACCCTGTTCTCCTGGGATCGGACGGCACGGCTCACCCTGGACGTCTACCGCACCGTGCTCGAGGGGGCACCTTGATCGCCGACCCTCTGCGGCGTCAGGTGAGCGATGATCGCTGACGTGCGCGTCGCGGTCGATGGCCAGCCGCTGCTCGGGCCGCTGGCCGGCATCGGGCACTACACCCACCAGCTCATCCACGCCCTGGCCCGGGTGGAGCCACGCCACCGCTACTACGTGGTGGCGCCCCGCCCGCTGCGCCGGCTGAGTCTGCGGAGCCTGCCCCTCTCGAATTTCTCCGAGCCCAACGTCGAGGTCGCCGTCTCCCCCTGGTGGGCGGTGTTGCGCGCGCGGCTTCGGCACCCCCTCGCGCGCACGGCCGTGCTGAAGGCCGTCGATCCGCCAGTCGACGTCTTCCACGCCACCAACAACGTGTTTCCCTACCCGGTGCCCGCCGCCCGGAACGTGCTGACCGTTCACGATCTCACGCTCCTGCGTTTCCCCGAGTGGCACCCGGCTCGGCGACTGGCCGTCATGGTTCCCGCGTTGGGACCGGCGATGCGGCAGGCCGACCGGATCATCGCGCCCTCGTGTTCCACCCGCGACGACCTCGTGCGGTTGCTGTCCGTCGACCCCGAACGGATCTCGATCGTTCCCTATGGCGTGGCCCCGAACTTCACGCCGGGCTCCGCCGCGAGCGTCACGGCCCGCCTGGAGGCCTTCGGTCTGCGCCCCGGGGAGTACGTGCTCTTCATGGGAACGATTGAGCCCCGGAAGAATCTGCTGCGGCTCCTCGAAGCCGTCGAGCAGGCCGCCCCGAAGATCGGACCGCTCGTGGTGGCCGGAGGTCGCGGCTGGAACGACGACCGCATCCTCCGTACGATGGCCCGGCTGGAGAGTGCGGGGCGGGTGCGCAGTCTCGGGTACGTGCCGGACGACGCGCGACCCGCGCTGCTCGGCGGCGCGCGCGCGTTCGCGTTTCCCTCGCTCTACGAGGGTTTCGGGTTACCGCCTCTTGAGGCCATGGCATGCGGGACGCCGGTGGTCACCTCGAACGTCGCGTCGCTTCCCGAGGTCGTGGGCGACGCGGCGCTCTGCGTCGACCCCACTGACGTCGCGGCGCTGGCCGCGGCCCTCACGCGGGTCTGGAGCGACGACGCCCTGCACGCCGACCTTCGGGCCCGCGGTCTGGCCCGGGCGGCCCTCTTCTCCTGGGATCGGACGGCGCGGCTCACGCTGGACGTCTACCGGACCGTGCTCGACCGGGCGCCGCGATCGTCGAGCCTGCACGGCGTCGGGTGATCGATGATCGCGGTGAACGCGACGATCGTGGGCGACCGGCCGACCGGCCTCGGCGTCTACGCCCTCTCCCTGATCCACGCACTCGACGCGCTCGGTGAGCGCCTCGTCGTGTACACCTCGCGGCCCGAGGCCGTGCGCGCGCCCGGCGCGCGCGTCGAGCGCGCACCCGCGGCGGTTCGGCCCGAGCACGGAACGCGGGGCCACCTCGCGCGCGCGGTGTGGACGCAGACGGGGCTGCGGCTGCGGCTCGCGCGCCTGCGACCGCGGGCGCTGCTCAACATCATGCCCGAAGGACTCGTCCGGCCGGCGATGCCGCAGGTCACGATCGTCCACGACGTGCTGCCGCTCCAGTCGCCGGAGGAGTACCCGCGCCAGCAGTACTATTTCCGGCATTACGTGCCGGCGGTGCTTCGCGACTCGCGCGCGGTGATCATCAGCTCGGAGAGCAGTCGCCGCGACGTCCTGGACTTTTACCGCCTGCCTCCGGAGAACCTGCACGTGGTGCCGCTGGGATATGACCCCCGACGGTTCTGGCCGTCTCCGTCGCCGACGTCGAACGGCGGGCCGTACGTGCTCCTGGTCGGCAACGTGATGCCTCACAAGAACCTGCTCCGCGCGATCGACGCGTTCGCGCGGGCCGTCGGCGATGGTCCGGGCCGCCTGGTGATCCGCGGCGGGGGCCGCGCCCCGCACGTCCTCGCCCTCCGTCAGCGTATCGCCGCCGCCGGCATCGCCGGACGCGTCGACTGGCGGCCGTATGCCGCCGACGATGAGCTGGTGGACCTGTACCGCGGCGCGCGCGCGCTGCTGCTGCCCTCGCTCTACGAGGGCTTCGGTCTCACCGCCCTCGAGGCGATGGCCTGCGGCACCCCCGTGATCACCTCCAATCGCTCGTCGCTTCCCGAAGTCGTGGGCGACGCCGCCCTTCTCGTCGATCCCGAAGACGTCACCTCCATCGCCGCCGCCATCCACCGGCTCCTCACCGACGACGCCCTCGCCAAGACCCTCTCCGCCCTCGGCCTGGCGCGCGCGCACCTCTTTTCCTGGGAGAAAACCGCCCGCACCGTACGAGCGATACTTCATGACGTGATGGAAGGCCGGAATCGGTGAAAATGGCGGGGTTCGGGGGCGGGCGTCGCCCGCCCGGTCGATGTCCTGGGGGGAGGCAGTGAGGAGCGAGCCTCGAGCGAGCGACGAACGTCGGCAGGAGGAGCCGTCGGTGCCGCACGGCCCGCGAAGCGGGCCAGCCGTCCGGGTGGCCTTGGTCCACGACTGGCTGACGGGGATGCGGGGCGGCGAGCGCTGTCTCGAGGTGTTCTGCGAGCTGTTCCCCGACGCCGACCTGTTCACGCTCCTGCACGTGCCGGGCAGTGTGTCCCCCCTCATCGAGCGCCGGCGCATCGTCACCTCGTTCGTCCAGCGCCTGCCGGCCGTGGCCACTCACTATCGGTACTACCTGCCGCTGTTCCCGTCGGCGGTCGAGTCGTTCGACCTGCGCGGGTACGACCTCGTGCTCTCGTCGAGCCACTGCGTGGCCAAGGGCGCGCGGCCCGGGCCCGGCGCGTCCCACGTCTCGTACTGCTTCACGCCCATGCGCTACGTCTGGGACCTCTACGACGACTACTTCGGACGCGGGGCGGGCCGGCTCACCCGGATGGTGATGCCGCCGGTGGCGGCCCGCTTGCGGCGCTGGGATCGCGAGTCCAGCGCGCGCGTCCACCGCTTCGCGGCCATCTCGCGCCACGTCGCCGCCCGCATCGACCGCTACTACGGCCGGAGCGCCGAGGTCATCTACCCGCCGGTCGACGCGCAACGCTTCGACGTGGCCGCCGGCGCCGACGACGGGTTCTACCTGATCGTGTCCGCGCTGGCGCCCTACAAGCGCCTCGATCTGGCCGTGCAGGCGGCCGGTCGACTGGGCCGGCGGCTGCGGGTCGTCGGATGGGGGCCGGAGGAGCGCCGCCTGCGCGCGCTGGCCGGTCCCGGCGTCGAGTTCCTGGGACGGCGTTCCGACGACGAGGTCGCCGAGCTCTACCGACGTTGCCGCGCCGTGCTCTTCCCCGGTCTCGAGGACTTCGGGATCGTCCCGCTCGAAGCCATGGCCGCCGGGCGCCCGGTGATCGCGTTCGCGGGCGGGGGCGCGCTGGAGACCGTGGTGCCGCCCGAGAGTGACCGGCCCCCGACCGGCCTGTTCTTCGACGTCCAGACCGTGGACGCGCTCGTCGACGCCATGCGCCGGCTGGAGAGCGGGACGGTGACGTTCGACCCGAAGGCGCTGCGGGCGCGAGCCGAGGAGTTCGATCGCGCCCGCTTCAAGGACCGCGTCGCGTCGTTCCTGGCCGAGCCGGTGAGATGCTGAAGGCCCACTCGCGCCTCTTCGAGCACCTCACGCTGGCCACCGACGTCATCCTGATCGCGCTCTGCTGGATCGCCGCCTACGGCCTGCGCTTCTACGTCGTGGGCCCGCCCCTGGTGACGCCCGACGTCCCGCCCCTCCGCGAATACCTGCTCCAGCTCGCGCCCATCGTCCTCGTCTGGGGTGTCGCCTTTCGGTGGTTCGATCTGTACCGGCCGCGGCGGCTGGGCAGCCACGTGTCGGAGTGGGTGGACGTGGCCAAGGCCTCGACCCTCGGCGTGCTCGTGCTGATCGCGATCATGCAGTTCGCCTTCAAGAAGGTCGAGTACTCCCGCGTGGTCATCGTCTACTTCTGGGCGCTGTCGATCGTGGCCGTGAGCTTCTGGCGGGCCGCCTTCCGCGAGGGGCTCCGCGTGGCCCGCCGGCACGGGGTCAACCTCCGGCGCGCGGTGGTGGTCGGTGGCGGTCCTGGCGCCGCCGAGCTGCTCACCGCCCTCGGCCGCCGGCCCGACGTCGGCGTGCACGTGCTGGGGATCGTCGGCGACAAGCAGGACGAGTCGGGCGCGACATGGCTCGGCCGGTTCGAGGACCTGCGCGCGATCCTCGATCGCGAGCCCGTCGATCTGGTCCTCATCGCGCTCGCTCACGCCGAGTACGGGCGACTGGCCGCGATCCTGTCCGACATCGGCGACGATCCCCTGGGCATCCACCTGCTGCCCGACGTGTACGGGCTCGCCTCGATGCGCGGCGGGATCGAGGACTTCGAGGGCGTGCCGATCATCCACCTGCGCGAGTCGCCGCTCTATGGCTGGAACGGCGTGCTCAAGCGCGGGCTGGACCTGATGGTGGGCGGCGTCGCGCTGGTCGTGCTGTCGCCGGTGCTGCTGATCGTGGCGTCAGCGGTGAAGCTCACCTCGCCCGGGCCGACGCTCTTGCGTCAGGAACGCATGGGCCTGGACGGCCGGGCCTTCTCGATGCTGAAGTTCCGGACCATGCGGGCCGACGCGGAAGCGGAGAGCGGGCCGGTGTGGGCCACGCCCGACGACGCTCGCCGCACGCGCATCGGCGCGGTCCTCCGCCGCTTCAGCCTGGACGAGCTGCCCCAGCTCATCAACGTCCTGCGCGGCGACATGAGCCTGGTCGGCCCGCGCCCCGAGCGCCCGGTCTTCGTCGAGACCTTCCGTCATCGCATCCCCGGCTACATGCTCCGCCACAAAGTCAAAGCCGGCATGACCGGCTGGGCCCAGATCAACGGCTGGCGCGGCAACACGTCGCTGGAAAAGCGCATCGAGTACGACCTGTACTACATCGAGCGCTGGTCGCTGGGATTCGATCTGGCGATCCTGGTGAAGACGCTGTGGCGTGGAGTTTTCAGCACGCAGGCGTATTGATCACTTCAGCACCGGTTCGGTCGCGACGCGGACGCGGACGAAGTGTTCTCGGAAGTTGGGGAGCTCGGTCTCGGCGAGCACGTCTGACACGATGAAGCAGGCGAGGTCGCCCTGCTTCCACACCCACACCGAGAAGCCGCTGTCGTGCAGGAGCGCGGGCCGCCACCGATCGACCTGCACGCGCTGGCGCTCGGGCATCGGCAACCCAGGCGCCGGCAGCACCGCGTAGGTCAGCAGGTGGCTGTTCTCGTCGCGGTAGTAGAGCGCGATGCCGCGACGCTGCTCGAGATAGATCGGCTCGGCGGCCACGAAGCTCAGGCGCTCGTCGCCCACGAAGACGCGCAGCAGCCCGATGCCCGACTCCTGGGTGAGCCAGGGCAGCGCCGCGGGGATGACGTCGGGACGGCGCGCGCCCCACATCAGCGTGCGCGTGTGCTCGGCCACCACCGAGCGGACCATGCGCTGCACGGGATCGGCGGGCACGATCCGCGGCAGCATGGGGATGAAGACCAGCAACAGCAGCAGCGTGGTGGCGGCGGCGGCCAGCGCCGCCGACAGCCACGGGCGCAGCGCCGCGCGCGGGCGCGCGGCGCCGGCCACCGAGTGGCGCAGGCCCGCGGGCGCCGCGTGGCGCGGCAGCTCGGCGGTGAGCCGACTGCCCAGTGCTTCGTCCGACAGCGGATCCGTCATTTCGTCTCGTAGTCGCGCAGCAAGCCGCGCAACCGCTCCTTGGCCCGAAAGATCCTCGACTTGACCGTCCCCACGGGACAGGCCATGACCCGCGCGACCTCTTCCAGCGGCAGGCCTTCCACTTCGGCGAGCAGCAGGACCGTGCGGAACTCCTCGGGCAGGCGGCGCATCGCTCGCTCGAGATCGGTGTGGATGTCCATCGCGCCGCTGTCCTCGTCCGGGGCGTCGTGAAACATCGGGGTGTCCCAATCGGGCACCCCGTCTTCTGCCACGGCGGCTTCCCGCTCGCGCAGGCGGTAGAACGTGAGGAACGTGTTCCTCAGGATCTGAAACAACCAGGCCCGCAGATGAGTTCCCGGCTGGAAGCGATGGGAGAACCGGAAGGCCCGCGCGTACGTCTCCTGGACGAGGTCTTGGGCCTCCGGCGGATTGCGCGTCAGGTAGACCGCGAAGTTGTAGAGGGCGTCGAGGTGGACGAGCGCGTCGCGCCGGAAATCTCCGTCGTCCATCGTCCCGTCAGTCGAACCACCGGGGCGGGAAATCGCCCGGCCTCACTTCGTGCTCGTCGTCGAGATCGTCCAGCAGCTCGCGCACGGTGCGATAGAGGATCGGGTGCTCCAGCTCGGGGGCGAGATCGGCGAGCGGCCGAAGCACGAAGGCGCGCTCGTGCAGGAGCAGGTGCGGCACGTGCAGCGCGTCGGAGACGCTGATCACGCGGTCGTCGTAGAACAGGATGTCGATGTCGACGGGGCGGGCGGCGAAGCGGCTCGCTTCCGGCGTGCCCGGCGGCCGCGTGCGGCCCAGCGCGCCCTCGATCGCCTGCAGGGATCCGAGCAGGCGCTCGGGCGCCAGCGGCGTCTCGATCACGACCGCGCAGTTC
The DNA here is from genome assembly GCA_035317605.1 of Candidatus Acidiferrum sp. Lineage (GTDB taxonomy): Bacteria > Methylomirabilota > Methylomirabilia > Rokubacteriales > CSP1-6 > DATHGT01. The sequence continues at coordinate 17,983 of DATHGT010000152.1, read as the reverse complement.
AGGTACCACTGGCGATGGAGCGGCTCACCCGGCTCGCCCTCCCAGGGCTCGGCCTCGTAGAGCCTCGACGCCTCCACGAAGCGGATCTCGCTGGCCGCGCGCAGGCGGTCGATGGCCGCGCGCAGGCGCTCCAGGCGATCGCCGAGGTTGGAGCCGAGGCTCAGATAGACGCGGGCCATCAGCGCGTACGGGTGACTTCCACACCGGGAATGCCGACGAGGCCGCCCGGAGGCGTCAGCTTGCGCAGGCGCAGGCGCACCGCGGAGGCGGGGAATTCGCGCAGGATGGTCTCGGTCATGATGGCGGCCAGCCGCTCCAGCAGGTTCACCCGGTTCTTGGTCCCGATCTCCACGATGCGCTGCATGACCAGCCCGTAGTCCACCGTCGCGCCCACGTCGTCGGACAGGGCGGCCGGCCGCAGGTCCACCGCCAGCTCGGCGTCCACGGAGAACCACGCTCCCACCGATTGTTCTTCCTTGGTGAGGCCGTGCCGGGCCCAGAAGCGGACGTCCTCGAGGAAGAGCTTGTCGGTGGTCATCGGGCGCTCGGCGCTCAGGGGGCGAGCACGTCCTGCATCGAGTAGAGGCCGGGCGGGCGGGCCACGATCCACCGCGCGGCCCGCAGCGCGCCCCGCGCGAAGGTGTCGCGGTTGTGGGCGCGATGGGTCAATTCCAGCCGCTCGCCCAGCGTGCCGAACGACACGGTGTGCTCGCCCACCACGTCGCCGGAGCGGAGCGACATCACGGCGATCTCCTTCCGCGAGCGCTCGCCGGGCACGCCCTCCCGGCCGTAGACGCCGACCGCGCTCAGGTCGCGGCCGAGCGCCTCGGCCACGACCTCGGCCATGCGCAGCGCGGTGCCGCTGGGCGCGTCCTTCTTGAACCGGTGATGGATTTCCGTGACCTCGACGTCGTAGTCGTCGCCGAGCGCGCGCGCCATGGTGGCGAGGACCTGCAGCGCGAGGGTGACGCCGACCGACATGTTGGGCGACAGCATGATCGCGGTGCTGCGCGCCAGCTCGCCGATCTCCGCGCGCTGGGCCGGTGTGAACCCGGTGGTGCCGATGACCGCGCGGGCGCCGACCTCGGCGGCGCGACGCAGGTGCTCGAGGGTCGGCTCCGGCGCCGAGAACTCGATCAGCACCCGGTCGCGAACGAGGGCTGATGTGACGTCCGCGCCGATGGACACGCCCATGGTGCCCACGCCCGCGACCTCGCCGGCGTCACGACCGACGGCGGGATGCCCGGGGGCTTCGAGGGCGGCGACGAGCCGGAGGTCCCCTGAGTCACGCACGCATGCGACGATCCGCGAGCCCATGCGCCCGGCCGCCCCCGCGGCCACGACGCTCACGGCCGGCGCGGCGCGCTCGGCGGCAGTCATGCCCGGCTACTTCAGCAGGCCGTACGGTTTGAGGACCGCGCGCAGCCGCTCGCGATTGGCGTCCGACATCCGGCACATCGGCAGCCTGAACTCGGGCTCGATCATGCCGGCCATGGCCATCGCTTCCTTGATGGGGATGGGATTGGTCTCGATGAAGGCGGCGCGGGCGAGGGGGAACAGCCGGTAGTGCAGCTCGCGCGCTCGCTTCCAGTCGCCGTCGAGGGCGGCGTGGGTCAGCTCGGCGGTCTCGCGGGGGACGATGTTGGCGATGACCGAGATCACGCCGGCCCCGCCGATCGCCATGAGCGGCAGCGTGACGTTGTCGTCGCCGGAGATCACCGCGAAGTCCGGCCCGCACGCCGCGATGACCTGACTCATCTGATCGAGCGAGCCCGACGCTTCCTTGACGCCCACGACGTTCTTGCAGTCGCGGGCCAGCCGCGCCATGGTGTCGGTCTCGACGTTCACCGCGGTCCGGCCCTGGATGTTGTAGACGAGGATGGGCAGCGCGGTGCACTCGGCCACCGCGCGGAAGTGACGGTAGAGACCTTCCTGCGTGGGCTTGTTGTAGTACGGATTCACCACCAGCGCGCCGCGCGCCCCGGCCCGCTCGGCGTGGCGGGTGAGATCGATCGCCTCGGCCGTCGCGTTCGATCCCGTGCCGGCCACCACCGGAATGCGCCCGGCCGCCGCCTGTACCACGATCTCGACCACGCGCTTGTGCTCGTCGTGGGAGAGCGTGGGCGACTCGCCGGTCGTTCCACACGGGACCAGCGCGTCGGTCCCGTTGACCACGTGGAACTCGACCAGCTCGCGGACCTTGGCCTCGTCAACCAGACCGTTGCGGAAGGGCGTGACCATCGCGACCAGTGATCCGGAAAACGCGTAGCTCATGGTGTGTTCCCTCCGGCTCGACCGTGCGTGATGATGTGATCCATCTGCGCGTCGTGACTGGCTATTTGCTTGGTGACGCTAGCACCCGGTCCCGGTGAAGTCAAGGAAACGACACGCGAACAGGCGACGCTCACGGCACCGTGACGCTGACTTCGTTCGACGCCGCGCTCTCGTTGGCGCGCGCGGTGGCGTCCTGGCCGGTCACCGTGTAGCGGTACGTGCCGGACGCGAGGTCGCGGTCGATGAACGTGGTGGCGGGGGATCGCACCGCGCCGACGCGCACGGCCTCTCCGGGGCCGGTGGCGCGATAGATCACGTAGCCGACGACGTTGCGGTCCGGGCTCGCGGTCCACGACAGGCGCACGGTGTTCGGCGACGGCGCGGCGACCAGGTTCGTCGGGGGCGTCAGCGGCGTCGCCCGCGTCGGGGTGGCCGCCGCGCGTGCCGACGCGGGGCCGCGCGCGGTGGCGCCGCCCTCCTGGCGGACGGCCCGCACCGCGTAATGATACGTCCGCTCGTTCTGGAGGTTCCGGTCGACGTATTCGGTCTGGCCGGCGGGGACCGGCACGATCGCGTCGGGCGGAGCGTCGGGGGCGCCGCTGCGCAACACCTCGTACGCCAGCGTCCCTGGAGCGCCGCCGTCGCGCAGCCGGGCCGGAGGCTGCCAGCGCACGCGCACCTCGCCGTCGCCGGCGGTGACCGTCGGCGTGGCCGGCGCTTCGGGGGGCGCGATGAAGACGATCGCGAAGCGATTGGAGGGCGCGCTCGTTCGCCCGATCCCGTCCTCGGACACCACGACGTAGGTGTACCGCCGACCCAAGCGCAGTCCGTCCCGGTCGACGAAGCGCACGGTGTGCCCCTGCACGATGGCGGGGGCGGGGGCGACGAGGTCGATCACCGCGATCTCTCGATAGCCCGCGATCTTGCCCTCGACGAGCAGGGCCGGCTTGGGCGGCATCACGCCGTCGTCCTCGCTGCGATAGAGACGGATCTCCGTCAGGTCGCGCAGGCGCGCCCCGTCGGCGCGGCGCTGTGGATTCGTCCACGCGAGCGCGACCGCGTCGTCCTCCACGGCGCCGCGGAGATCCGCGATGAACGCCGGGACTCTGACGTCGGGAGCCACGGGGGGCGCGGATTTGCCGCAGGCGGCGACGCTGAGCGCGGCCAGCAGCACGAGGGTCAGCGCCCTCATGACGGCGTCACCAGCGCGCGCGCGGTCACCAGCGCCTGGGCCACCGCGGCCGGCGCCGTGCCGCCGGTCACCGCGCGGGCGCGCAGCGAGGCGTCCACGCCGAGCGCGTCCTTCACGTCGGCGCCGATCAGCGGCGAGAATCGGCGCAGCTCCTCCAGCGGCAGGCCTTCGAGGGTGTCACCGCTCCGACTGGCGTGGAGCACCACCCGGCCGACGATCTCGTGGGCTTCGCGGAACGGGAGCCCCTTGCGCACGAGGTAGTCGGCGAGGTCGGTGGCGGTGGCGAAGTGCTCGCCCGCCGCCTGTCGCATGCGCTCGGTGTGGAAGGTCAGCGACCCGAGCAGCGGCGGCAGCACCTCGAGGATCGCCTCCAGCGTGTCCACCGAGTCGAAGAACGGCTCCTTGTCCTCCTGCATGTCGGAGTTGTAGGCCAGGGGCAGGCCCTTCAGCGTGGTGAGCAGCGCGACCAGGTTTCCCGTCAGGCGTCCGCTCTTGCCCCGGATCAGCTCGGCCACGTCGGGATTCTTCTTCTGCGGCATGATCGACGACCCGGTGGCGAATTGGTCCGAGAAATCCACGAAGCCGAACTCGGCGGTGGCCCACAGCGTGAGATCGGCGGCCAGCCGCGAGAAATGCACGCCGGCGATGGCGGCCGCGGAGAGGAACTCGACGAGATAGTCGCGGTCGCTGACCGCGTCCAGGCTGTTGGCGCTGGCCGCCGCGAAGCCGAGGTCGCGGGCCAGCGCCTCGCGATCGATGGCGAATCCCGTCCCCGCCAGCGCGCCGCTGCCCAGCGGCATCACGTCGGCGCGCTCGCGGCATCCGGCGAAGCGCTCGCGGTCGCGCTGGAACATGAACACGTAGGCGAGCAGGTGGTGGGCGAGGACCACGGGCTGAGCGCGCTGCAGGTGCGTGTAGCCCGGCATCGGCGCGCTCACCGTCGGCTCCGCACGCTCGACGAGGGCGAGCTGGGAGCGGCGCAGCCCCTCGTCGATCCGCCCGACCGCGTCGCGCAGGTAGAGCCGCTCGTCCAGCGCGATCTGGTCGTTGCGGGAGCGCCCGGTGTGGAGCTTGCCGCCGACGGGACCGCAGAGCTCGGTCAGGCGGCGCTCGACGTTGGTGTGGATGTCTTCCAATTCGGGCCGGAACGTGAAGCGCCCGCCCTCGATCTCCGCGCGCACGGCCTCGAGGCCTTCGACGATCGCGCGCCGCTCGTCCTCGGTGAGGAGGCCGGTCCGGCAGAGCGCCGCCGCCCACGCGATGCTCCCCGCGATGTCGTGCGCCCACAGCCGCCGGTCGAATCCGAGCGAGGCCGTGAAGCGCGCGGCGCCGGGATCGGTGCCCTCGGTGAAGCGTCCGCCCCAGAGCTTGTCGGCGCGTGGACGATCCGCCGTCATCAGACGAGCAGGTCGGCGATGTCGGCCATGATGCGCTCCGTCACCTCGCGACGCGCCACCCGCGGGCTCGGATACGCCGCGGTCGTGAAGCGCCGCGGGGCTCCGAAGCGGACCGTGAACGGCCGGCGCCGCGGCACGTAGAAGCGCCGGCCGGCGAGCGCCTCGTACGTCCCGCGAATGCCGGCGGGCACGACGGCCACGCCGGAGTGCAGGGCCAGCAAGCCGACGCCGGGCAAGCCGCGCCCCAGACGACCGCTGACGCTGAACGGCCCCTCGGGAAAGATCCCGACCACGCGGCCGGCGGCCAGCGCGTCGAGCGCTCGTCGCAGCGCGCCCGGATCGGGACGATCGAGGTCGACGAGAATGGAGCCGATCCCGCGGTGGAGGAACGGATGCAGCGGCGTGGCCCGCCACACGCGCGGCATCACGAGGAAGGCGATGGGCGGCGGCACCGCGCACCCGAGCACCACACCGTCGAGGTAGTTGTGATGGTTCGCGGCCACGAGGTAGGGACCGCGATCGGGTAGGTGCTCGAGCCCCTCCACGCCGAGACCGAAGAACCGCTGGAGCGCGGCGCGCACCGGTCCGCGCAGGGTCTCGTAGAGCCGGGGGAAAGCCACGGGAGCCGAAGCCGGGGAGAGCTTCGCCGTCGCGGCGGTCGGGCGCGACATATCGCCGAGTTTATAGCACGGTTCAGCGGGGGCGCGCGAGGCGATAGCGGGCCACGGCCGCGTTGTGCTCCTCGACCGTGGTCGAGAAGCGGTGCCGGTGGTCGTCGCTGGCCACGAAGTAAAGGTAGTTCACGGGCGCCGGGTCGAGGGTGGCTTCGATGACGGCCAGTCCGGGGCTGGCGATGGGTCCGGGCGGCAAGCCGGTGTGCGTGTAGGTGTTGAACGGATGCTCGCTGGCGAGGTCGGCGCGGGTCAGCGCGCGCCGCTCCTTGCCGACCGCATATTGCACCGTGGGGTCGGCCTGGAGCGGCATGCCGAGCTGCAGGCGGTTCCAGAAGACGGCGGCGATGAGCCGGCGCTCGTCCTGAACGACCGCCTCGCGCTCGATGATCGAGGCCAGCGTGAGCAGCCTGTGGACGTCGAGTCCGCGCGCGCGCGCCCGCGCCACGACCTCGGCGGTCAGCTTCGCGCGCAGGCGTTGCACGGTGCGCGTGAGCATCTGCTCGGCGGTGAGGCCCCGCGTGAAGTAGTACGTGTCGGGGAAGACGTAGCCCTCGAGGCTGGCCGCCTCGATGCCGACGCTGCGCAGGAAGGCGGGGTCGCTGGCCGCGCGCAGGACGTCGTCGGCCCGCGCCAGCCCCTGCTTGTCGATCGTGCGCGCCAGCTCGGCCACCGTGGCGCCCTCGGGATGGAGCACGGGATGGAGCCGAACCTTTCCGCTCTCCAGCATCCGGAGCGCGCTCACCGCCGTGGTCCCCTGGGGGAACTCGTATTCGCCGGCGCGGAGGCTGCGCGCGGTGCCGCGCACCACGCCCAGGGCCACGAAGGCCTCGGCGCTCGGAATCACCTCGGCGTCGCGGAGTCGCCGGGCGATGGTCAGCACCCCTTGCTGGGCGGGGATGTCGACCACGCGGGGGCCCGCGGCCAGCGCGTCGGTGGGCGTCAGCGCCCGCCACGCCTCGAAGCCCCCCACCGCCGTCGCGCACGCGAACACGACGAGCAGCAGCCGAACGAACGTGCGCCGGAACGCCATGTCCTCCCGAGTCTACCGCCTGGCGCGAAAGTCCCCGCCGGGGTCGGGATGGCGACATGTTCTGTTATACTTGTCGTTCGGAAATCTTCCAGGCATTTCCTGAAGGGGGTCTTCATGCTGGAGCTCGAGCTCCCCACCCGTCACGAGTGGGTCGCCCAGGAACGCACCTACGGCAAGCTGGCCATCGAACCGTTCGAGCACGGCTTCGCCCTCACCGTCGGCAACGCGTATCGCCGGGCGCTGCTCTCCGCCATCCACGGCGCCGCGCCGATCTGGGTGAAGATCGAGAACGTGCTCCACGAGTTCTCCCACCTGCCGGGGGTCATGGAGGACACGCTCGACATCCTCATGAACCTGCGCAACGTGGTGTTCACCCTGCACGTCAATCGCCCGAAGATCCTGCGGCTCAAGGCCGAGAAGGTCGGGCCGGTGAAGGCCGGCGACTTCGAGCCCGACGCCGACGTCGACATCCTCAACCCCGACGCGCCGCTGGCCACGCTCGACAAGGACGGCACGCTGGAGATGGAAGTCTGCATCGAGCGCGGGCGCGGCTACGTCCCCGCCGACCGGCGTGAGCCCGAGGCCCTGCCCATCAACGCGATCCTCCTCGACGCCAACTTCTCACCGGTCAAGCGCGTCAACTTCCACGTGGAGAACGTGCCCGACGGCCACGAGCGTCTCGTGCTCGAGCTGTGGACCGACGGCAGCGTGGCGCCGACCGCCGCCGTCGCCGAGGCCTCGCGCATCCTCGAGGACCACTTCGAGCTGCTGATGCACTTCCCGGACGTTCAGCCGGAGACCGAGGAAGTCGAGCCGGACGAGGTGCGCCCGCGCGCGGAGCTGAACGAGAACCTGTTCCGGAACGTCGACGAGCTCGAGCTCTCGGTGCGCGCCTCGAACTGTCTGAAGACCGCCAACATCCGCACCATCGCCGATCTCGTGCAGCGCAGCGAGCAGGAGCTGCTCAAGACCAAGAACTTCGGCAAGAAGTCCCTCAACGAGATCAAGACGATCCTCGGCGAGATGGGCCTGCACCTGGGCATGCGCCTGGACCCCGAAGAGCTGGAGAGACTCCGCTCGCAGTACGAACGCAGCTACGAGACTTGATTGAACATCGGGGGGAGCGAACCGCCGCTCCCCCCGAATTTCCCCCCACCGGTTCGGACGAGGATTGCGCGGGCAAAGCCCGCGCTCGAACGCCGCGAGATCAGAGCGAAAGGCGGGTCTTGATGCGCTCCACGGCTTCGACGGTCTGGTCGCGCTGACCGAAGGCGGTCAATCGCACGTACCCTTCGCCGGCGGGGCCGAAGCCGGAGCCTGGGGTGCCGACCACGTGGGCTTCGTTCAGCACGCGTGAGAAGAAGTCCCACGACGAGAGACCGCCCGGACACTTCACCCAGAGATAGGGCGCGTTGCGCCCGCCGTAGACGGTGAGGCCGACGGCCTCCAGTCCTTCGCGGATGATGCGGGCGTTGTCCATGTAGAAGTCGATCAGCGCCTGGACCTGGCGCTTGCCCTCGTCGGTGTAGACGGCGGCGGCGCCGCGCTGGACGATGTAGGGCACGCCGTTGAACTTGGTGGACTGCCGGCGCAGCCACAGCGCGTTCAGGCCCACCCGGTCGCCGTTGGCGGCGCGTCCCTCGAGCTCCTTGGGGACGACCGTGAACGCGCAGCGCGTGCCCGTGAAGCCGGCGAGCTTCGAGAAGCTCCGGAACTCGATCGCCACCTCGCGCGCGCCCTCGATCTCGAAGATCGAGTGCGGGACGTGGGGCTCGCGGATGTACCCCTCGTAGGCCGCGTCGTAGAGCAGCACCGCCCCCTCGCGCCGCGCGTAGTCCACCCAGCGCGTCAGCTCGTCGCGGGTCATCACCGCGCCCGTCGGGTTGTTCGGGTAGCAGAGATAGATGAGATCCACGTGGCGGTCGGGCAGGGACGGCAGGAAGTTCGTCTCCGCGGTGCAGGCCAGATAGACGAAGCCCTCGTAGCGCCCGTCGTCGCCGGCGGGGCCGGAGCGCCCGGCCATCACGTTGCTGTCGACGTACACGGGATAGATCGGATCGGTCACGGCCACCACGGTATCGGGGCCGAAGATCTCCTGGATGTTGGCGCTGTCGGTCTTGCCGCCGTCGCTCACGAAGATCTCGTCCGGGCTCATGCGGACGCCGCGGCTGGCGTAGTCGTGGGCGACGATCAGCTCGGTCAGGAACTCGTAGCCGGGCTCGGGACCGTACCCGCGGAAGGTCTCGCTGCGCGTCATCTCGTCCACCGCGGCGTGCAGCGCGGCGATGACCGCGGGCGGCAGCGGCTGGGTCACGTCGCCGATGCCGAGGCGAATGATCCGGGCGTCCGGATGCTCGGCCTGGAACGTCTTGATCCGCGCCGCGATGTCGGTGAAGAGATAGCTGCGCTTGAGCTTGAGGTAGTTGTCGTTCACCCGTGCCATGGACCGAGACTACATCAGCAAACAGTTTCCGGGTCAAGGCAGTAGGGCGCGGTCCGGCTCGTCGCCCACGCGGTGACCGTGAGCGTGCGGCCGTCGGATTCCAGGATGACCGCGCCGTCGCGATCGGTCCGGTAGACGGCGGCGTCGACGGCGTCGAGACGTGCCAGCGTTTCCGCGGCCGGATGTCCGTAGGGATTGCGAGCGCCGACCGAGATCACGGCGACCCGTGGGTTCACGGCGCGGAGGAACTCGATCGTGCTCGAGCCGCGCGAGCCGTGATGCGCCACCTTGAGCACGGTGGCTCTCAGCGGAATTCCGGCGGCCAGGAGCCGGGCTTCCGTGGCCGCGGTGATGTCGGAGGCGAGCAGGAACGAAACCAGGCCGTGGTCGATGCGCAGAACGAGGGCGTCGTCGTTGCGGCTGCGGGACGCCGCGGACAATTTCGAGGAGCGAGCGTCGGGGGGGCTTGGGGGGCCCGCGGCTAGGCCCCCCATTCCGGTCAATCGGACGCCGCCGATCACGCGCGGTTCGGCCCGCAGCGTCTCGGCGCTCCACGTCTCCCCGATCCTGAACAGCGCCCGGACCGCCCGCATTCCGCCCGCGTGGTCTTGATCGTCGTGCGTGGTCACGACGGCGCCCAGACGAAGCGTGCCGCGGTTCCAGAGCATCGGCGCCACCACGCGCTCTCCCACGTCCAGGCGGAAGGCGCCGCCGCCGCCCGCGTCGACGAGCAGCGTCGGTCCTTCCGGCGTCTCGATCACGATCGCGTCACCCTGGCCCACGTCGAGCACGATCACCCGCAGCCGCCCGTCCGGAGGACGGACGACGGGCCAGGCGCCGATGGCGAGGGCGAGGACGAGCGCGGGCAGCGCGAGCGCGCCGGCGTAGCGCGCCGCCCGCGGTCGCGTGCCTCGAAGCCGCCACCACGTGAGAGCGAGGAGCAGCGCCGTCACGTAGGCAGCGATCGCCGGCCAGCTCGGCGCGGGCAGGTGGACGAGCGACCACGCCGGCGCGGCGGCGATCGCCACCAGCACGCGCATCACGATGAGGACGGGCCAGGTGGCGTTGAGGAGCACGTCGCCCGCGGCCGCGGTCAGCCACGACGCGGCGACGCCGGCGAGTCCCACGATCGTGGCCACGCCGGCCAGCGGGACCGCGAACAGGTTGGCCAGCGGACCGATGACCGAGAGCTGGTTGAAGTGGGTGAGCGTCACGGGCAGCACGGCCAGCTCGGCGGCGAGGCTCACGCCGACCGCGCCGGCGACGAGCCCGCGAGCGAGCGGAGCCACCACGATGCCGATCGTGGCCGCGAACGAGAGTTGAAAGCCCGGGTCGTGGAGATCGGCGGGACGCAGGGCCAGGATCACGATCGCCGAGAGCGCGAGCGCGTTCAGCACCGACGCCTCGCGCTCCACCAGGAGGGCGCCGAGCACGAGCGTGGCCATGATGGCCGCGCGCAGGACGGAGGCTTGAGGCCCGACCACCGCCGCGAACGCCGCGACCACGACGATCGCGATGGCGGCGGCCGCCCGGTGCGGAAAGCGGACGAGGTTGAGCAGCGCGAAGGTCGCGCCGGCGATGAGGGCCACGTTGAAGCCCGACACCGCGAGCAGGTGATAGACGCCGGCGCGGCGGAACGCGGTGTCGACCTCGGGCGGCAGCGCGGTCCGCTCGCCGAGCAAGAGGCCCGCGAGGAGCGCCGCCGAGGCCGGCGGCAAGGCCCGCTCGATGGCCTCTCGCGCCCCGCGCCGGAGCCTGACGTTCCAGCTCGGGCCGGGATCGTCCAGCACGATCAGGCGGTCGGCGCGCGCGGAGCCGGTCACCAGCACGCCCTGACGCTCGAGATACCGGCTGTGGTCGAAGCCTCCGGGGTTTCTGAACCCCGAGGCGCGGTGCAGCCGTGCCTCGAGACGCACGCGCTGTCCCTCGCCGAGCGCCGGCCCTTCGCCGTAGAGGGTGACGAACAGCCGCCCCGAGCGCCGCGTCTCGTCGACGCTCTCGACCGCGACGTCGACACGGCGGCGATTCGCCGCGAAGAGGATCGGCTCGGCGTCGACGCGCCCGATCAGCGTGACCGAGCGCGGCAACGTCAGGTGCGCGACGTGATCGGCGGCCAACGGCACTGACGCCGCTCGCAAGGCCCCCACCGCGACGACCGCGAGGAGGAGGAGCCCGGTCGCGATGATCGTTCGACCGAGAGCGAGCGTCAGCGCGGCGAACGCGAGCATCACGAGCGAGACGATCCAGAGCGACACGAGAGGGATCCGGCCGGCCACGGCGATTCCCGCGCAGAACGCCAGGGCCAAAGGGAGCAGGGGCATGCGGAGCCACACGACGGCCAGGCTCCCGGCTCATTCCAGGACGCCGATGAACGGTCGCAGCCGCTCGAGCTTGGCCCGACCGACGCCCCGGACGCCGACGAGATCGTCCACCGCGCCGAAGCGTCCCGCAGTCTCGCGCGTCTCGAGAATGCGCCGGGCGAGCACCGGACCGACGCCGGGCAGACGCATCAGGTCGGCCAGCGTGGCGCGATTGAGATCGACCGGCGCCCCGGCCGGATCGAGCGGAGGTGCCTGACGCTTCGGAGTGCGCGAGCGCCCCGGGCGCGACTCCGAATCACCGCGTGGACTCGGGCGCGGCCCGGTGGGCTCGGTGGACCGAGCTACCTCGCGGTCTTCGGCGCGGCCTTCCCCGTTCGCCGCGATTTCACGGTCGAGGCCCTCCAGACGCTCCACGAGCTGGGGATGGGCCGCCCGCCAGTGGACGACGCCGAGTCCAGCCCCCGCCGCCACCAGCAGCGACAGCACGAGCACGAGCTGCGGTCGCGTGTAGAGTCCCATGCCGCGACGATGTCACGCGCTCGTGACCCTGGCTAGAGTGGAAGATTCGATACGCCGGCGAGGTCAGGATGCCGGCGCCCGGCCGACCTCGAAGACGTCGTGGAGCGCACGGACGGCCAGCTCGGTGTACTTGTCCTCGATCACGCACGAGATCGCGATCTCCGAGGTCGAGATCATCTGGATGTTGACGCCTTCCCCGGCGAGCACGCCGAACATCCGCGAGGCCACGCCGGAGTGGCTGCGCATGCCGACGCCGACGATGGAGACCTTCGCCACTCGTTCGTCGTGCACGACGCCCTGGGCGCCGACCGCGCGCGCCACGTCCTCGAGGGCGGCCACGGCGCGGGCGTGATCGCCCCGCGGCACCGTGAACGACATGTCCGTGTAGCCGTCGCGGCTGATGTTCTGGACGATCATGTCGACCACGATGTTCCGCTCGGCGATCGCCCCGAACACCTTGGCCGCGATGCCCGGACGATCGGGCACGCGCAGGATCGAGATCTTCGCCTGGCCGCGGTCGTGGGTGACGCCGGTCACGACAGCGTCTTCCATGCCCTGCTCCTCCCTGGTCACCAGCGTGCCCGCGTCCGGCTTGAAGGTGGAGCGGACGTGGACGGGCACCCCGTACTTCTTGGCGAACTCCACCGAGCGCGACTGCAGCACCTTGGCCCCCAGGCTCGCCATCTCCAGCATCTCGTCGTAAGCGATCCGCGCCAGCTTGCGGGCGTCGGGGACGATGTTGGGGTCGGCGGTGTAGACGCCGTCCACGTCGGTGTAGATCTCGCACGTGTCGGCCTTGAGCGCCGCGGCCAGCGCGACGGCGGTGAGGTCCGAGCCGCCGCGGCCGAGCGTGGTGATCTCGTCGCGCTCCGAGCGCCCCTGAAAGCCGGCCACGATGGCGATCTCGCCGGCGTCGAGCGCCTGGCGGACTCGGTCGGTCTCCATGCGCGTGAGACGCGCCGCGGTGTGGGCGGCATCCGTCCACAGGCCCGCCTGCACGCCCGTGAACGAGCGCGCGGGTCGCCCGAGCGCGTGCAGCGCCATCGCGAGCAGCGCGATCGTGACCTGCTCGCCGGTGGCCAGCAGCACGTCCAGCTCACGCGGCTCGGGCGTCGGGGTGATCTCGTGGGCGAGGCTCACGAGTCCGTCGGTGGTCCGGCCCATCGCGGACACCACGACCACGAGCTGATGGCCCGACGCGCTCTCGGCCACCCGCCGCGCGACGTTGCGAATCTTCTCCGCGTCGGCGACCGACGATCCCCCGTACTTTTGCACGATCAGAGACATCGCGTCCGAATCCTAGCTCAAAAGCTCGCTGGCCGACGCCTCCCGCCGCGTCGCCTCGGTGAGACTGACGTGCTCCCGGAGCAAGTAGATCCAGCCGACGGCCGTGATGGGCAGGATCTGGGTGGCGTGGAAGAGCAGGGCGTAGCCGAACGCGGCGGTGGCGGGCACGCCGAAGATCGTCAGCGCGATCGTGGCGGCGGCGTGGAAGACGCCGATGTACCCGGGCGCCGACGGGATCGCCACGCCGAGACCGACGAACGCCAGCACCACCCACGCCGCGATCCAGGGCACGTCCAGGTCGAGGGCACGAAACATGGACCAGGTGATGACGGCGGGAAGGCCCCAGATGAGGACGGTCCACGCGGCCAGCGGGCCGAGATGGGCCCGCGTGCGCACGCCCTCGAGCCCGCGCACGAACGTCTCGAGGATCCCGACCACGCGACGCTGGAGCGACGGCCGACGGCGGGTGAGGCGCTCGATCAGGCCGCGCGCCCGCTCGGGCGCGATGGCGAGGAAGCACAGGACGCTGACCGCGACCAGGTCGACCCCGAGCAGCACCGCGGCGCCGATCTCGAGCGGGCGCGGGACGGTGATGTGCAGCACCAGCACCACCATCACGAGGACGATGACGAGGCTGTCGAGCACGCGCTCGACGATCAGCGTGGCCAGCGCCGTCCAGAAGCCGTGGCCCCACCGGCGGGCGACGACGTAGACCCGGACGAACTCGCCGGCCCGCAGCGGCAGGATGTTGTTGACCATGTAGCCGATCATCGTCGCGGGCACGAGCGCCGGCGGCTCCGAGTGCGGCGGAAAGAGATACCACCAGCGCCGCCCCCGCGCCCACACGCACACCGGCCCCAGCACGCTGGCCACGACCACCCACTCCCACCGGGTCCGCGCGAGCTGCTCCCCCAGATCCCTCACGTCCACCGACCACACCAGATACCCGAGCAGCGCCACGCTGATCGCCACCCCGACCAGCGCCTTCACTCGACTCAACGCTATTCCACTCTGATCATCGTGGTGGGCAGGGGGACGTCGGGCAGGCGATCGATCGCGGCGAGCGCGGCGCGCATGTCGCGCTCCTGCGCCTCGTGGGTCATGAGCACGATGGGGACGGCCTCGGCGGTCGCGCGTCCCTTCTGGATGACCGAGGCGATCGAGATGTCGTGATCGCCGAGGATGCCGGTGACCTTCGAGAGCACGCCCGGCCGGTCCTGGGCCATCACGCGCAGGTAGTAGCACGTGCGGACCATCTCCATCGGCTGCGCGCCGAGCGCGCCGGGCCCCGCCGACGGCAGCTCGAGCCCGGTGGCGGCGACGCCGTGGGCGATGCGCCGGGCGATCTCGACGGCGTCCGACCACACCGCCGACGCCGTCGGCAGCTGGCCGGCGCCACGCCCGTAGAACATGAGGTCGCCGACCGCGTCGCCGGTGACGAACACCGCGTTGAACACCCCGGACACGGCGGCCAGCGGAGAGCCGGCGGCGATCATGGTGGGGTGCACGCGCGCCTCCAGGCCGTGGCTCGTGGCCTTGGCGATGGCGAGGAGCTTGATCCGATAGCCCAGCTCGCGCGCGTAGCCGATGTCCTGCGCGGTGACGCGGGTGATCCCCTCGGTGTGGATGTGCTTGAGGTCGACGAACGAGCGGAAGGCGAGGGCGATGAGGATCTGCAGCTTGTGCGCGGTGTCGTTGCCCTCGATGTCGAAGGTCGGATCGGCTTCGGCATAGCCGTGGGCCTGCGCTTCCTTGAGCACCATCCCGAAGTCGAGTCCCTCGTCGGTCATCTTGGTCAGGATGTAGTTGCAGGTCCCGTTGAGGATGCCGAAGACCGAGAGGATCCGATTGGCGACGAGGCCTTCCTTGACGGCCCGGATGAGCGGGATGCCGCCGGCGACCGCGGCCTCGAAGGCCAGGTAAACGCCACGCCGCCGCGCCTCTTCGTACAGCTCGGTCCCGTGGTGGGCGAGCAGCGCCTTGTTGGCGGTCACCACGTGCTTGCCGGCGGCGAGCGCCTTGAGGATGAACGTGCGCGCCGGCTCGAGACCGCCGATCAGCTCGATGATCACGTGAATCGACGGATCGTCGAGCAGGCGATGGGCGTCTTTCGTGAGCGGCAGCGCGCTCAACTCGATGCCCTCGCGAGGCGATGTCGTGTCGAGATCGGCGACGCCGGCCAGGGTCAACCGGCAGCCCGCCCGCTCCTCGAGCAGGGCGCGGCGGGAATCGAGCAGCTTGACCACGCCGGCCCCGACGGTGCCGAGGCCCAGAAGACCGATCCTGACGTCACTCACGATGAAAGAGAGGCGACCAGCTCAGGCGCTGAGCTGCCGGAGCCCTCTGAGCGCCTGGCGGATGCGCTGCTCGTTCTCGACCAGCGCGAAGCGCACGTAGCCCTCGCCGTACTCGCCGAAGCCGATGCCGGGCGACACCGCGACGCCGGCCTCCTGGATCAGCAGCTTGGAGAATTCCAGCGAGCCCATCGCGCGATAGGTCTCGGGGATGGGCGCCCAGACGAACATCGTGCCCTTGGGCTTGGCGACCGACCACCCGATCTTGTTCAGGCCGTCGACGAGGACGTCGCGGCGCTTTCGGTGGACCTCGACGATGTCCCGCACGATCGCGGGATCGCTCTCGAGCGCGATGATGCCGGCGATCTGGATGGGCTGGAAGGCGCCGTAGTCGAGGTACGACTTGATGCGGGCCAGGGCGTGGATCATCCGGGCGTTGCCGCACACGAACCCGAGCCGCCATCCCGGCATGTTGTAGGACTTCGAGGTCGAGAAGATCTCGACGCCGACGTCCTTGGCCCCGGGCACTTCGAGGAACGAGGGCGGCCGGTAGCCGTCGTAGGTGAAGTCCGCGTAGGCGAAGTCGTGGACGACCATCATCCGGTGCTCGCGGGCGAAGTCGACGACCTTCACCCAGAAGTCGCGATCCACGCACATCGTGGTGGGGTTGTGCGGGAAGGATAGGATCAGGAGCCGCGCCTTCGGCCACGCGAGCCTGGCCGTTTCCTGGAGTCGCGCGAAGAAATCGCCGTCCGGAGTCAGCGGCACCGAGCGCAGGTCGCCGTCGGCGATGACCACCGAGTACGCGTGGATCGGGTAGGTCGGGTTGGGCACGAGCACGCCGTCGCCGGGCTGGAGCACGGCCAGCGCGAGATGGGCCATCCCTTCCTTGGCTCCGATGGTGGCGATCACCTCGGCGTCGGGATCGAGGTGGACGTCGTAGCGGTCCTTGTACCACTTGGCCATGGCCACCCGGAGCCGGGTGATGCCGCGCGACGCGGAATAGCGGTGGTTCTTGGGATTCTGGGCGGCCTCCACGAGCTTGGCCACGATGTGCTTGGGCGTGGGCATGTCGGGGTTGCCCATGCCGAGATCGATGATGTCCTCGCCGCGGGCGCGCGCCTTGGACTTCAGATCGTTGACGATGGCGAAGACGTACGGTGGTAGTCGCTTGATCCGATAGAACTCGTCCATGGGCTCCTCTCCGATCCGAGGATCATACTGTGCCCGTTCGCGGGGTGTCAATAAAACGCGGGGTTACGCAGCGGCCGAGCGGCCGCCGGAGTGCGGCCGGAGCGGCCGCCCGGGCGCGGCCGGATCTGGGTTGACACCCCCCTGACCCGATGCTAGAAACGGCGCACCAGGCAGCCATCCCGACCTCGGAGGCCCCCTCCGTTTGAATCGTGGTAACCGCTTCAGCCTGGTCCTCGTGCGTGGCGACGGTGCCCGGATCGTGCGATTCAGCTTCCCCCGCGGGCTGCCGATCGTCATCCTCGCGGGATTCCTCCTGCTCGGCGCCGGCCTCGCCGCGGTCGCGGCCGATTGGTGGATGAGCCGCGCCGGGAGCCGCGAAGTCGGTGGCCTGCTCCGTGTGATCGAGGCCCAGCGCGCCACCATTTCGGGCCTGAAGGGACGGATGGCGGAGGTGCAGACGGAGGTCGCCAGCTGGCGTGATCTCCACGCGCGCATCTGGGAGCCGTTCGGACCGGAGGCCGCCCCGAAGGCACGCCGCGCGGGCATCGGCGGCCCCAGCGCCACGTCGCCCGAGCCCTCCAAGGGGCGCGTCACTCCCGCCGAGGAGGTCGATCGTCTCGCCAACGTCGTGCGCGAGGAGGGGGAAAATCTTCGCGCCTTGGAGCGGCTGATCTCTCGCGCGGGCAAGGCGCTGGCCTCGCTGCCGTCGCGGTGGCCGGTGCGCGGCGCGGTCAACTCCGAGTTCGGCGGACGGCGATCGCCCGGAGGGAAGGGCAGCGAGTTCCACGGGGGCCTCGACATCGGGGCCGAACGAGGGACGCCGGTGCATGCCCCGGCGGGGGGCACGGTTACGTTCGCGGGATCTCACGCCGAGTACGGGCTCAGCGTGACGATCGATCACGGCGGAGATCTGCGAACGATCTACGGTCACCTGTCGAAGATCATGGTCACCGCGGGTGACACGGTCGCGCGCGGCGCCCAGCTCGGCCTCACCGGCAACACGGGCCGCTCCTCCGGCCCGCACCTGCACTACGAAATCCTCGTCAAGAACCGCCCGGTCAACCCCCGCGCGTATTTCTGGGATTGACCGGATGGGGGGCCTCGAAATGGCCCCCCAAACTGAGGAAGTCCAGGCACATCTGGTTGAAGGCGTCGGGGCGCTCCCAGAAGTAGCCGTGGCCGGCCCCTTCGATCAGACGGAACGTCGCCCCTGACATGCGCTCGGCCAGCGCGCGGGAGAAGCGCGGCGGAACGAGGATGTCCTGGTCGGCGACGCTGATCAGCGTGGGACAGCGGATCGCCCCCACCCGGTCGAGCGCGTCGTGCGTTTGCACGGCGTCGCACTGGCGTTCGAAGCC
>DATHGT010000151.1:0-3573 GCA_035317605.1 Candidatus Acidiferrum sp. | reverse complement strand
CGAAGCCGGCCATGCCGACGGTGAGGGCGTGATTCACCACCGCCTTGCTCTTGTCCACCACGGCCGGTGGCAGATCTTCGAAGCGAAGACGGGCGACGAACTCTCCGAGCCGAACGGCGAGCGGTGCGTTCTCCATAGCGGAGTAGAGTATCCTTTCGCGCGATGAACGCCATCACGCTCAAGTTCGGCGGTTACCAGCCGCCCGCGTCGATCCACAACCAGGCGGCCGGACGGTTCGGCGAGTTACTTCGCGCCAAGCTCGGCGATCGGATCGCGTTCGAGCTGATCGGCAGCGTGCTCGACGTCGGCCGACTCTCCGGCGATTTGCCGATCATGGTCGAGACCGGCGAGCTGTCGTTCTGCTACATGTCCACGGTGCGATTCACCTCGTGGGTGCCCGAGCTGGCTCTCCTCGAGCTGCCGTTCCTGGTGCGCGACCGCGCGGCCGTGTGGCGCGCCCTCGACGGCGAGCTGGGCGCCCTGTTCATCGACCGGATGCACGAGCGCACGCCGTTCCGCGTCCTGGGCTGGTGGGACAATGGCTTTCGCCATCTCACCAATCGCGTCCGCCCCATCCGCACGCCCGCGGACTGCCGCGGGCTGAGGATCCGCACCCAGATGAGCGCGCTTCACGGCGAAGTCTTCAAGGCCCTCGGCTTCGAGCCGATCGCCGCCGACATCAAGCGCTTCGTGGCCGAGATCGGCGGCGACTCGTTCGACGCCCACGACAACCCGCTGACCAACATCTACACGTTCGGCGTGCATCGGTATCATCGCCACATCACGCTGACCAGCCACTTCTTCGGCGCGAGCTTCCTGATCGCGAACGCCCGCGAGTACGCGGGCTGGTCCGCGGAGGTCCGCGCCGCCGTCGATGCCGCCGCGCCCGAGGCCACCGCGCTCCAGCACCGGCTCGCCGCCTCGGAAGACGCCGATGTCCTGGCCAAGCTCGATCCGCGCGAGAACGAGGTCGTCCACCTCACGGCCGACGAGCACGCCGCGTTCGTGGAAGCGTGCCGGCCGGTGCTCGACGCACAACGCCGGCAGCTCGATCCCAAGCTGTTCAGCCTCCTCGAGCAGGCGTAACGACTCGCGATGAGCGAGGACGAACCCCGGACGACCTACCGGTGGGTGCGCAGCCGGCGCCGGCGCCGGCGCGTGGTGCTGCTGGTCCTGCTCGGCGTCGCCGTGCTGGGCGCCGGCGGGTACGCGATCCACGCGTGGCGCTACTGGAGCCGCCACGTGTCCACCGACGACGCCTTCGTGGAGGCCCACGTGTCGCCGGTGAGCGCGCGCGTGCGCGGCACCGTGATCGAGGTGCTCGCGCGCGACAACCAGCACGTCGCCGCGGGCGCGCCGCTCGTGCGCCTGGACCCGCGCGACCTCGAGGTGAAGGTCCACCAGGCCCGCGCCGCGGTGACGACCGCCCAGAGCCGGATGCGCACGGCGTCCGCGAGCGTGCCGATGACCGACGAGTCCACCCGGAGCCAGGTTTCCGTCGCCGAGGCGACGGCGGCAAAGGAGGCGCTCGGCATCGACGGCGCCCGCCGCGCCCTCGACGAGCGCCGGAGCCGTCTGCAGGCGCGCCGCGCGGCCGTGCAGGCCGCCCAGGCCGAGATCACCGCGCGCCAGGCCGACCTCGAGAAGGCGGGTCTCGACCGCGGCCGGTTGCAGGAGCTGCTCAAGCGCGATCTGGTTTCGCGCCAGGAGTTCGATCACGCGGACATCGGGGCCAAGACCAGCGCCGCGGCCCTGGAGGTGGCGCGCCACCGCCTCGAGGGCGCCCGCGCCGAGGTGGCCCAGGCCGAGCACGAGGTGGCCACGCAAGAAGTCGTGCTGGCGCAAACGTTCCGGCTGCGTGAGGCGGCGGACGCCGGGCTGCGCGACGCGCAGAGCCGCCGCGGCGAGGTGACGGTCCGCAGCGCGGAGGTGGCCAGCGCCGAGGCCCAGATGGCCGAGGCGCGCGCGGCGCTCCGCGAGGCCGAGCTGAACCTCGAGTACGCGACCCTCACCGCCCCCGTCGCCGGTCTGGTGACCCGGCGCACGGTGGAAGTGGGCCAGACGGTGCAGCCCGGCCAGCCGCTGCTCGCGGTCGTGGACGTCGTGAACCTGTGGGTGATCGCCAACTACAAGGAGACGCAGCTCACCCACGTGCGGCCGGGCCAGCCGGCGGCGATCTCCATCGACACGCATCCCGGGCTCGTGCTGCAGGCGCGCGTCGATTCGATCCAGAGCGGCACCGGCTCGCGCTTCTCGCTGCTGCCGCCCGAGAACGCCTCCGGCAACTTCGTGAAGGTCGTCCGGCGCATCCCGGTCAAGCTCGTGCTGGAGCCGGGGCAGAACGGGCACGCGCTGCTGGTGCCCGGGATGTCGGTCGTCCCGATCATCCGCATCCGATGAATCCGACCCTGAACCGGGCCATCGTCTCG
This sequence comes from Candidatus Acidiferrum sp., assembly GCA_035317605.1. GTDB lineage: Bacteria > Methylomirabilota > Methylomirabilia > Rokubacteriales > CSP1-6 > DATHGT01. The sequence goes on along the minus strand of DATHGT010000151.1, from coordinate 1,144 downwards.
ATCGCGACGATGATGGCCACGATCCTGGTCATCCTCGACGTCACGATCGCCAACGTGGCCCTCGATCACATGCGCGGCACGCTGTCGGCCGGCGTCGACGAGATCACCTGGGTGCTGACCTCGTTCCTGGTGGCCAACGCGATCAGCCTGCCCCTCACCGGCTGGCTGACCGACCTGTTCGGCCGCAAGCGGCTCTTCATGCTGGCCACGCTGGCGTTCACGCTCACCTCGGCGGCCGCGGGCGCCGCGCCCAGCCTCGTGTTCATCGTGATCGCGCGCTTCCTGCAGGGCCTGGCCGGCGGTCCGCTGGTGCCGCTGTCGCAGGCGACGATGATGGAGACGTTCCCCGCCCACCAGCGGGGCATGGCCATGGCCATCTGGGGCATCGGCATCATGTTCGCGCCGATCGTGGGACCGACGCTCGGCGGCTTCATCACCGACAACTGGAGCTGGCGCTGGGTGTTCTACATCAACATCCCCATCGGCGCCGCCGCGCTGCTGCTGGCCTGGCTGTTCCTGCCGGAGTCGGCCACCGAGCGCCCCGCGGTGCGCCGCATCGACGCGCCCGGCCTGGCCCTGCTGGTGATCGGCGTGGCCGCCCTGCAGTTCGTGCTCGACCGCGGCCAGCGCGAAGACTGGTTCGCCTCGCCGCTGATCACGTGGCTCGCCGTGATGGCGGCGGCCGCGCTGGTCGCGCTGGTGATCCGCGAGCTCACCGCCGAGGAACCCGTGGTGGACCTCCGCGTGCTGCGCCACCCGACGTTCGCGATCGCCACGGCGGCCATGTTCGTCATCAGCATCGCGTTCTACGGCATCATGGTGCTCTCGCCGCTGTACACCCAGATCCTCATGGGCTACACGGCGATGCTGGCCGGGATGGTGCTGGCACCGGGCGGCGTCGCCACGCTGATCACGATGCCGATCGCCGGCGCGCTGATCAACCGCGTCGACCCGCGGTGGATCATCGCCGCCGGCTGCGCGCTCAACGCCTACGCCATGTACCTGATGGCCACGCTCTCGCTCCAGGCGAACTACTGGCAGATCATGCTGCCGCGCTTCGTCCAGGGCCTCGGCATCGGCCTCAGCTTCGTGCCGCTGTCGACGGTGGCCCTCACCGCGGTGCCCATGCGCGAGCTGAGCCACG
>DATHGT010000150.1:0-4939 GCA_035317605.1 Candidatus Acidiferrum sp. | reverse complement strand
GACCACGTGGCGGTGACGCCGGACGTGAGCGGGCGCTATCCCGCGCCGCTCTACGAGCCGTTCACGCTGCTCGGCTGGCTCGCCGCGGCCACCCGCACGATGGAGATCGGTACCACCGTGATCGTGCTGCCGTATCGCCATCCGCTGGAAGTCGCGCGCATGGCCGCCAACGTCGACCGGCTCTCCGGCGGGCGGCTGCTGTTCGGCGTGGGCGCGGGCTGGGCGCGCCAGGAGTTCGAGGCGCTCGGCGTCTCCCACGAGCGGCGTGGCGCGATCACCAACGAATACCTAGCCGCGATCAAGACGCTGTGGACGAACGACCTCGCGTCATTTAAGGGCCGCTTCGTCGCGTTCGACAACGTGGACACGCGTCCCCGGCCGGCGCGGATCCCTCATCCGCCCATCTGGGTCGGCGGCGCGAGTGACCCCGCGCTCCGACGGGCGGTGCGTTACGGCGATGCCTGGCATCCGATCCGGATCAAGATCGGCTGGCTGCGCGACGCCGGCCTGCCCCGACTCCGCGAGATCGCCGCCAAGGAAGGCCGGCCCGTCCCCGCGCTGTGCCCGCGCATCCGTCTCCGGCTGACCGACACGCCCATGGACGAGGCGCAGCGCATCGCCGGCGAGGGCACCCTCGACCAGGTCCGCGCCGACCTCGTCGCGCTGCAGTCGCTCGGCGCTGACTACGTTCTCTTCGACACATATCTCGACGACCCCGAAGCCACGCGCCATCACGAAACCATGTGGCGCATGTACACCGTCCTCGCCGAGCAGGTTCTCGATCTGGGACGCCAGACGCTTCGTTCCTGATCCTCCCTCGCGGGCGATCAGTCGCGAACCTGGATCCGGATCGGCGTCGGCTTGAAGCCGTTGGCCGGGTTGTAGATCTGCGGGCAGTTCGAGATCACGGCCAGCGCGTCCATGTCGGCGCGCAGCTCCACGTGGTCGCCCGGCTTCGACGGCCCCAGCGCGATCGCCATCGTGCCGTCCGCGGCCACCGGCACGTACATGAACCAGTTCACGTTGGCCACGACGTCCTTCACCCCGAGCCCGAACGGGGCCAGCGCGCGCACGAAGTTGTCGCGGCAGTTGGGGGTGTCCTTCACCTTGTAGCGGAGCTCGTTGCTCTCGGCGCTGCAGCAGCCGCCGATGGTGTCGTGGTGGCCGCACGTGTCCTCGACCACCGTGAAGAGCTTGCGTCCGAGGCCGGAATAGAGGCTCACGCCCTTGCCGACGTAGATCGAGCCCGCGTATTTCATGGTGTCGGCGGCGTTGTAGCGCTCCTCGGGCCGGGCCGCGTTGTAGCAGAGGAAGTCGACGGCCTGTTGACCCTCGAGGTCGACGATGCGCAGCGTTTGCCCCTTGGCGATGATCCGACCCCAATGGCCACCCGGCGCGATCACGGTGTCCTCGATCATGTTCGACTCCTTGTCACGATGTAGAATTTCCGTATGCTCCGCCTCGTCCTCGTCCTCGTCCTCGCCCTCGCCCTCGCGCTCCTGATCATCGCGTCGCCCGCCGTCAGCTCGGCCCAGGGCCGCCAGCTTCCCGACGAGGGGCAGAAGCACATCCCGAACGACACCTTGGGAGTCTACAAGGCGCCCTATCCGCCCGCCTCCGGCCAGCACTGGGGCAACACGTGGGCCGAGTGGGAGATGTACGACGATCCGATCCCTCCGGAGGTCTTCGTCCACAACCTCGAGCACGGCGGCATCGTGCTGCTCTATCGCTGCGCCACCCCGTGCCCGGAGACGGTGGCCGCGCTCAAGGAGCTCTACCGCACCTTTCCCAAAGCCAAGCACGGCAAGGTGAAGATGGTCGTGGCGCCGGACCCGAAGATCCGCACGCCCTTCGTCGTGCTCGCCTGGACGTGGATCGACGAGCCGCCGACGCTCGACCGCGACCGCCTGCTGCGCTTCTACCGGGAGCACGTCGACAAGGGTCCAGAGGACGTGCCTTAGGCCAGCTGCATTTGCTCGAGGGCCGCGCGACCCAGGACGCCGTAGGGATTGGCGAGGGTTTCGTACATCTCGAAGTGGTTGTAGCCGTCACCGACGACGAGCTGCACGGGCTTGCCCGCGGCCTTCACCGCGGCGGCGAAGTCGCGGGCCTGGCGCTGGAACTCGGGTGTTTCGAACGTCCCGTAACCGACGACGACCGGCGCGTGGAGCCGGTCGAGGTGGCGCTGGGGACTGAGGGCCTCCTCGATCTCGTCGGTGAACTTCACGTACCGGTTGCGCGCCGAGAGCCGCACCGGCTTCAGGTCGTACATGCCGCTGCCGCAGAGCCCGCCCTTCACGATGTCGGCGGGCAGGTCGAAGTCGCGCGGCCAGTCCGTGGTGAGGACGACCGCGGCGAGATGCGCTCCCGAGGACGAGCCGGAGACGTACAGACGGTGACGGTCACCGCCGAACACGTGTGAGTTTCGATACACCCACGCCACGGCCCGGCGGACCTGGTCGGCCATCGGCATCAAGCTGCCGTCGACGTCTTGCACCGCCGCGAAGTCGAGCACGACGAAGTGCGCGCCGGCGTGGACGAACATCTCGGCCGGCGACGCGTAGTTCTTGGCCGCGCCGGCTCGCCACGCGCCACCGTGGATGAACACGTTGACCGGCGCGGCGGGCCGGTCCGTCACGTACACGTCGAGGCCCTCGATCGGCGCCGGCCCGTAAGCGTATCGCTTCGGCGGACCCAGCCGCGCGCGGACGCCGTCGCTGTTGGTGGCGTTGCGCGCCAGCACCTGCTCACGGTTGGGCGCGTACGCGCTCTGATCGTAGGCCGCGTCCAGCTCGGCCTGGTCCAGGTCGAGCCAGACCGGTGGGCCCTTCACGCGCGCCGCCGTCGGTGCCGGCATGCTCATCGGGCGCGCGGGCTCACTTCCAGGGCTGCATCTTCGGGCCGTAGCCGCCGATGCGGTCGACCTTGACCCGCACGATCAACCGCTTCTCCCCGGGCTGGCGGAACGGGTACTTGTCGGCGCCCAGGAAGCGCTTGGCGAGCTTGTCGATGTGCGCGTCGGCCCCGGCCTCGCTGATGCTCGCGGTCCCGTGGAAGGCCATGTACGACTGGGGATCGTTGCGGTCCTGCACGGAGATGACGACGCGAGGATCGCGACTGAGATTCTTCGGCTTGAGCCGGCCCTCGGCGGTGTTGAACACCACCTCGTCGCCGTCGACGTCCACCCACACCATCGTCGCCTGCGGCTTCCCCGTCGCGCCGAACGTGACGACGTGCCCGTACGCCTTGTCCTCGAGAATCTTCTTCACCGATTGCGGCAGCGTGATCGCCATGATGTTCCTCCTTCGTTCAGCTCGGTCGCTGCCCGCGCAACGCAGGCAACCACCTCAGGATAGATCCGGACTTCTTGCGCGGCCACCTCAGAGTACTCTCCACCACGGCGCCGCCAGCACGTCGGGCGCGAGCCATTCGAGCGCGGTTCCCGTGTGCAGCAGCAGACCCGCGCGTGCCTTCTTGCCGTACTCGGTCCGGAACGTGCGCAGATGCGCGGCGTCGCCGAGACGGGGACGGTTGGTTGCCTTGACCTCGATGGGCAGGAGGCGTCCGCCGGTCTCTATCACGAAGTCCACTTCTTCGCCGATGGCCGTCCGCCAGTAGAGCACCTCGGCGCGCTCGAGCCGCGCATCGCGCCAGGCCAACAGATCGTGAAGCACGAGATTCTCGAGATGCGCGCCGCCGGGCTCGGCGCCTTCCGCCAGGTAAAGCGCCAGCCCCGTGTCGCCCCAGTAGAGCCTCGGCGATTTGATGAGGCGCTTGGTGCGGTTCACGGCGTATGTGGGCAGGCGCACCAGCAGGTATGACGTCTCCAGCAGATTGAGGTAGCGATGGACCGTCGGCTGCGGCAGCGCGATGTCGCGCCCGAGTTCTGCCTGGTTGACGAGTTGGCCGAGACGGAGGGCGGCCGCTCGCATGAGGCGACGGAAATCGGGCAGCGCCGCGATCGAGGCGAGGTCCTGGAGGTCGCGCTCCAGGTACGTGCGTACGTAGCCGTCGAACCAGATCGCACGGTCCTGGGGCGTTTTCAGATGCACGGCCGGGGTCGGAAAGCCTCCGCGCCGCGCCAGCGCGCGCCAGTCCTCGGGATCGTTGGGCTGCGCCGCCAGCAGGTCACGCCAATCCTCGTCGCGCGCGTCGAGCAGCTCGTCCCACAGGCCGCAGCGGCCGAGCCCTTTCTGCTCACGCCGGGTCATCGGCCAGAGAGTGAGGTAACTCGCTCGTCCGGCCAGTGACTCGGAGACTTGCTTCATCAAGAGTAAGTTGGCCGAGCCGGTGAGCAGAAATTGCCCCGGCCTCCGCCGCCGATCGATGGCCCGCTTCACGGCGCGCAACAGATCCGGCTCCCGCTGCACCTCGTCCAGGGTCACCGGTTGGGCGCCACCGAGCAGCGCCTCGGGGTCGCGGCGCGCGAGGTCCACGACATCGAGATCGTCCAGCGAAAAGAAGCGCCGCTTGCCGGGCGCGAGCGCCTGCGCCAGCGTGCTCTTGCCCGTCTGCCGCGCCCCGGTCACCTCCACGGCCGGCATGACGCGAAGGCGGTCGCCGAGACTGCGCGTGACGAGCCGGGGCAGCGTGCCGACACCCATGGCGTGAATGATAATCATTCACGCCGTGAATTGGAAGACCGGCTCCTCGAGTCGTCCGAGAGGCAAACGTCCCCGGCGGCAGCTCCCAGTGACCGCCGCGCACCAGGCGCTCGTAGAACGCGATCTTCCGCGCCGGCGCCAGCAGCAGCGCCATCGTGTGCTCGGCCACTTCTTCGATGCAGTACGTCGGATTGTTGGTGACGATGATCCCGGCCGCGGTGGCCGCGGCGAGGTCGATGGTGTCGACGCCGATGCCGTAGCGCGCGATGATCCGACAGCGCGGCATGCGCGCCATCACGTCCGCGGTGATGGGGCCGGCGTAGGTGTTGAGCCGC
>DATHGT010000149.1:0-9896 GCA_035317605.1 Candidatus Acidiferrum sp. | reverse complement strand
TACGTGGTCCCGTCCCACCTCGACGTGGAGCAGGACGTCGGCCCGGTCGCCGACTTCATCCAGAGCACGAACTCGGTGATCATGGAGAACCACGGCGTCACCACGCTCGGTCGCACCGTGTCCGAGGCGTACCACCGGCTGAACACGCTGACCTCCGAGGTGCGCCGCAACGTCATGGCCGTCCAGCTCGCGGCGGCGGCGGGCACCGAGATCCACGCCATCGCACCCGACGCCGCCGAGTGGATGTATCGCCACGCCGAGAGCGTGATCTACCCGTCGCGCGATCAGACGCGCCGCGCGCCCGGAGGCGAGCGCCAGGCCTGAGCGGGGTCCGGGCCGTCACGGCGTCCTTCAGGGATTCGCCAGGAGCCTTTCGGGCCGCCTGCGCCTGGCCGACTAAGACGGATACGACGTTGGATTTCTACCCTCCCGCCAGAGCACACGTCGCGAGCTTATCGTAAGAATAAATCGCGCCGATGATCAAAGCCGTCTGAAGGGCGAGGGTCCCTATGATGACCCACATGGCGGGCTGAGCCGCTCCTGGAATCCATGCGTAGGCCGCGACGGCGACGCACGCGGCCGTTTGAATGCCGAGGACGATGCGAACGCCTGCGATGACACTGCGCAGGGTCGTGCTTTCCCCTTCGCAACGGCTCCCGGTACACCGAGACAACTCGTCGACCGCGTCGATCGCGTAGTAACAAAACAGCGTCGCGAGGAATGAAAAAAGCCCAGCAAGCGCCATCCCCCCAGGGGACAAATACGTATAAAACCACGACCCGTTGGCAATGGCGGCGCCAACGATCGTGGCCAATGCCAGGAAGATTGCCGCCAAGATCGCTATCAACCAGTTGCGAACCGGCACCGGATTACACATAAGGCACCTCCTCTTCCTCACTTCAACGCAGCGGTCAACGGCCTCGGCCGAGACTCGGCGATACTGGCGTTGGCCGTCAGCATTGTTTCATCGCTCGACGAGAGGGCCTGTCCAATTGGTCACGGGCAGGGCGGCAAGCTGCTCTCGCACGCGCTCACGTGGTCCTCAAGGACCACGACGACCCTTGCGACGTCTTTCGCCTGGACCAAAGCATTGCCCCAAGCGCGTCGAGTCTATAGGGGTGGGGCTGACCGGAATTCTCTCTGCGGCCGCCCAGCATTAGCGACGGAATGTTCCTCTGCCGCCCCCTGGTGTGGGTGGTTCTGGAGCTTCTGGGGCGAGCCCTGGCCGCACAGGATCAGTAACGCCCCCGCCGATGAAACGAAGGTTAAAGCCGATGTCTTCACCGCTGCTGACGCCACCGCGGGTCCCCTGAGGGCCATCGTAGAGTGCGTATCTTGGGTCTATCCCACGATTATAAAGCGGTACCTTAAAATTAACAGAGTCAATGTGTGGCGCTCCGAAGTCATCGTTGGGATTTACAGGATGACTGACTTGCAGGCTCTTCGCTTCCACCTGCTGCGGCGTTAGCGGCCCGATTGGACCATTACCAGAGTCGGCGTCAGGATTGGGATACCTCCAAGGCGGGAGTTTGAACTGGAGCGCGGGACCCATATATGGCGGAGTGCCCGTGCCCTCGCCACCGCCGGCCGTTCCGCCTATGCTGACGGGCAGGTTGCTATACGCCTCTACAGCCTTCGCACCTGCTATCGCACCTGCTATAACGAATTTGACGACGGGGTGGTCCCAAATACCACCGCTATTTGCCGGAGCAGGCGTAGAGGAGGCTGGAGAAGGCGTGGTGGCTCCCGAAGGAGCGATATAAGGATTCTTCCACTCACTCGACTCGCTTGAGTTGGGCGTGAGCGAAACGCTTGAGCCACCGGCAGCATTACCCTCTGCAGTCACCAATGGTGGATCACTGAGAGGTTCGTCGTTCACTGGAGCATCACTCTCGCCCTCGCCGACTAAAAACAGGTTGTGGGCTGGACTGGTCGTCAAGTTATCGTTATGTTGTGGATAGGTGATACTCTGCGAACCAGAGCCAGTTGTATCCAGCCCAAAGGCGCCAAGGCCCAAGATAGCATTTAACTGTCTCCCAATATCACTCCTCCCGTTTCCTCCAGAACCGTAATGGTACTCCTCACCAACAGCATTCAGCAGGGCACCCGTCCCGCGATTAATGTGTCCGCCACTACGGGAATCTGTCCTATTCTGCCAGTCGCGCAGATAACCGCCAGAAAGAATGGAGTTTGCTCGCCCAAAGTTCGTCTGGTTCGCTAGCGGAATAGACACCTTGACTCCGTCAATCTCGGCCATGCCCGACGCGCCAGATATCTCATAGCGATACTTTTCTGCAAATCTATAGGGATCGTTCTTGTGCAGCAGACCTGACGCCAGACCTCGCCCGTTGACTACGTAGGCGAGCTCGGTGCGTCCACCCAGGTGCAACGTGAAGTGCACTGGCGTGGAGCCGACCCCGTAGATGTATGTTCGTGCCAGGACGCCGTTCTCGTACTCCTCGATGAGCAGCATTCCCGCCCAGACATAGATGTAATCAGTTACAATCCCATCCTTATCGGTGACGACCTTGCGGACCTGCCGGCTCAACGCGTCGTAGAAATATTCTATGGTTTGTGTCCGCGCACCTTCGGCATCGTAACACTCGGACCTAATGAGCCTGTTATCGTGGTCATAGGTGTAGTGGCAAAAACCAGGGTTTGCCGTGCCTCTTCGTATGCAGTTGCCATTCGCATCGTACACGAAGGACATGCCACCAAACGTCTCGTAGTTGTTGAGTCGGTTCAGGCGACTGAACCTATCATCGATAACCTTAGCGTGAGCATCAACGTCAATGCGGTGTCTCCACGACCCCTCCGGAAAATGCTGATACGAAGTCTCCTGCTCGAACGAACTGTCTGGATCGAAGACGTTCTGCACACCGTATTGTGCTCTTGTCGGCCGATCGGCGTCATCGTAGTAGTAACGCTCACCGTAGGCCGGGCCACCCGCGAACTGAATCTCATGGATCATCCTACCTGTGTCGTCGTACTGGTATCCGAAGCCGTCGACGAGGCTGCGGTTGTCTGCACGGCTGTACCGCAACGATCCGAGACGTTGTTGCTGGTTGTAGGAGAAATCCACCTCGATCGCACTACCCAGGCGCATTCGGGCTATCTGATCGTTGGCGCGGTAGACAAACGCGCCGAGGGCCTCGCCGGTCTTGTTCTTGACAGTGGTGAGACGCTTGCGCAGGTCGTACGTCTTGTGTACTTCGTCGCCGCCCGGATACACGAGTCTGACGAGGTTTCCCGCGGAATCGTGCATGCGCTGAAGGAGGCGGTCGCCCTGGCGCTCGGCCATGACGCGGGACAGGGAGTCGTAGGTTCTCGCGATGACTCCAGCCGGTACAGTCGCAGCGACGAGCCTACCCAAACCATCGTACTGGTAGTGCGCGACCGTTGTTATCTCTGTCTTCGGGTCGCGGCTGCGACGCTCGGCGAGCCGGCTGGAAGCATCGTAGCGGTTGGTGATCTCAGTGCAGTTCTGGTCCACCACCCTGACCACGTTCCCCTTCGCGTCATGGTCGACGCGGGCGACACCTCCGTCGGGATAGACGACGGCGATGCGCCGGCCCAGGGCATCGTATCCGTAGATGGTGCGGTTGCCCATGGCGTCGACGTAGGCGCAAAGTCGATAGTTGTCGTCATACTCGTAGCGGCGCACGATCTGCTGGCTCTGCGTTCGGTTCGCCGGATCCACCACGGTGAATGCGTGCCCCGCACGTCGGCCCAACGAGTCGAGCGTGTGGCGGACCTCGAGCCCGGACTTTCCGGTGTAGCTAATGACCGTCCCGAGGGCGTTATACCGGAAGCGCTCGGGGGCGTCGTCGTTCTCTTGCTGCCACTCGAGCCGGTCCATAGCGTCATGGCTTCTGCGTAGCACCTGTTCGGAGGGGTGTCCTTCGAGCTCCGGCCCGCGGCGCCGCAGGAGGTTCGCGTTGCCGTTCTCGTCGTACTCGAGCGAACACCCTTCTCCTGTCAGGTCCATGATCGCGGTGAGCCGTCCCGCCCCATCGTATTCGAAGGCCGCGACGTTGCCCGTTTCGGACCAGACCTTCCCCGGGCGACCGTTCTCCGCGTACTCGACGACCGTTGACACGATGCCCTTCTCGCCATTCCACTGGCTATCGCCAAGGGCCGTTCCGGTGGCCGGGTCGTGCCATGCCTGATCCGTCCGGTACGCGCGGTTCCACTGGTCGAAATGGTAATGAGCTTCCATGAGTGGTGCGCGCTCGCGGCGAGCGTCTTGCGGGTCGTGCGGCGCGGAGCCGGTGTCGCCGTCGACTCTCACCCGGACCACGTTGTTCGCTTCGTCGAACCACTGATTCTTCGTCGTCCCGGCCGGATCCGTAAAGCCCCGATATCGTTGGAAGCCATCGTAATGGTGCGTCGTTCTGTTGCCGTTCGTGTCCGTGTGGATTCGGACGGCACCATTCAAGGTGTAGGCGAACCGCTCGGTGCACGTCTCCTTCGTGCCGACGGCGGCAATCCTCTCGATGACCAGGCCGCGTTCGTCGAAGACGTACTCGGTGACGTTGCCCAGCGGTTGGATCTGGCGGGCGATCCGCTCGTTGACGTCCCGAATGAAGGACTCCGTCACGATCTTGTCATCGCCGATGATCCGCCGCGCCGTGACGTTATCTAGAGCATTGTAGTCTTTCGTCTCGCGCAGGGTCCCCGATCTCAACGTGGTCTGTGGAGTCGCGTCGTCATACACGGGTCGGTCGAACGAGTGCGTCGATTCGATCTCGTTGTAGTTGGCGTCGTACTTGTAGTCGATCCGGTGCTTGAATGGCTCGCGGCCGGTGAGACTCTCCACTGCGCCCATCGCGTTGTAGCGGAGCCGAGCGGCGTTGCTCTTTCCGTCGAAGACGGCGGCCGTGTTTCCGAACTGGTCGTAGGCGTATTCGTTCCTGATCTTCGCCCCGGCCGCGTCCCGGACCAGGCGCGCCAGATAGCCACAGACCCGATCCGGTGCGGCGGTCGCGCTGCTCGGCCCGCGCGTACCGCCCGGGTCGTCGCTGGGATAGTAGTGGTATTCGGTGACGGATCCGTCGATGTCCGTTCGCCGCAACAGCTGGCCCATGGAGTTGTAGGCATACGTGCATTGCTGCGTGCGGTCGACCGGAACGACTCTCGCGGCGCCGCCGTCGACCGGTTGAATGGACACGGGAGGATACTTCGTGGTCGTGAGATTCCCATGCTCGTCATATTGATGTGAGGTCGTGTTCCCGCGGGGATCTATGCACGCCGCCCGCAGCTGGAAGCTCGACTCATACTCGTACTTCGTGACAATGCTCGCCTGATCGCTTTCGACGCCCGGTTGCGGCAGTTCGGTGATCTGGGCGAGATTCCCCTGGTTCAAGGGATTGCTCTCGTGCTCCGTGTACGCCCACGTGGTCTCGTGGCCGGCCGGGAAGCGACGGCTGGTGAGCTCGGAATTCCGGTTGTAGACGGAGGTGGTGACCACCGGGACGTCGGGTCCGGTCATTCCGGCGATGTCTTCCGGCGCGAACGACCCGCGGCGGACGCGGAGCGTGCTGGCGATGACGTTGCCGGCCTCGTTGTGCTCCAGGACCACGATGCTGCCGTCTTTACGTCGGCAGGTCGTGCGGTGGATCGGAAATCCATCGCTGCCCGTCCCGACGGGATCATATTCCATCGCGTACGTGCCGCTTCCGTGCTTCTGGATGACGACTCGCCCCGGCCGGTCATAGCGGTTCATCAAGTACGTTTGGCCTTTAGCGTCGGTGAGCGAGATCAGCCGATGGTTTTGGTCGTAGGCGTACTTGAGCGAAGTTCCTTGGGGGAAGTCCGCGGTGGCCGGTTGAATGACTTCGACCAGGCGATGGTCTGTGTCATAGACATATCTCCAGCTTCGCCCAACGTGATCGGCAACGCCCTCCACGAGCCCCGCGCTGACCGAGATCACGACCCTTCGACTCATGGTATCGATGATGGCAATGTTGGTCGGAGAGTAGGATGACTGAATGACGTTGTGGTTGCGGTCTTCAATACTCGAGATGCCTCCACCGGCTTCCAGAGGGTGAAAGCGAGAAGTGTGACCGAAGCGTTGTCGGATGACAAAGTGATCCTTCTCTTGCTGGAGGACCCCGTAGAAGCCGGCGGGCGACGAATACTCGCCGTTTCGTGCTCGCAGGAAGCGGCGCACTTCACCCGCGCCGTTGTGATACATGAGGTCGTCGCCCTCTCGCTCGAGCTTTTTCATGAGGCCGCATGACCAGCCGCGCCCCAACTCGCCGAGGTGATCAGCGCGCGACGATCGATAGAACCGAGTGAGGTGAAGCTCGAGTCCGCGACCAGGCAGTCGGAGATCCGTGTAGTGCGGCGCGAATTCACCGCTGTGACTATATACGGATGCGGCGATGGTCTGAGCACCACGTATTGGCGCCTGCTGTATGGGCATGTTCATCCCGTTCCCCCGCTCGATGGTCAGAGGTTGTTGAGTGCGACCGAAGCCGCCATCGGACCGATGGCCACAGAAGTCGGAGAGCGCTCCTCTTCGGAGCGAAGCCGAAAGTGGCGGGAGCGTGCCCGGCCTGTCGCCCTTGTGTGACCACCTTCGCGGCTTCCGTATGGACGTATGAACCCGGCTCGTGCCCTTTCGCCCCGGGTGGTGTGTCGCCTAAAAATCCTGCGGGCCATGAGCGGAACGGTACTGATGGGGCTGCGGAGCCGCTATTGGACCTTGGTCCAACGCGGGAAACGCTTCGCGAGGTCCCGGACGGCGGCCATCACCACCTAAGTGTCATCGCGCATGCAAGACAGTGGTGGTGGTAGAACGGCGGACCGGGGGTCAGGCCTACACTGTGGATTCCGGGACACGAGCACGACGACCAGCAAGACGTGATGGTGATCTCTGACTTACGAGACCTGTGGTACGTCGGAGTTGCGGTTCGGCAGCCGACCCGGGACCTTGGATCGGGGCGACGCGTCCACCGGCGCGCCGGCGCCCCCAGTCCCCTTTCGGTGGCAGCCCTACGCGGTCACACCAACTCGAACTCCATGATCCCGACCTCGGCCTGGAACCACGCCTTCCGGAACGCTTCGACGTCTTCGTAGGCGGACCGCGCGACCGTCCGGTACGCGAGCTGGACGCGGCACGGGCGGACGTCGAACGGGTACGGGTCGAACGCGACCCGACGCGGGCCGAGCGGGGTGAACGTCATGCGCACGCCCTCGTCGTCGGCGCCGGCGTAGCTGGTGGGCACCGGCTCGGCGTAGTCCTCGCAAGGATCCTGGCAGCCGAAGTAGAGGCCGAGGAGATCCCAGACCTGCATGAGCCGGTAATTCGTCCACACGCCCTTGGCGTCCAGGGTGGCGCGCTGCCGCTTCTGCCAGGCCTCGTTGTGCGCGATCAGCGCCTGGACTTCGGGGCTCAGCTTGGTGAGGTTGTAGCGTCCCGCCGGATGCTTGATCGTCCCGTAGCGGCTTTGCCACAGGCCGGTCCGGTGCATGCTGACGATGAGGCCGGAGTACGGGTCGATGTCGGCCATCCAGTCCAGCGACCACTGATAGGCGGCGAGCTGCTGGGGGGTCATCGGGAGCTGAAGGAACGGGTAGGGCTCGCCGTTCTCGGGGTTGACGAGCGGGCTCGTCTCGTAGCGGAGCCAGCCGAAGTCGTGGAACGAGGCCGCCCGCACCACCGAGTCGTACGGCTTCGGCGCCTCGAACGTGTCGTTGCCCCAGTGGGCGGCGAGCTGTCCCACGAACCGTGAGTGGTCGGTCTGGCCGACCAGGGTCAGTCCGGAGTCCGCGTTCTTTCTGATGATCATGAATTCACCCTCGTCGAGTCAGTACGTGATCGGGGTCGGACGCAGCCCGAGAGGCAGCGCGATCTTGTAGTAGGAGCCGAGGAAGCCCTCCCACCACGCGCGCCGCGTCCCGCCGCGGATGCCCTCGGAAAAAAGCAGCAGGCTCTCGTCCTGCCACCGCTGGATGACGCCGAGGTTCGACGGATCCTCCTCGATGAGCGCCTTGACCAGCGCGCGGGCGTAGCTGATGTGACGGGTCTCGTCGCGGATGCGGGCGCGGTGATTCACGGCGGACAGCACGTCGCCGCGCGCCTCGGCGCCGTCGGCGAGCACGGTGAACGTGCCCGGTCCCGCCGCCCCCTCGGCCACGAAATTGGCCTTGATGAGGATCTCGATGGGATCCTCCAGCTCGAGCACGTGGCGGAAGAACCGGCACGTGGTCCCCGGCTGCTCCCACGCGGGCAACCAGTCCCGCTCGGGGATGCCGGCGCGCTCGAACACGTCGCGATCCATCTCCAGGTGACGCTGCTCGTCGGCGAGCTGGAAGAGGCAGCACTTCTTCAGCTCCTCGAAGGGCGCGTGGGCGGCGGCGGTCGCGATGTAGCGCGTGGCCGCCTCCTCGGGGAAGTAGTTGTTGGCGAACTGCTCGACCGCGCGCTCGAGGTAGCGCGGGCTCACGGTCCGGAACTCGAGCGCCTCGGCGGGGATGGCCGCGCGCTCGGCCAGGTAGCGCTCGCGCTCGCGGGCCTGGAGGGCGATGTAGCGCTCCCAGGTGAGGCCGGCCGGGTCCTTGAAGCGGCTGGGATCCTTCAGGGTCAATCGCTCAGTGGCCATGGTCGCCTCCGCTGCTCGAACGATACCACCCTTCTCCCGTCCCGATCCGTATACCTCTGCACGATGCCGAAGGTCGAAGTTCGATCGAGCCAGGCGCGGGGCGAAGGCGCCGGCTTCCTCGCGTCACTCGCGTTCACGACGCTGGCCTCGGTACGCGACGTCTACTTCGGGGGAGTCTTCCAGTCGACGAGCCCCCTGGGCGTCGCCGCCGTGGCCTTCACGCTCTGCTCGCTGCTGTTCCTGCCGATCGCGCTGGCCAGGAACCCCGGAAGCTTCCGTGTCCTGCGCCACCGCTGGCGGGAGCTTCTCAGGATCAACGTGACCACGGGACTGGCGTGGATCTCGTTCTTCTTCGCGCTGCGAACGATCGAGCCCCTGCTCGTGCAGATCCTCTTTGCCGGCGTGGGACCGCTGACCGTGATGTGGGTCGACCGCTACGTCGGCGTCACACCGCCGGCGCGATTGAGCCAGGCCGAGCGCCCGATCTACCTGGGGTTGCTCGTCTCGCTTGCCCTCGCGGCGGCGATCGCGGTCGCCGGTCTCTCGGGTGCGGGGCCGCAACCCCTGGCCACCGCCCTGCTGGGCGTCGCGCTGGCGACGGGCGCCGGCGTGTCCATCAGCATGAGCACCGTGCTCTGCCGGCGGTTGAACGACGCGGGAGTGGCGCCCACCGCCCTCGTGTCGGTCCGCTTCGTCGGCGCGGTCGTGCTCGCGGTGGCCCTCGCGCTGTCGTCCCGCCACGAGCTGTCCACGCTCTGGCCGCGGAGCGACCGCGCCTTCGTCCTCGGCGCGATGCTGCTTCTGATCGTCTTTCCCATCTTCGTGAGCCAGGTGGGCATCTCGCTGGCGTCGCCGTTGACCGTCAGGGCCGTGCTGGCCCTCGGCCCGGTCCTGATCTTCGGGCTCCAGCTCGTCGAGAGCCGATTGTCTCCGTCGCCGTACTCGCTGGCCGTGGGGGTGCTGTACGGCATCTTCGCGGTGTCGGCGGCCCTCGCGCGCCGCCGACAGTCAGCGCTCAGCGTCGCGACGTTCCCGACTCCATGAGCAGGGTCTCGACGTCGTTGAGCACGGTCCGCGGGTGGAGGAAGGTGGAGCTGTAGATCTCGCGGACGAACCCCGCGGAGTCGATCAGGAAGACCTTGAGCACGTGGGACAGCTCGCGGCGGGCCTGGCCATTCGAGCGATCGATGGTCACGCGGACGTCCTGGCCGAAGCCGTCAACGAGCGGCTGAAGCTGGCGGGCCGACCGCGTGGTGAGGAAGTACCAGCGCGGGCTCCGCTCGCTCA
>DATHGT010000148.1:0-8978 GCA_035317605.1 Candidatus Acidiferrum sp. | reverse complement strand
TGCTCGAGGCTCAGCGGCACCCACGCGTCGCCGGTCTCGTGCAGGGTCAGGAGCGGCACGGTGAGCCGGCCGGTGCGTTCCGCGTAGACGGGGTTCACGCTCGGCGAGCGGCCGTCCTTGGCGGGATGGAGCCGGCGGACGCGCGCGTTGAGCTCGTCTTCGGTGAGCCCGAGGCCGGGATCGATTCGATATCGAATATGCGCCGTGCTGGCCGCGCGTCCGCTCGGGCGCGTCTCCTTCTCGACGTCGGGATGGCGGTGGACCATGTTCAGCAGATAGCGGCGCTGGAGCCCCTGCAGGCGCAGCGGGAGATCATTGCCGGCCGCATCTGCACCCATCAGATACTTCACGACGCTGTCGAACTGCCGTCCGCGCTCGGTGTACGCGCCCGGGGTGCCGAGCGCCGGCACCACGCGCTCGTTGAGACGTCGTGCGAATTCTTGCTCGTCAGGCGCGTCGAGCAACGGCACGCCGGAGATCAGCTCCGCCGCGGCGGTGTAGGCCATCAGGTAGTCGGCGATGCTGATGCCGTCGACCAGCCCGCACTCCGCGAGACCGCCCTGGTAGAGGCCTGGCCGCAGCTCCAGCGACCCGACCACGATGTGGCCGCCCATCGACTGGCCGTAGATGATCGTCCAGCGTGGCTGACCGACCTCCTTCAGGAACAGCTCGCGCAGCGCGACGAGGTCCTCGATGAACAGGTGGGGCTGATACTCGCGCGCGCGATAGCCGGACGCGATCCACGCGTGACCGCTCTCGACGATGTGGCTGCCCATCGGCGGCGCGGCGACCGCGCCCGGCCCCGGCCCGCGCTGGATTCCGTGCGCGAACACCACCAGCCCACCGCGCCAGTCCGCCGGCACCTCGATGAGATAGGCCGCGCCGTCGAGCACGCCGCGCCGGCTGATCGCCGCGCGCTGGGCCGCAGCACTCGGGGCGTCGGACCACGGCGCGCGCGGGACGACGAGCGCGAGGGCCAGCACGAAGAGGGCGACGAGCGCGCGTCGCCGCCATGCCCTTTGATCAGCGGACACGTTTCCCTCCAGCCGGCGGCTCCAATCAGACCCCCGCCGACAGCACCTGTCGCGCGGCGACCAGTTCCTTCGCGTCCTCGGCCACGCCGATCTCCCCGGAGCGCTGGACCAGCTGACGGCACGCCTGGCGCTGCAGCGCGGCGTCGCCGGTCTTCTCGTAGGCCCAGGCCAGCGCGGCCAGGGACGCGACGTGATAGGGATTGGCCAGCAAGCGCTCCTGCGCCAGCGCGATGACCTCAGCCACGTGGCCGAGGCGGCGGTGCAGCTCCATGAACACGTCGCGGAAGACGTCCTTCTGCTCGCGGCTGCCGCCGCCCATGGTGTGGATCCGTTCGACGGCCGGCGCCATGAGCGCGAGCGCGGCGGCGAGATCGCCCTGGATGAGCTTCAGCTCGCCTTCGAGCAGCGAGGCGCCGAGCGTCGACCAGTGCCCGCTCGCGCGCCCTTCCGGTAGTCGGCGCAGGCGCTCGACCTGACCGCGCGCCTTGTCCCACTCGCCGGCGCGGGCGAATCCCACGCCGAACCAGTGGTGCATCCACGTCGTCTGGAAATCGGGATGCTCGAGCGCGCGGTCGGCCTCGCGGGCCAGCTCGCGCCACGTCTCGTCGTCCGCGCGGCGATCTCTCAGGACCTCGAGCCGCCACAGCAGGTCGATCCGCTCGTGCAGGGGCAGCGGTGGGTTCTTCGCGCTCCAGTAGTCGCGGCTCAGCCGCTCGTGCCCGAGGATGGCCTGGGCCTCGGCCAGGTGCCAGATCAGATGCGCGTATCGTTCCAGCGACACCGCGCGCTCGAAGGTCTCCAGCGCGTTGCGATAATCGCCCCGCGCCTGATAGGCGTGGCCCACGGCGTGGTAGGTGTACAGGTTGGTCGGGTCCTGCGCCATCGAGCGCAGGCTCATCTCCAGCCCCTCGTCGTTGTACCCGGACTGCTCGAGGAAGAAGCCGAGCATGGTCTGGTACTGGGGCTCGCCGGGATCGGCGTCGAGGCTGCGCCGCGCGACGTCGATGCCGCCCCGGTAGTCGCCCCGCGTGATGCAGTTCAATCCGGCCAGGCGGACGGCGAGGCGGTCGCGGGGATACTCGGCGGCGATCCGGGCGAGCACGTCGAAGGCCGCCGCCTGGTCGCCGCGCTGCATCGCGGCCACGGCGCCGACGTGCAGGCGTTCGCGCTCCGAGCGTACGTCGTCGGCGAGGCTGACGGCCTGGCGACTCGCGGCCGTGGCCAGATCGGGTCGTCCCATCCGCGAGGCGATGTGGGCCTTGGTGCAGTGGACGAGCGCGAAGCGCGGATCGCACTGCGCGGCGGCGTCGAGCGCGTCGACGGCGCCGGCGCGCCAGCGCAGAAAGAGGTCGACGCCGCGCTCGTAGGCGGCCAGCGCGTCCAACGACGTGGTCGACACCGCGAGTCCCTTGAGATCCATCGGATTTCTCCATCCCCGAGCGTCGGGTTGCTGGCGTGATGATAGGGCCAAGTGGGGATCTGACAAGCCCCCCATAAGATTGCTGCGCACGGCCCCGGAAAGAGTTACGATTCAGGCGCGCCGACGGGGGCCCCTTGAGGGTAGGCGGCGAGAGGAGAGCGAGCATGCACAGGCCGGTACGATTTTCCGATGACATCGAGCCGTTGGTGCAGTTCATCGAGGAGACGGACGGGGGCCGGATCGTCGAATCCACCCTGGCCAAGCTGCGCGACGGCCTGTCGGTCAAGAAGCTTCTGACCGCCTCCGCGCTCGCGGTCACCCGGTCGTCGGACCTGCCGCCCGGCCACCATGGCGGGCCGCTGCACCCGCTCGTCGGCATCCACGCCCTCCACAACACGGTCTCGCGCGTGGCGGGCGAGCAGGGCTTCCTGCCGGTTCTCCAGCACGTCGCGCTGTCGAACAAGCACATCAATCATCCCAACATGGGCCCGTACATCCTGTCCGATGCCGAGCCGATCGATTCGGGCGGCGTCGAGGCCACCAAGAAGGCGTTCTTCGCCTGCGTGGACCGCGGTCTCTACAACGGCGCCGATCGTCACTTCCTGTGGCTCTGGGACAACGTCCCCCAGGGCGAGGCGCTGGACCTGCTGCTGACCGTGGCGATTCCGAAGAACATGCTCGACGATCACTATTTCATCTTCCCGATGTTCACGTGGCGCGCGCTCGACTGGATCGGACGCGAGCATACGAAGTTCC
Organism: Candidatus Acidiferrum sp.; assembly: GCA_035317605.1. Classification (GTDB taxonomy): domain Bacteria; phylum Methylomirabilota; class Methylomirabilia; order Rokubacteriales; family CSP1-6; genus DATHGT01. Next base: position 5,768 of record DATHGT010000148.1, on the reverse strand, counting down.
TGATGCGTCCGGCCGTCCGCTACGTCAGCCGGTTCCCCACGCCGCCCCCGCTGAAGGATATCGAGCCGCTGCTCGAGGAGTACGAGCTGCTGCGGCGCCCGCTGGGCTTCCACACGAGCCCGGAGGAGACGCCGGAGATCGGCGAGCTGGGCGAGGCGATCACCACGTGCGATACGTACGCGGAAATTCCGCGGATGCTCGCCAAGGCCCTCGCGGGTGGGCTGTCGATCGAGGGCACCGGTGAAGCGCTGTCGATCGGCGCCGCCGGCCTGTTCATGCGGTCGCTCACCGGCAACCCGATGGACGTGCACCTGCACACGGGCGCGAACCTGCGCCGCTATCTCCTGAAGGTCGAGGGCGTGAGCCTGCGCAACAAGCTGCTGGCGCTGCTGACCTGGCACACCGGTCCCGAGGTGCGCTCGACCCAGAACCGCATGGAGCCGCCGCCCCAGCCGGATCCGGCCGCCGTCGCCGCGCTCCCGCACCGTGGCCAGGCCGAGCTGCTGGACGCGCTCGAAGAGAGCATCTACACGCAGCCGGCGACCGACTGGTCGAAGGTGACGAACCTGGGCCAGATGCGCGCGGTGCCCGAGGTGAAGAACACCGTCAACCTGGCGCAGCAATACGCCAACCTCAACTACGATCCGAACGCGCTGATCAGCCGGCTGGCCAAGATCGTCGTGCACGACAACTTCACCGAGATGCACGCCTTCAAGCACCACCAGGCCACGTTCGAGGAGTTCCACGCGACCCGGCTCCCGTGGCGCTGGCGCCATCTCATCAGCGCGGCCCAGGCGTCGGCGATTTCGTACGGCAAGAACATGGAAGTCTACGAAGAGGCGATCGAACTCCTCCACGCCTAGCTCACGCAGGCGCATCGCGAATACGCGAGGGCCCCGGCGTCGCCGGGGCCCTCGTACGTTCGGGACCAACCCTTACAAACACGAGGAGGACAGCACGATGCCCGACCAGCCCGCACCCCGACCCGCACCGAACTGGGCCACTGATTTCCCCAAGCTCCGCGAGGCCACCGACCAATGGCTCTTCGGCGACATCTGGGAGCGCTCCGGCCTCTCCAAGCGCGACCGCAGCCTGATCACCGTCGCCATGCTCACCGCGCTCTATCGGCACGAGCAGCTGCCCGGCCACGTCAACCGAGCCCTGGACAACGGCGTCACCAAGGAAGAGCTGGTCGAGGTGATCACGCACGCGACGTTCTACAGCGGGTGGCCCACCGGCGTGCAAGGCGCGGCGATCGCCAAGAAGGTGTTCGAGTCGCGCGGGATCTAGGTAATCCCCGCGAGCTCCCTGGCCAGCGCAACGCACGAGCGCGTGTCATAGGTGCTCGCGAGCCGCTGCTTGTTGGTGGCGAGACTGCCCACGTTGTACATCTCGAAGAGCAGCTGTCGGGAGCCGAAGGAGTCACAGGCGTACTCCCACGCCAGCTTCAGCAGACGGAAGCGCTCCGGCGCGCCCTCGTCGTGGGCGACGAAATAGCGGTGCAGGTGCGGCCCGATGTCGGGACTGTGCAGATCGGCCTGGCCCGGGGCCATCAGGAGGCCGGGACCGCACAGCTCGCGGATGTGCTGCAACAGGGACGGATAGCGCTCGATCGCGAACGTACGAGCGGCCAGCGACGCGGTCGGGTCGGGCATGGCCAGACCGGACGGTGAGCGAACTGGATTCGCCTCGGCCGCCTGAACGAACGCTCGCAGCGCCTCGCGATAGACCATCGCGTCGGCCAGCGCCGTCTGGACGGCCGGCTGCGCGGCGCTCCCCAGCGAATCGGCGATGGCGGCGCAGATCCCGAGCAACGCCTCGGCCTTCACGGCCATGCGCACGAGCACGTACCAGGGACCGAGACCGACCGCGCCCTGAAAGAGTCGCGCCTCGAAGGCGAGGTCGATCGCGTGGGATCCCCGGAGATAGAAGACGCGCTCCCAGGGGATGAACACGTCGTCGAACACCACGATGGAGTCCATCTCGTCCCAGGACGGGCTGACCGGATGATCGGCGGGATTCGGAGACGCCAGCGGTTCGCGACAGATCACGTGGAGCCCATCGGCATTCACGGGCGTCGCGAAGTACACACCCTGCTCGGGCGTGAGGTCGGGCCGGGGCGGTGACATGCAGAACAGCTCGTTGGCGTAGGGGGCCTGGGTTCCCACACCTTTGGCTCCCCTCACAACGATGCCGTCGGGACGCCGGGTCACCACCCGCAACGGCTCCTGCTTCGACACGGGGTGGTTGCGGTGGTGCAGGGGATCGCTGAACACGGTCGCGATGCTGAGATCGTGATCGCGGCAGTGCTCGAAGTAGCGGGTGACGTGCTGGGCAAAGGCCGGATCCTCCTGGCCCAGCAGATCGCGGATGTCATAGAGCCCGAGCACCACCGTGGCGAGGTGCTGGGGCAGGCGAGCGGCGACGCCGCCGGCCCGGCGCACGAGGCACTCGTACATGCGCCGCTGGTGCGCCAGCTCGTCCGCCGACTTCGAGAGCTGATAGGCGCGGCTCACCGGCTGGCCCGTGCTCGGTGACGGCATGGTCAACAGGTCGTGATGCGCGGGATCGTGCTGCAGGTCGTAGACGCTCGCCACGCTGCGAGCGCAGCCGGCCAGCGCGGGGTGCGTGGTGACGTCCTCGACCCGCTGGCCCATCAGCCACAGGCGACGCCCGTCCCTGAGGGATTCCAGATATTCCTCGCCTCGACGTATCGACATCGCGTCAACCTCCGTTCGATTCGATCGCGTGTGATCCCCGCGCGATCCTACTACGTCACGCCCCGCCTCGCGGCGGACGCGACCTGAGGTACCATCGCGCGAGTGACCCGATCGTCCGCTCCCGCGTCCCCGGCCCCAGCCGGGTTACGCTTCGGCGCCCTCCGCCATCCCGACTACCGGCGATACATCGTGACCACCATCGTCGGGCTGATCGCCGAGAACATCGAGCACGTGATCAGCTATTTCGTGATCTTTCAGGCCTTTCACTCGCCGACGCTGGGCGGCTTCGCCGTCATCAGCCACTGGGTGCCCTATCTGCTCTTCTCCGTCTACTCGGGAGCGCTCGCGGACCGCTTCGACTGCCGCAAGCTGATCCTCGTCTCGCAGGGGCTCTTCATGCTCGCGTCGCTGTCGTGGGGCGTGCTCTTCCTCACCGGCACGCTTCAGACCTGGCACGCGGGGGCGATCCTTCTCATTCATGGCGCCGCGGGCGTCATCTATGGTCCTGCGGGCCAGCTCGTCGTCCACGACATCGTGGGCACCTCCGAGCTCTACAGCGCGATCAGGCTGAACGCGACCGCCCGCTATCTGGCTACCCTGCTGGGACCGGCGATCGGCGGTGGATTGATGCTCGCGCTCGGACCAGGGTGGGGCCTCGTGGCGAACCTCGTGCTGTATCTGCCGCTGTGCATCTACCTGATGCTGATGCCCTACACCGGCCATTCGCGCGAGGGCGGGGCCCCGCCGCGGCGGGCGGGGCTGGGGCTCGGCGATGTCTGGCGCGTCTTCATCGAGGCGCGCGCCGAGCCGCGGATCATCACCATGATCGTGCTGGCCGGCGCCACGTCGTTCTTCGTCGGCAACGCCTTCCAGGTTCAGATGCCGGAGTATGCGCACGACCTCGGCGCCGACGACCACGGGGCGTGGTACAGCGTGCTGCTCGCGGCCAACGCGGCCGGGGGCTTGATCGGCGTGATCCTCCTCGAAAGCGTCACGTTCGTGCGGGCCGGTGTGCGCTTCACGATCGGGTGTGCGGCGGCCTGGGCGATGACGATGGCGCTCTTCGCGATGGCCGGAAGCTATCGGCTTGCCGTCTCGCTCTTGATCCTCGCGGGCTTGTTCAACGTCGCGTACACGTCGATGGCCCAGACGCTCGTGCAGCTCCTGGCTCCGCCCCGCTTGCGCGGCCGAACCGTGGGTCTCTTCGGCACCGCGATGTGGGGGCTCCGCGCGGGCAGCGGGGTCACCATCGGCGTCCTCGGCGCCGCCATCGACATCCATCGCTCGCTGGCCATCAACGCGATCGTCGTGGCCCTGATCGCCCTGGCCCTGCTGGCGCGCGACGTGTGGATGCCCCCGGCGTCGGGCGCCGCGGCGTGGCGCGAAGAGCGGTGACCCGACGTTCGCTCACGCGGCGACGGCCGTCGCACGGACGGACACGAGCAACGCGATCAGCTCATCCACCTGGGCGCCGGTGAATAGCGTCGTGGATCAGCGCGCTCACGTTCTTTCGTCACGATTGGCGTCGCGATCCTGTCGCGATCCGTGTCGCGATTCTGTCGCGATTCGTCGCTAACCCCTTGATCTTCAGCTGGTAACGGACCGTCCGGGCCGCCCCGGAACTCTTCACGATCCGGCGCTTGACCAGGTCCTGGAGGTCCCGCTGAAGCGTCCGCCGATTGGCCTTCGGCAGCCGGCCCTCCACGTCCTCGATCCGGACCTCGGGCTGCCCCAGCAAGAGCTCTACGATCGAGGTCGGTTTTCCTCGAGCGTGTGCAGGTCGTCGAGGCGGCGCAGGAAGAGCAGGTAGGTGATCTGCTCATGACTTCGAGTGGGTTGGAGATGCCGCCGGACCAGAAAGCGTTCCAGATCTGGTCGATCTGGCTCTTGATGGCGCCGGTGATCACGCTAGTACGGCTCGCGGACGAAGATGAACGTCGTGCCCGTGACGATGGGGGCGCTGGCGCCGACGAACGAGACGTTGACGTCCTTGACCTGACGCGCGCCCGCGCGTCCCGATGCCTGGAGCGCGCCCTCGATGATGTGCCAGAGGCCGTGGATGCGTCCGGTTCCGAGGCTCCCTCCGAACGTGTTCAGCGGGAGCTCGCCGTCCAGCTCGATGCGTCCGTCCTGGATGAAGTCGAGCGCCTCGCCTTCCTTGCAGAACCCGTAGGACTCCAGGCCGTAGATCACCGACGCCGAGAAGCCGTCGTAGATCTGGGCGACGTCGACGTCCTTCGGCGAGAACCCTGACCGCTCCCACGTCAGCTGCGACGAGCTGCGGCCGCCCTCCATGTAGCTGCTCAAGCTGCCGATGCGTCCGGCCACTTCGAACGCGAGGCGCTGACCATAGCCGGCGATGTAGGCGGGCTTCGGCTTCAGGTCGCGCACGCGGTCCGCGGTCGTGAGCACGATCGCGACGGCGCCCTGCACGGGGATGTCGCAGTCGTACAGACAGAACGGATACGCGACCATCCGCGAGCTCAGATAGTCCTCACGCGTGAGCGGCTGGCCGTAGAAGTATGCGTGGGGGTTGTTGTGCGTGTGTCGGCGCTGGGTCACCGCGAGGGTGGCCATCTTCTCGCGGCTCTGGCCGTGCTTCTCCAGCCAGCGCGTGTACGCGACGGCCATGCCCTGGCCCGGGCCGCCAAACCCGTACGGCGCCGTGAACTGCGTCGGCCCCTGCGCGTACGTGCCCGGCAGGTTTTGATACGTGCCTTTGGGATTGTGCATCGCGCGCCAGACGACCGCGTAGTTGCACACGCCGGCGAGCAGCGCGTTGACCGCCTGCTGGACCGCGCCGCCGATGTTGACGGTCTCGACCTGGACGTGCCACGTGAGGTTCGGCAGCTTCAGCATCGCCATCATGCAGTTCACGGACACGATGGTGATGCCGTCGGCCACCGCGTGTCCCGTGGCGGGCAGCTCCGGGTACGTCGCCAGCCCGTCGATGTCCGACATCTTCAGGCCGGAATCTTCCACCGCGCCTTTGACCGCTTCGAGCGCGTGAGCGGCGAGGGGAATCTCCGCCGAGCGCGTGACCTTGGA
>DATHGT010000147.1:0-2238 GCA_035317605.1 Candidatus Acidiferrum sp. | reverse complement strand
CTCCTTCACGCGTCCCGCCGCGCCCGCCAGGATCGCATCGATCTTCGTGCGCTCTTCGGGAGAGAGATCGATCTCGGCGCCGGCGTCGTTGGCGTCCACCTCGGCCGGCGTGCGCGCCCCCACCAGCGCGGTGCTGATCGCAGGATGCCCGAGCACCCAGGCGAGCGCGAGCTGGCTCATGGAGACGCCGCGCGGCTCGGCGACTTCGCGGCGAAGCCGCTCGACCACGCCCACGTTCGTCTTGAAGTTGTCGCCACGGAAGATCGGCTGGCCGAACGCCACGCCGCCGCCGCGCCAGTCGCGCGAGGGCTCACCGAACGTCGTCGCCGTCGTGAAGGCGCCGGTGAGCAGACCGTGGCCGAGCGAGCCGTAACCCATCACACCGATCCCCTGCTCGAGACAGAGCGGGAACGTCTCACCTTCCTGCCGGCGATCGAACATGTGATAGCCGACCTGCGAAACGTCGACCCGGCGCGTCCGCAGGCAGTCCGCGATCATGGCGCCGGTGAAGTTCGAGACGCCGACGAAGCGCACGCGTCCGGAGGCGACGACCTCCTCGAGCGCGCGCATCGTCTCCTCGAACGGCGTGCCGGCGTCCGGCCAGTGCACGAGCAGCACGTCGACCCAGTCCGTCCGCAGCCGCTTCAGGCTCGCGTCGATCTCGCGCTGGATGTTGGCGCGGCTCGAGTCGCGAAGCGGCCCGAGCTGGCCGGGCGGCGGCGGCTTCACCCCGCACTTCGTCACGAGGATGACCTCGCGCCGGTGTTTCTCGAGCGCGCGGGCCACGACTTCCTCCGAATGACCCGCACCGTACGCCGGCGCGGTGTCGACGCAGTTCACGCCGCGGTCGAGCGCGCGGTGGATCGCCTTCACGGCCTCGTCATCCTCGATGGCCCCGTAGCGGTCGCCGGCCATCGGCCAGCACCCGAAGCCCACCACCGACACCTGCAATCCGGTCCGGCCGAACAGGCGGTAGCGCATGGTGAATTCCTCGTCAGGTGATCTCGGCGCCGTGTCGGCGCCCGCACGAAGGATAACAAGTCACCGGTTAGCGAAGTAGTCCCTGGCGCAGCAGTTTCCTGGCGAGTTCGTACATGTCGCTCTTGTCTCCGGATCGCCGCCGGCCGACAGCGGCGATGAGCACCGTGACCTCTTGTCGTTCCACCCGATAGACGATCCGGTACCGCTGGCCAACCGCGCGGACGCTGCAAAACCCGGCCAGCTCGCCGATGAGTGGCTGACCCTGTTGCTCGGGCGACGTGCCAAGTTGATCGACGCGTTGACTGACGAGACGTCTGATGCGTTGGTCGGGGACAGCCTCGACCAGCTTGAGCGCGGTCTCGGTCCATGAGATCGCGAAAGCGCGATCCGCGCTCACAGGCCGAGACGCTTCTTGGCCTCCGCGTTCCTGACCACCCGCCCGCGCTTGAGATCCTCGAGACTTTCGCGGAGCGTCTTGACCATCTCCGGGTCTCCGAGAATGTCGAGCGTCTCGATGATGCTCTCGTAAAACTCCCACGGCAGAATCGCGAGCACCGGTTGGCCGCGACGGGTGATGGTCACGGCGCGCTCCGGCGTCCGAGCGAGCTTCTCGGGGAGATCGAGCAGAGCTTTGCGTGCTTCGGAGATCGTGAGTTCGGCCATCACAGTCCTCTTGTACACGTCAATGTACAAGAGCGTGGGCGGATTCTCAAGGGCAGACCGCAGCAGAGAGGAAACCTCGGACGCTCCTTCGGACCCGCTGACCACGAATCAGTGCGCCGCCGGAATCACGGAGATAGCTGGAAACTAAGCCGTCGTTCACGGGTGGAATTTGGCAGGGCCGCCAATGCAGAATCGGGCGCTCCCGATGCTCCGGAAGCGCCCGATTCCATTGGTGGGCCGTCACGGACTCGAACCGTGGACCCGCTGATTAAGAGTCAGCTGCTCTACCAACTGAGCTAACGGCCCGTCCCACCTCGGCCGCGGCGACCGCGGCGCGATCTCGCACGACGCTCAATCAAGTGGTGCGCCCGAGAGGATTCGAACCTCTGGCCTTTGGCTTCGGAGGCCAACGCTCTATCCAACTGAGCTACGGGCGCGCGTGGCGGCGGTTGGGGTGACCGATGGGAATCGAACCCACAACCCCTGGAGCCACAGTCCAGTGCTCTGACCAATTGAGCTACGGTCACCGCAGACGACGCAACGCCTGATCCTACGGACGTTTGCGGGGAGTGTCAACAGAAGCGGCACGTCGCG
>DATHGT010000146.1:0-25478 GCA_035317605.1 Candidatus Acidiferrum sp. | reverse complement strand
GAGGGGGACCGGCTCGCCCTCGATGCCTCCCCGCCCCTGCCCGCGTCCGCCGGCTCCGCCGCCACGGCCGAGGGACTTCAGATCTAAGACGGGATCGGGCGGAATCGCCGCCACCTGGGGACCGGGCGAGCCGCCGCGTGACGGCGCCGAGGGCGGAGACGGCGGCGCAGGCGTCGACGTCGCGGCGGCGGGCGGCGCGGCCGGTGCGGGCGGCGTCGGCGCAGGAGTCGGCGCTGCGCTCTTCGCTTCGGGCGCCGGCGGCTCGGGTGGCCTCGGCACCGGCTTGTCCGGCTGCTGCGTGGGGCGCTCCCGCACCGGCTCGGAGGGACGCGCGCTGGCGACTCGCGGGGGCTCCGCCGGCTTGGACTTCGCCTCCGCGGGTTTCGGCGGGGGCGCTGGAGCGCGTGCCGGAGCCGCGAGCGCCGGCTTGGCGGCCGGTGGCGTCGGTGCCTCCGGGGGACCAGGCGTGCGCGCCGCGGGGTTTCCGTGCGGCGCCTCGTCCTTGATCTCCGGCAGCTCGACGAAGAGCGGCTCGCCGCGCTTGACCGTGTAGGCGGACCGCGGGCCGCCGAAGTACACGATCAGCGCGATGACCAGGACGTGGAACGCGACGGAGAGCGCGATCCCGATCAGCGGCTCGTCGCGCATCCGGCGCCGCACGGCTCGAAGCCGGCCCCGCACGACTTCGAGCCGTTCCCGCCACCCCATGACCGCCATCGATTATAGAACGGTGACGCCGATCACCCGCGTGATCGGCCCCTCCGCCGCTCCGTCAGACGGTTCGGTCGACCGCTTCCGCCACCCTCCGGATCTTCGCGATCACCTGGGTGAAACGGTCGGGCTTGAGCGATTGCGGGCCGTCGGACAGCGCCTCCGCCGGACGCGGATGCACCTCGATGATGAGACCGTCGGCGCCCGCCGCCACCCCGGCCATGGCCATGGCCTCGACGTACTCCCAGTGACCGGTCCCGTGGGACGGGTCGACCACGACCGGCAGGTGCGAGAGCTTCTTGACCACCGGTATCGCGTTGAGGTCGAGCGTGAAGCGGGTGGAGGTCTCGAAGGTGCGGATGCCCCGCTCGCACAGGATGACGTTGGGATTGCCGCCGGCCAGCACGTACTCCGCCGATAGCAGCCACTCCTGGATCGAGGTGGACATGCCGCGCTTGAGGAGCACCGGCTTGCGGGTCTCGGCGACTCTTCGGAGCAGCGAGAAGTTCTGGATGTTGCGCGCGCCGATCTGGAGGATGTCGGCGTGCTCGGACACGACGTCGACCTTGTCGGGCTCCATCACCTCGGTGACGACCGGCAGCCCGGTCTCGCGCCGGGCCTCGTCCAGGAGCTTGAGGCCTTCCTCTTCCAGGCCCTGGAACGCGTACGGCGAGGTGCGGGGCTTGAACGCTCCGCCGCGAAGGACGCTGGCGCCCGCGGCCTTCACCTTCGTGGCCACCTCGAGCAGCTGTTCCCGCGATTCGACCGAGCAGGGGCCGGCCATCACGGCCAACCGCGTGCCGCCGATCAAGATATTACCGACGGGGACCTTCGTCGACTCGTTCTTCACCTCGCGGCTGGCCAGCTTGAAGGGCTGCAGGATCGGCTGCACCAGCTCCACGCACTCGAGCGATTCCAGGCTCTGGAGCCGCTCCTTGCCGCGGTCGTCGCCGACCGCGCCGATGACCGTCCTCAACGCCCCGCGGATCGTGTGCGGCGTGTACCCCATCCGCCGGATGCGATCGCACACGTCGTCCATCTCGGCGTCCGTCGATCCCGACCTGAGCACGATGATCATGTTCCTCTCCCTCACGTCGAACGTTCGCGGCACGACCAAAACAAAAGGCCGCGGGCTGGAAACCCGCGGCCTCGATCACTCCCACCGCGGGCGTTCGGTCCGCCCGCGGCGCTTTTGTTCTAGGTCAGGCGCCCGGGCAGACCTCGGCGAAGTAGTAGAAGAAGAACCCGAAGTGCCGTCGCGGCGCCGTGTTCATGAGCGTGCCCGTCACTGTACTCGGCCCGCGGACGGCGGGTCAAGAACTTTTCCGGTGAACCTTCCCGGGGGCCTGGGGGCCCTTCGCGCGGTGGAAGCGCTTGATGATCCGGTCACGGTAGTAGTAGATCGGCAGGCAGATCGCGGTGATGGCGGCGATGAAGACGGCGGCGTACACGTACTGCTGCTCGGCGACGTGGGCGCCGAAGTAAGAGGAGATCCACGTGCCGGGAATGCGCCCGAGCGTGGACACCACCGCGAAGACCCAGAACGGCATCGGGCTCAGCCCGAAGAGGTAGGAAAGGATGTCCTTGGGAAACCCGGGGATCAGATAGAGGATGAAGCAGAGGATCACGCCCTCCGCCTCGAGGATGAAGCTCATCCGGTTCCAGTGGTGGTCGCTGAGCCACGGCCGGACGAGCGGCTCGCCCCACTTGCGGCCCATGGCAAAGCAAAGGAGCGTACCCAGCGTCAGCCCGATGGACGAGTAGAGGAGCCCCCACCACGTCCCGAAGAGCGCGCCCCCCACCGGCCCCGTGATCTCGCCCGGGATGGGCGAGATGATGACCTGCAGCGCCTGGATCCCGATGAACACCAGCGGCGCCATCCATCCCCACGACGCCACCGTCTCCTTCAAGAAGTGCTTGTCCCGGTAGAGCCGTACCACGAATTTGATACTCGGGGCGTCCGTCACCGCGAGCCAGATGACCAGCAGCAGGAGCGCGAACAACACGACGCTCAGGACCACCCAGCGGGTCTGCAACGAACGCCGTCGCCCCTTGCGCGCGGCGGTCACGACGGAGGTCGCCGCTCGCTCCACGGACAGGCCGCTTCGAAGGCCGCGGACGCCGCCAGCACCGTGCGGTCCGCGTTGCGCCGGCCGACGATCTGCAGGCCGACGGGCAGCCCATCATCGGTGACTCCCGCGGGAACGCTGGCCGCGGGCTGCCCGGTGAGGTTGAAGGGGAAGGTGAACGGCATCCAGCCGAGCACGGAGATCTCCTGCCCCGCGATCTCGCGAGGCCCCGATGACCCGAGGGCAAACGGCGCGACGGCGGCGGTGGGGGTGAGCAAGAGGTCGAAGCGCGCCAGGAACGTCTGGGCCTCGTGCCAGTAGGCGCGCGCCCGCTCCATGGCCAGCACGTACTCGCGCGCCGAGACCGCGCCGCCCTTCCGGATGAACTTCACCAGCGTGGCGTCGAGCTCGCTCTCCTGGGCCGGGAGCTGATCCGACCAGTGGGCGTAGAACTGAGCGGCCACGATGGTCCGGAAGATCTCCTCGCAGTCCTCCCACCCGGGGTTGACGACTTCCACGTGGCAGCCCAGCGACTCGAACTCGGCCGCCGCGTTCTCGCAGATCGCCTGGACCGCGGGATCGACGGTGGCGTAGCCGAGGTCCGGCGTCCAGGCGACGTGCAGGCCCTTGATGTCGTCGTCGCAGGCGTTCACGTACGAGCCGGCCTCACGCGGCAGCGAGTGGCGGTCGCGATCGTCGGCGCCCGCGATGACGTCGAGGGCCAACGCGGCATCGCGCACGGTCCGCGTGATCGGGCCGGTCACGCCGAGGTGCTCCCATCCCGGAAACGTCGGATGCTGGGGGACGCGGCCCCACGACGGCTTGAAGCCGTAGACGCCGCAGAAGGCCGCGGGAATGCGCAGCGAGCCGCCGCCGTCGGTGCCCAGCGCAATCGGACCGAGCCCGCTCGCCACCGCCGCGGCCGCGCCTCCGCTCGATCCGCCGGGCGTCATCTCGAGGTTCCACGGATTGCGGGTGGCGCCGAACATCGGGTTGTCGGTCACGGCCTTGTGGCCGAACTCCGAGGTGTTGGTCTTGCCGAGGAGGACGGCGCCCGCGGCGCGCAGCCGGCCCGTCGCGATCGCGTCCTCCTCCGGCACCGCGTCCGCGAAGAGCCGCGAGCCGCCCGTGGTGCGCAGACCGCGCGTGAAGATCACGTCCTTGAGCGACAGCGGCACCCCGTGCAGGGGGCCGATCGGCTCACCCTTGACCACCGCGATCTCGGCTTCGCGAGCGTCGCGGAGCGCGATGTCGCGGGTGACCAGGCAGAACGCGTTCAGCCGGGGATTGAGCGCCTCGATCCGGGCCAGGATGGTCTCGGTGACTTCGACGGGGGAGACCTGCTTGGCGCGGATGGCCGCGGCCAACTCCAGCGCCGAACGCCACAGCGCCTCGTCGTGCGTCATTGGAGCGACGGGAAAACCTCGAACTTCGCGGGCACGGCCGGGATTGTATCATCCGACTCGTGAACGCGAGGGACGCGGGCCGCCTCCGGGCGTGGCTCTCCGATCCCGCCGATCCGCTGACTCTCGCGTGGCTGCGAGAGCGGCTGGCGGCGGACGGTGACGATTCCCTGGCCGTCGACGTCGAACCCCATGACACGCGCGTGGTCCGGGAGCCGCGCGCCCTCGGCTCGTCGCGGCGCGTGCTCGAGCTGGATCGCCGTGGCGCCGTCCTCACCACGCTTCGCTGGAACGGCGACGGCGGGCTCGGCCACGCGTGGATCAGGATCACCGACGATTCGTGGGTGATGATCGAGCCCCGCGCCGCCTACGAGCCGCCGTGGGGGCTGTGCGATCGCCTCTGGCACGCCGCGCATCCGTCGGCCGGCGCTCAGGCTCCCCTGACGCTCTTCGAATCGCTCGACTACGGCGCCGTCGACCGTATCCCGGTGTTGCTGGAGCCGGCCCGGCTGCCGCCGGGAGCGGGCGTGGCGGTGCTGAATCTCATCGCCGCCCTCGCCGCCGACGCGGGCCGCCCGCGCCTCGAATATCGCGGCCCGTACCCGACGGAGCAGCTCTTCCTCACCCTGCTCGAGTCGTTCCGCTATCACACGACGGAGGCCGATCCCCTCGCCGCGTTCATGGCCGGCCGGCTCGACTGGATCCCGGCGCCCCACGAGCGCGCGTGCCCGGCGCCCGGGGTGACCGTCAACCTGCGCGGGCGCGTGGAGAAGGTCACGTGGCGAGCGCGCGCCTATCACCGTCCGGACTGGCAGGACGTTCACCGTCACGCGCCCCGACGCGTTCGCGACGCCGACGGCGGTGTCGTCTGCTCGCTGTGGGCGCTCGGCGAGCCGCTCGAAGACCACCTGCGTCTCGACCCCGAGGGCGCTGACGTCGAATTCGTCGCGCCGCCGCTGCGCGTACTGCCGTCCCGCGCGATCCCCGACGCGGTCCGCGACGGCGTCGCCTCGATCGCCGCCGCCCTCGGCGCCGCCCCGCTCGCGCGCTTCGTCAGGGACATCGCTCGGACGTGCACGCTTCACTGGGCGACGCTGGACGGGGACCTCGTCGCCGTCGAGCGCACGCGGCTGAACGTCTCGCACGTCTACCGTCAAGCGCTCGGACGTCGCGTGCGCGCCGCTTCGACGCGCGCCGAACGTCTCGCGCTGGGCCTCGCCGCCGTCGCCGAGATCGCCCACCTGGTCGCCGATCCCCTCCGCGCCCGCGCGCAATCCCGACTCGCGTCGTTGCCACCGGAATCCCAGGCCCGCGTCCTCGCCGAGACCGATCGGCCGGCCACGCACCCCGACGACGCGAAGCGAATCGCCGAAGCCGTCGAATGCCTCATCGCCGATACCGCGTCGGATCAACCGTGAGAATCACCGATGAGTCGGCAGATCTCGCTGGCGACCTGACGGATTGCTGACTATCCTGGGTCGCCGTTCCCTCGAACGGCACTTGGATCGCTTCACGGTCGTTGACGGGCGTGTTCGCCAGCCCCTCGTGGGGCAAGGGAGAAAATCATGCGCAAGTTCATGGTGGCGTTGACGGGCGTGCTGCTCGCCGGATCGGCGGCGGCGGCACAGGAGATTTCCAAGGATACGGGCCAGGTCTTCGTGCCGCTCTCCAGCGCAACCCTGGTGCACCGCATGCCGGCAGCGGACTTCAAGCCCACCGCCGCCTACCGATGGCTCGACTTCACGCTGGAAGCGTCGGGCCGGGACGCGGTGCGCAACAAGCCGCGCCCCACCGTGCTGTCGCGCACGGACGCGATCGTGCTCACCGCCATGTACGATGCCTGGGCGGCCTACGACGACAAGGCGGTCGGTACGCGCCTCGGGGGCAAGCTGCGCCGGCCCAAGGCGGAGCGCACCCAGGCCAACAAGGAAAAGGCCATCGCCTACGCGACGTACCGCGCGCTGCTCTTCGTCTACGACGAGGACGCCGACTGGATCCGCGAACAGTTCAAGGCGCGCGGCTTCGATCCCGCCAACGTCACCACCGACGTGCGCACGCCGGAAGGCGTCGGCAACGTCGCCGCCAACGCCCTCATCGCCTATCGCCGCCGCGACGGCGCCAACCAGCTCGGCGACGAGCCCGGCGGCGACGGCAAGCCCTACTCCGACTACACCGGATACAAGCCCGTGAACACCGCCGCCAACATCACGGATCCGGTGCGATGGTTCCCCATCCCCTTCGACGACGGCAAGGGGGGCACGGTGTCGCCGGGATTTCTCGGCCCGCAATGGGGGCGGATCAAGACGTTCGGCCTCGATCGCTCCGACCAGTTCCGTGCCCCCGAGCCGCCCAAGTGGGGATCCGAGGCGCTGAGCCGGGACATCGAGGAGGCGGTGCGGGTCAACGCCAACCTCACGCTCGAGCAGAAAGCCGTCATCGAGTTCATGCGGGAGGGCCCGCGCTCGACCGGCCAGTCCGGACACTGGCTGCAGTTCGCGCAGGACGTGTCGCGCCGCGACCGCCACACCCTGGATCAGGACATCAAGCTCTTCTTCGCGGTGGGCAACGTCGTGATGGACGCGTTCATCGCGTGCTGGGAAACCAAGCGCACCTACGACAACAGCCGGCCGTACTGGTGGGCGCAGCTCTACTACAAGGGCAAGCAGATCGAAGGCTGGGCCGGGCCGGGCAAGGGCACCATGACGATCGCCGCCGAGGAGTGGCGGCCCTATTCGCCGCGGAGCTTCGTCACGCCGCCGTTTCCCGGATACATCTCGGGCCACGCCACGGCCAGCGGCGCCGCCGCCCGGACGCTGGAACTGTTCACCGGCAGTGACCGCTACGGCGCCGTCGCGTTCCAGCAGGCGGGATATCTGACCGAGGGCGATTTCACGTCGGCGCAGATGCAGGCGCACCACGGGAAGCCGGCGACCGACGTCTCCGAGTCCAGGGTCGTGCGGCTGGAGCTGCACAGCTTCACGGCCACCGCGGAGATGGCCGCGCTCTCTCGCCTGCTCGGGGGCTACCACGTTCGCGTCGACAACGAGGAAGGGCTGATCCTCGGCCGCCGCATCGCGATGTTCAGCTGGCCGAAATACCGGGCGTACTTCGAGGGGACGGCCACGCCGGCGAAGTAGACGGCCGGTCGGAGGGGGACGCCGTCCCCCTCCGACTCAGCTCGTGGCGTGAATGATCAGGATGACGTTGAAGGCGACGAAGCCGGCCACCGACAGCGTGGAGAGCGTCACGTAGCCGAGGTAGAGGGCGGCTTCGCGCGACCACCGCACCGGCGCCGCCCCCCGCAGGAGCCGACCCACGTAGTGGAGCGCGTCGCTCTTGAGGGTGGGGACCCCGAGCGCGTCGACCAGCACGTGATAGCCGTCCATCTCGATGAAGCAGAACGGATAGAGGGCGATCACGAACGTCTGGAACTGGATGATGCCCGACGCCGCCGCGAAGGCCCGGAAGAAGCCGGGCCCGGCCTGGAGCGCCACCAGGAACCATAGGGATCCCAGGACGAGGTGCACCACGGTGCCCGACACCGCGGTGACCACGCGAGCCCGCCGCGAGGCCATGAAGATGTCGGTGACGTCGACGTAGAACGTGGGCAGGATCCCGTGGAGGAACGTGAAGCCGAACTCCCTGACCTGCCGGCCGTAGTGAACGAGGGCCAGCCCGTGGACGAGCTGGTGGATGGCCAGGGTGGCCAGCAGCAGCAGCTTGACGGAGACGAGGGCGAGCAGCGCGTGGCCGCCGAAGCCCGAGGCGATGGCGTCGGCGCTCTGCCAGAGCCGCACCGCGGCGACGATCCCGACGAGACCGAAAAGCACGGACAGCACCAGGGCCGCCGGCGTGAACAGCACGAACCCGCCCCAGCGGTAGAGCCGGCGGAACATCGGCTGCACGCGCCGGCTGGAGACGTTGATCCGCTCCAGCGCGAACAGCGTCATCTCCGCCGCGCGGAGCACGCGCTGCTGGCGGTTCCTGGCTAGCACCCGGCGCAGGCGCGAGGCCGGCTCCAGGGTCAAGAGCTGCGCCTTCTGGAGCTTGCGCACGAGGGCGGGAATGACGTCGAAGTTGAACTGCCCGTACTTCAGCACGTAGGCGGTCGCCATCTCCTGGAGCGAGGTGTGGCCGTCCATCTGGTCCCACAGGAACCGCTCCGGCTCCGAGATGATCAAAAAGCGCTCGGTCTTGCGGTTCTTGAGGATGAAGCTCGGCTCGCGGCTGAGGCGCGAGGCCAGCTCGGCCAGCTCGAAGGTCTCGACGGCGACGCGGGTGGGACGCATCTGCACCCAGGCCGCCGAGCTGGAGACCTCCTGGATCTCGAAGCTCTCGTCGTCACGACGGACGAGCAGCTCGATCTTGGCCCGCCGCGGAATGGACGCGTCGGTCACCGCGACTCCATGTCGAGCCCGGTCGCCTCGAGGCCCCAGCGCGTGATCTCCGCGACCAGCTCGCCCGAGGTGCGCAGGCGCTCGATGAAGACCTGCACGAGGCCGTGGAAGAAGGCGGCGGCCGCGCGCGGGTTCACCTGGATGAGCCCGTTGAGATTGTCGCGATCGAGGGCCAGCAGCTCGGTCTCCGTTTCCGCCTGGATGGTCGCCGAGCGTGGCGAGCGGTCGAACAGGCTCATCTCGCCGAAGAAATCGCCCCGGCCGAAGCGGGCCAGGATCTGCTCGACGTTCCCCTTCACCGCCTTGGAGACGAGGATGGAGCCCTCGCGGACCAGGAACATCTCCTCGCCCTCGTCACCCTCGCGGAACAATACCTGTCCCCGGCGCAGCCGGCGCTCGCGCAGACGACCGGTGAGCGCCAGCAACTCGGGTTCGTTGAATTCGCGGAACAGGCGGACGGTCTTGATGAAGTCCGCGGTTTCGGCGGCCTTCGATGCCACGCGCCGATCTCAGGTCGAGACGCGACGGATGAGGGCGGTGTGGAGCTCGCGAGCTCGCTTGTTCGGGGGGGTCTGGGCCAGATGCCGGATGGCCTGGCGGACGGCCGTCGTCTCGTCGGCGCTGAGCTGGAACTTCGCCAGCACGGTATCCGGCGATCGCTCGAGATCGGCCATGAATTCCGGATCGATCATCGCCCGCCCGACGAGGTCGCGCAGCCCAGGTGCCATCGTGCGGCGATCATACCAGACCGCTCGGGGCCGAGAAAGGAGTGGCCGACTTTAGCGACGGGACGGCGCTCCTGGCATGGCCGCGGCCGGACTGGCGGCCGCCGAGCCCGCACGCAACGTCACCACCACGATGCGCGCGGTCGCCGACCCGCCCCGCGCGGCGCCCTCCACGACGACGAAGTCGCCCGGGCGCACGTCGGCGAAGTCGACGCGCCGGTCGTTGAACGGCGAATCGAGACGGGTCACCTGTTCGTCCGGGATGCGCTCGGAGTACACGATGGCCGTGCCCGCCGGCACCCGCACCTCCAGCCGGCGCGGGCGGCCGTCCTCGATCAGCTCCTGGATCACGAGCGTTCGTGTCGCCTGATCGACGGACACGACGGTCCCGGAATGGCGCTCGCCGCCCCCGGACGCGGCTGGCCCGGGGGTGACCACGATCAAGCCGACGACCAGCATGGCGCTCAGCAAGATAGTCATGACCGCTATGATAGCAATCCGAAGACCATCGAGAATTGCCCGCTGATCAAAGGAGACCTCACATGCGCGCGGTCGTGATCGTCCTGGTCGTCGCCTCGCTCGCCGCCGCCCCCGCGGTGGCCGGCGAGAAACGCTACGTGGTGGTGACGCCGGAGTCGCCCACCGAGTTCACGCTGTGGACGAGCTACACCGCGTCGGTCAACTGCGCGCGCGCGCTCCTCGCCGGCCGCGACGAGCGCGAATGGTGCGAGGTCGGCGTTGGCGGCATCGTCCCCAAGGTCGGCAAGATCGGCCACGGCACCGAAGTCGAGCTGCTCGACGACGCCGAATGCCAGGACATGGCCCACGTCCGCATCGTCACCGGCACCATGAAGGGTCAGGTCGGTTGCATGGTCCAGCGCGCGCTGTCCACGAAAAAGCCGGAATGAATCGCGGCCCTGAGCTACTATCCCGTAGATCCGGCCCGCGACCGAAAAGGAGGACCCCATGGCCTACGACCTGCTGATCAGGAACGGACGCATCATCGACGGCTCGGGCCGGCCTGCCTTCAACGGCGACGTCGGCGTGGCTCAGGGCAAGATCGTGGAGCTCGGCCGCCTCGACGGACCGGCGCGCCGGACCATCGAGGCCGATGGACGGGTCGTCTCGCCGGGGTTCATCGACAACCACTGTCACTACGACGCGCAGGTGCTGTGGGATCCGCTCTGCACCTTCTCCTGTCACCACGGCGCCACCAGCGTGATCATCGGCAACTGCTCGCTGGCCCTGGCCCCGGTCAGACGTGACGAGCGCGAGAAGCTGGCCGGCATGCTCTCCTACGTCGAAGCGATTCCCATGGACGTGCTGGACGCCGGCGTGCCGTGGAACTGGGAGAGCTTCCCCGAGTACATGAGCGCGGTCGGACAGCGGCTCGGCGTCAACGTCGGCACGCTGGTCGGTCACTCCGCGGTCAGACTCTACGCGATGGGGAAGGACTGCTCGGAGCGCCCGGCCACCGACGCCGAGCTCGACACGATGCGGCGGATCGTCCGCGAGGCGCTCGAGGCGGGGGCGCTCGGGCTCTCGATCACCCGCAACATGAATCACTTCGACATCGCGGGGACCCGCATTCCCGCGGCCGTCGCGCCGGAGTCCGAGCTGTTCGCGCTGACCGACGTGCTCCGCGAAGTCGGCACGGGCGTGATCCAGTGCGGCGGCGGGACCAACCCCGAGCTGAAGAGCGGTCTGCTGAGCCGGATCTCCGAGGCCTGCGGACGTCCGGTGATGTACAACACCCTCGTCGAGCAGGCGCGCCATCCCGGACGGTGGCGCCAGCACCTGTCGCACGTCGAGGAGACGGCCCGGAAGGGCCTGCGCGCGGTGCCGCTCGTCAATCCCGGCAGCGTCGTGCAGCGGTTCACGATGAAGAACTGCCAGGTGTTCCGCAGCATGCCCACGTGGCTGCCGATCCTCCAGGGCTCCGACGCCGAGAAGATGCGCGCCTATCGTGATCCGGAGGTCCGCGCCAAGCTCCGCGTCGAGGTCGACGCCCCGCTCCACGCGGACTCGATCTTCTCCAAGCGCTGGGACCTCATGATCGTGGAGGAGACCAAGCTCACGAAGAACCGTGGCCTCGAAGGCCAGAGCCTGGCGGATATCGCCAAGGCCCGCGGCCAGCACCCGCTGGATGCGTTCCTCGATCTCGCCGTCGAGGAAGAGCTGAGCACGGTGTTCACGCTCGGCGAGAACAACACCGACACCGAGGCGGTGGCGCAGATCCTCGGCAGCCCGTACGCGGTGGTCGGCCTCTCCGACGGCGGCGCCCACGTGCAGTTCCACTCGAACGTGTCCAACTCCACCCGCCTGCTCGGCCACTGGGTGCGGAACAAGAAGATCATGTCGCTCGAGCTGGCCGTCCGCCGGCTCACCTTCGACTCGGCCACCGCCTTCGGCATCTACGACCGCGGCCTGTTGCAGCCGGGGATGGCCGCCGACCTCGTGGTCTTCGATCCCGACACCGTGCAGCCGATCACCGAGGACGTGGTGCACGACTTCCCGAACAAGGGCTGGCGCATGCGCGAGCTGGCCGAGGGCATCCACTTCACGGTGGTCAACGGCGAGGTCCTGCTGGAGAAGGGCACGCACACGGGGAGCTATCCGGGCCGCGTGCTTCACAACGCCCGGTACCAGAACGCTCGGAGCTGAGCGAACAACTTCACCCGCGAAGTCAGGGTGCACCCGACGGCCGCCGAGGAAGCTCGGCGGCCGGCGGCGTCAGTCTCGAGAGGAGCGGACCATGGCACGCAAGCATTCGGGGGACAAGGTCGGGCGAGGGGTTGTGACGCGCGCATGGCTCATCGTCCCGCTCCTGCTGTTCTCGTCCGCACTCGTTGTCCACGCCGCCGACTCTCCCACCAAGGAGGTCGACGCGGCCTGGATCAAGGCGATGAAGGCGAACGACGTCGACGCGGTGGTGAAATGCTACGCGCCGGACGCGATCGCCGCGTTGCCGGGCGCGCCGCTGGCCCGCGGCGACAAGGCGATTCGCGCGGTGTACGAAGGATTGCTGTCAGCGAACACCGTCACCGACGTCTCGATCTCCGAGACCGCCCACCGACAAACCCGGAACGTCGCAACCGGTTGGGGCACGTTCTCGCTGACCCTGACCCCGAAGACCGGCGGCGGCCCCACGACCATGAACGGACGCTACACCGTGGTCGTCGAGCGCCGCGCCGGCAAGTGGTTCTACGTCGTCGACCACGCCTCCGCCGAGCCGGCCCCCGAGGCCATGAAGAAGTAGTCAGTAGTGCATGTCGGTGCGGTTGCCGCCGTCGACGGCGATGGCTTCGCCGTGCACGCCGATGGTGAGCGGCGAGCAGAGCATCGCCACGACGTAGCCGATGTCGGTGGCGGTCACCACGTGCTTGAGCAGGGTGCGCTCGTCGGCGGCCTTGCCGAGCGCCTCCACGGTCGTGCCTTCGCGCTTGGCCTGCTCGGCGTAGCGCTCCAGCGTGGCCTCGGTGATCGTTTGCCCGGGGTAGATGGCGTTGACGTTGATGCCGTAGGGCCCGAGCGCGTTGGCCATCGACTTGGTCAGGTTGACGGTCGCGATATTGCGGATGCCGCCGCTCACCGCGGTGCCGGGGGCGCGTCCGGCGCCGCCGCTGATGTTGATCACGCGCCCCCACCCGGCCTGCTTCAGGTAGGGCACGGCCGCCTGGACTGTTCGTAGATAGCCAACCACTTTCTCTTCGAAGTCGCGCAGGACGTCGGTGTCGCTCACGTTCTCGACGGTGCCGGGCGTGCCGCCGACGCGCGCCGCGTTGTTGATCACGATGTGCAGGCCGCCGAGCTCGCGCGCCGCCGTGTCGACGAAGCGCTTGATCGAGTCCGCGTTCGAAGTATCGCAGGCGATGGGAACGACCTTGCGGCCCGATTCCTTGGCCAGCTCGGCGGCCGCTTGCTTCAGCCGGTCTTCGTTCCGCGCGCAGATGGCGACGTCGCAGCCCTCGAGCGCGAGTTGGCGGGCGATGGCCCGGCCGATCCCGCGGCTGCCGCCCGTCACGATCGCCTTCTTGCCGGTGAGTTGGAGATCCACTCATCCCTCCTTCAACGGACCTGGGGACGCACGCCGATGATCTTGTCCCAGTCGGTCGCGTGCTGGTAGGCATACGCGACCCGCATGAGAAGCGGATCGTCGAAGAAACGCCCGACGAGCTGCATGCTGGCCGGCAGTCCCGCCGACGACTTGCCCACGGGGACGGCGAGCGCGGGGTGGCCGGTGTAGTTGAAGGGCTGGGTGTTGCGGCTGCCGCCCCGGCTCGCCGACAAGAGATTGTCCTCGACGGCCTCGAGGTAGCTGCCCGGCCGGTGGTTCTTGGGGGCCGTCATGATGCAGGTGGGCATCACGAGCACGTCGACGTCCGCCAGGACGGTGTCGTAGGCCTTGATGTAGGCGGGCCGCACGTTCTGGGCTTTGGCATACATGCCGCCGTGATAGTTGCGGCGGCTCAGCTCGCCGGCGATCAGCGACAGCTTGGTGCGCGGCGCGAGGACGTCGGCCTGAGCGGCCCACAGCTTGTTGATGGCCGCGATGACAGAGGCCGGATAGTACGTCCGGGTGAAGGCGCCGAAGAAGCCGGTCTTGAAGAGCGCCAGCCCGCCTTCGTTCGAGAGCGCGGCCTGGGCCGTGCGGATCGCCTGGTGCGCGGGGACGGAGACCTTGGATACCTCCGCGCCCGCTTTGGCGAGGACGTCGACCGCGGCGAGGACCAGGTCGCGCACGTCGCTCTCCGCGTC
Organism: Candidatus Acidiferrum sp.; assembly: GCA_035317605.1. GTDB lineage: Bacteria > Methylomirabilota > Methylomirabilia > Rokubacteriales > CSP1-6 > DATHGT01. The sequence continues at coordinate 11,415 of DATHGT010000146.1, read as the reverse complement.
GTCGAAGCCCTCCTGCAGCACGCCGACGCGGAGCCCTGTCGCACCGGCGGTGAGCCGGCCGAGCACGTCCATGCTCGTGGGGACGTCGCGGGCCGCGCGAGGATCGTAGGCGTCGTGTCCGGCCGTCGCCTGAAGCGCCGCCGCCGCGTCTTCCACCCTCCGGGCCATCGGACCCGTGTAGTCGATGGACTGATCCGAGCCGAAGCCGATCCCGAAGTGCGACACGAGTCCGAACGTGGGCTTGTGGCCGACAATTCCGCAATACGCGGCCGGGATGCGAATGGAGCCGCCCTGGTCGCCGCCGAAGGAGATGTCCACCTCGCCCGCGGCCACCGCCGCGCCCGAGCCCGACGACGACCCGCCGGTGACGTGCTCGTGATTGTGGGGATTGAGCGGCCGGCCGTAGTCGCCGATGGCGCCGCCGGTGCCGAACCCGCCGCTGAGACCGTTCATCACGTTCTTGCCGATGATGGTCCCTCCCGCCTGCAGCACGCGGGTCACCACGGTGGCGTCGAAGTCGGGGACGAAGCCTTCGAGGGCGAACGATCCGAAGCTCATCGGCATCCCGGCCACCGCGATGTGGTCCTTGAAGCTGACCGTCTTGCCCGCCAGCAGGCCGCCGGCCGCTCCCTCGATCCGGCACTTCCACATCCAGGCATTGAGCGGGTCTTCTTCCGGCGTCGGCCGATACCCGGGCTGCCGGGAGGCCGAGACCATCGGCGGCCGGGGCTCTTCGAGCCGCGCTTGCACGAAAGTGTCGAGGTCTCTCAGCTGGTCGATCAGGAACCGCCGGTACAGGGCGGCCTCGTCAGGCCCGAGGTGAATGCCCAGCTCCTTGGCCACCGCCACCACTTCGTCGACGTCAGGGACCGTGTACATGGCACTCTCCTTTTGAATCGCGTCTCGGACTAGAATAGGCGAAAGTCGCACCGAGGAGGGGCTCACCATGTCGCAGAAGACCGCGCTGGAGGACGTGAAGGTTCTCGATCTCACCCAGTTCGAGGCCGGGACCTCGTGCACGGAGGCGCTGGCATGGCTGGGCGCCGACGTCATCAAAGTCGAAAACCCCAAGGGCGGCGACCAGGGCCGGGGCGCGTCCACCGATACGAAGGGCGTGGATTCGCACTACTTCATGCTGCTCAACGCCAACAAGCGCAGCATCACGCTGAACCTCGGCAGCGAGCGCGGGCGCGGCATCTTCACGGAGATGCTCAAGAAGGCCGACGTCATGATCGAGAACTTCGCGCCGGGGGCCATCGAGCGGCTGGGCTTCGGCTACGACGTCGTCCGGAAGATCAATCCCCGGATCATCTACGCGCAGGTCAAGGGTTTCGGCGAGGGTCCCTACGAGAACTACGTGAGCTTCGACATGATCGCTCAGTCCGTGGGCGGAGCCCTGAGCCTCACGGGCACGCCGGAGACCGAGCCGCTCAAGCCGGGGCCGACCATCGGCGACACCGGGACCGGGCTGCACTGCGCCATCGGCATCCTGGCCGCCCTGCACCAGCGGGAGCGCACGGGCAAGGGTCAGCACATCAAAGTGGCCATGCAGGATGCGGTGATCAACTTCAGCCGCATCGCCTTCGCGCGCCAGTCCGCCAGCGGCAAGGCGGCGGTGCGCTCGGGCAACCGCAGCGCGCTCGGCACCACGGCTCCCAGTGGCCTCTACAAGTGCAAGGGCGGGGGGCTCAACGACTACTGCTTCATCTACACCACCCGCGCCGGCAACCGGCACTGGGACAAGCTGCTGAAGGCCATCGGCCGCGAGGACCTGATCGGCGACGAGCGCTTCAACGCGCCGGAGAAGCGCTGGACCAACCACGACGAGGTAGACCGCATCCTGAACGAGTTCACCCAGAGCCGGACCAAGGTCGAGGTCATGCAGATCCTGGGCGATGCCGGCGTCCCCGCCGGGGCCGTCTACGACACGATGGAAATCACGCAGGATCCCGCCCTGCAGAAGCGCGAGATGATCGTCACCGTCGACCACCCCAAGCGCGGCAAGTTCACGCTGCCCGGGTGGCCGGTGAAGATGTCCGAATCGCACGTCGCGGTGGACCGCGCGCCGCTGCTCGGCGAGCACAACGCCCAGATCTACGCCGAGTGGCTGGGCCTGAGCGCGAGCGAGCTGGAGGATCTCAAGGCCAAGGAGACGATCTAGAACCCTCGGCTGAGCCGTTACGCCCACCGCTGGCGCCCGCCGCCCTGCCGACTGTCGTGATAGGGTCGGAAACGGAGGGCGCCAGCGATGGGAATCAAGGGCATCGACCACTGGGTCATCGTCGCGGGAGATCTGCAGCGCACGCTGGACTTCTACCAGCAGCTCGGCTTCACGATCGCGTGGGAGAAGCGCCCCGGCCGTCCGGACATGGCGACGATCCGGATCGGCGACGCGCAGAAGATCAACGTCCACGGACCCGAGGCGCCGGCGCGGCCGGGCTACCTCGGGGCGCGCAAGCCGACCTCGGGAGGGGCCGACTTCTGTCTCGAATGGGACGGAACCGTCGACGAGATCCTCGCGCTGCTGAAGCGTCACGGGGTGACGCCGGAGGCCGGGCCAGGGCCCCGCTCGTGCGCGCGCGGGGTGTCGACCAGCGTGTACTTCCGCGATCCCGACGAGAACCTCGTCGAATTCACGGTGTACGGCGGGTGACGCGCGGCCATTCAATCGAACGTGTCCACCTGAGCGTGGCCGACGCCCGCGCGCTGTCCGAGCAAGCCATGCGCGGGATCGGGTACGAGCCGGACGAGGCGCGGATCCTCGCCGACCACGCGATCGACGCGGCGCTCTGCGGCTACGAGTACTCCGGCCTGCCGAAGCTGCTCAACGTCGCCGAGCATCCCCGCCTCAAGGCGCCGCGCGGCCCGATGCGCGTGCTCAAGGAAACGGACGTGTCGGTGCTGTTCGACGGCGGCAACCAGAGCGGCATGCTGGCGATGTACCACGCCACGCACGCCGTGATCGAGCGGGCGCACGCGCGCGGCTTCGCCCTCGTCGGCGTCAACAACATCTGGATGAGCGGGCGCAGCGCCTACTACGTCGAGATGGCGGCGCGCGCCGGCCTGATCGGCATCCACACCGTCGCCGCCCATCCCATGGTCGCGCCCTTGGGCGGGGCCAAGGCGGCCCTCGGCACCAATCCGATCGCGTTCGGATTTCCGATGGACGGCGACCCGCTGGTGATCGACCTGGGCACCTCGGCATTCATGGGCACCGATCTCCAGTTCCGAGAGCGGCTCGGCCTTCCCTTGCCGGACGGAGTGGCGATCGACGAGCACGGCGGTCCCACCACCGACGCGGCGGCCGCGCGCCGGGGCGCGCTCCTGCCGTTCGGTGGTCACAAGGGCTACGCGCTGGCGCTGGCCATGCACGCGCTCGGTGTGCTGTGTGCCGTGCCCGCTGACGAGGAGACCGTCGGGTACCTCTTCATCGCGTTCAAGCCCGACCTGTTCGTCCCGCTGGAGGACTATCGTCGCGCGCTGGCCGCGGACATCGCCACCGTCAAGGGCACGCCGCGGCAGGCCGGCGTCGACGAGATCCGTATTCCCGGCGAGCGCGCGTATCGCGAGCGCGCGCGGCGGGAGCGCGAGGGCCTGGAGATCGACCGGCGCATCCACGACGCGCTGATCGCGCTCGCCGAGCGCGGCGTGTGAGAGGCTGTCCACTATGAGCCTGGAAGCCGCGCAGAAGGAATTCGCGCCCACCGGCGTCTACGTCAACACCGCGAGCATCGGGCTCCCGCCCCGGCGCGCCGTCGAGGCCCTCGACGACGCCATCGAAACGTGGCGGACGGGACGTGCCGAGGCGGCCGGCTACGACGAGCTGGTCAACCGTGCCCGCCAACGATTCGCGAGCCTCGTGGACACCACGCCCGATCGGGTCAGCATCGGCAATCAGGTCTCGACGTTCACCGCGCTGGTGGCGAGCGCGCTCCCCGACGGCGCGCGTGTGCTGGCCGCCGAGGAGGACTTCACGGCGGTCTTGTTTCCGTTCCTCGCCCACGCCGATCGCGGCGTGCGCGTGCGGACGGTGCCGCTGTCCGGCCTCGTCGAGGCCATCGGGCCCGGCGTGGACCTGGTGGCGGTGAGCGCGGTGCAATCGGCCGACGGCCGCCTCGTCCCCGGCGGTCTCGACGCCCTGGCCTCGGCCGCCGCGCATCATGGCTGCCTGACCTACGTCGACGCCACGCAGGCCGTGGGCTGGCTGCCGTTGTCCGCCGATCGCTTCGACTTCGTGTCCTGCGCCGCCTACAAGTGGCTGCTCTCGCCCCGCGGCACGGCCTTTGGAGTGGTCCGGCCGGAGCGTCTCGGGATGCTGCGACCGCTCTACGCGGGCTGGTACGCCGGCGACGATCCGTGGACGTCCATCTACGGCCCTCCGCTCCGGCTGGCCAAGGACGCGCGACGCCTCGACATCTCGCCCGCGTGGCTGGCGTGGGCGGGCACCCTGCCCGCGCTCGAGTTGCTCGCCGAGGTCGGCATCGACGCGATCCACCGACACGACCTCGCCCTCGCCAACGCGTTGCGCGCCCGGCTCGGCCTCGCGCCTGCTGATTCGGCCATCGTCACCGTCGCCACCGACGGAGGACTGGAGCGGCTGCGGGGCGCGGGGATCAGGGCGTCCGTCCGCGCCGGCGCGGTGCGGATGTCGTTCCATCTCCACAACACCGACGCCGACGTCGACGCCGTCGTCCGCGCCCTCGGCCGCTGAGGCCTACATCGGTTTGATCTGAACCCTGCGCCACTTGATGGCGCCGCCGGGGGCGTCGTTGGGACCGTTGCCGAACTGCAGCGCGAACGGCCCCTCCTTGAGCTTGCTGTCCTGGACGTCGACGGTCTGGACACCATTCAGCACGACGGTGAGCTGCGAGCCCTTGGCCGTGATCTCGTAGGTGTTCCACTTGCCGCCGGCCTTCGGCATGGGCGACACCTTGGCCACGTTGACGATCCCCCCGGTGCCGTACGACGGATCGGGGCGCTGGTCGAAGATGTTCACCTCGTACGCGTTGGTGGCGGTGATCTGGTTGGGATCGGTGCAGCGGATGAAGATGCCGCTATTCGTGGTGTGATCCGCCCAGAACTCCGCCCGGATCTGGAAGTCCTTGTAGGAGGCCTTCGAGACCAGATACCCGCCCTTGCCCTTGTCGGCGACGATGGCACCGTCCTCCGTCCGCCAGTTGGCGTCGCCCACCCGGTTCCAGTTGTCCAGGCCGTTCGTTCCCTCGATGAGCGTGTGCCAGCCGCCCCGGACCTGACCGAACGACACGTACGCGCAACTCAGCACGGTCAACCCGGCGACCAGCAACCCAATGGTGACAGCAGACAAGCGGTTCATGGCGAGTCCTCCCCGATGAGTGATGAGGGGATTTGATCACATCCCGACCAGGTTCGCGCGGCTTCGGCCACGGCGGGTACGGGGTCAGGATCGGCCGGGGCCGCGCGCGGCGGACGCGCCGGCGAGGCGGCCGAAGACCGCGCCCGAGACGAGGCCGGCGCCGCTCGGGTAGTTGAAGTAGAAGATCCCTCCGACCATCTCGCCGGCGGCGTAGAGTCCCGCGATCTTGGCCGCGTCGTGATCGAGGACCTGGGCGTCGGCATCGACGCGGAGCCCGCCGAAGGTGAAGGTGATCCCGCACGTGGTCGCGTACGCCTCGAACGGCGGCTGATCGAGAGCGTTGGCCCAGTTCGACTTCTCGGGATCGAGGCCGACGGTCCGGCGTCCGTCCTTCGTGTAGGGATCGAAGGGCACGTCGCCTTTGATCGCCGCGTTGAAGGCGCGGACGGTACGCAGGAACCCCTCGGGGTTGACGTCCTCGAGCTTGCCGGCCAGCTCCTCGAGCGTCTGCGCGCGCACCTTGGTCACCCGCGAGATCCCGTATTCCGGCCGCAGCAGGTGGAGCACCTTCGAATCGAAGACCTGCCAGGCGAACTGCCCGGGCTGCTCGAGCACCGCGCGGCCGTACTTCGCGTAGGTGAAACTGTGGAAGTCCGCGCCCTCGTCGACGAAGCGCCGGCCGTCGGCATTGACGAGGATGCCGAGCGGATAGCTGTGCTTCTCGAACTGGTCGCCGATCTCGATCTCGCCGAACTCGGGCGCGTTCCGGTCCCAGCCGCAGGCGTGCGCGCCCGACCAGTTGCCGAAGGGACTGGCCCCGATGTCGAGGGCCATGCGCAGGCCGTCGCCGGTGTTGAAGCGCGTGCCGCGCACCTTGGCCAGCTCCCAGCCCGGACCGAGGTAGCGCGTCCGCCACTCGGCGTTGGCCTCGAAGCCGCCGCAGGCGAGCACCACCGACCGCGCGGTGAGTTCACGCAGCGTGCCACCGCTGCGCACCCGCACGCCGTTCACGCGCACCCCGTCCCACAGCAGCGACAGCACCCGCGTCTCGTAGAGGATCTCGATCTCACGCCGATGGGCCGCCGCCGTCAAGGACTGGACGAGCCCGGCCCCGCCACCGGAGGCTTCGATGGGAAGACCGCCGAAGAATTTCCAGCGTCCCCCGACCTTGCCGGCCTGGCGTCCGTAGATCGGGACGAAGCGCGCGCCCTGCCCGCGCAGCCAGATCATGGTGTCGAGGCTCCGTGTGACGAGCATCTCGACGAGCATCGGATCGGTGCGGTACTGGGTGAGCCGGAAGAGGTCGTCGAAGTACTGCGCCCGCGTGTAGGTCCCGAAGTCGGCGCCCGCCACTTCCTCGTCGGTCAGGTCGGCGACTTTCCGAAGATCGTCCACACCGTCGAAGGCGAAGCGCATGACCCCGCCCGCGAACCGGCTGTTGCCGCCCGACTCCGCTTCCGACGCGCACTCGAGCACGACCACGCGGGCGCCATGCTCGCGCGCGGACAGGGCCGCGCACAGCGCCGCGTTGCCGGCTCCCACCACGATGACGTCGTACTCGGAGCTATTCATCTGGAACCCGCTTACGGCGTTCGGCCGATCGCCTTGTGCAGCTCGGTGAGCGTCACCTTTCGTCCGTGGAGCGGCAGCATCGTGTCCACGGTCATCCGGTTGCGCGCGATCATGTCGGCCAGGTGCACGCTGGCCGGGTTCGGGGGAGTCGGGTAGGACGCGTTCGGAGGGAGCGGGTTGAACGCGTCGGCCTGGATGAGGATCCGGTCCTTGGGCAGGTACACGAGCACGAGCCCGTCGTGGTGGGGATTGTCCGCCACGTGGTGAATCTCGACGATGCGCGTTTCGTCGGCCAGCACGCGGCGGCCGACGAAGCCTTCCACCGTGGCCTTGCGGCCGGACGTCGCGAGCATGTCCGGGTAGATGGTGGTGGGGGCGGCCAGCGCCGCCTCCAGAAAGGCGCGGTTCACCTCGTGCGTGATGATGGGCACGCCGATCGAGGCGAAGCCTCGGAGTCCGCCGGAGTGGTCGAAGTGATGGTGGGTGTTGATCAGGTAGTGGATCGGCTTGTTGGGCACGACCTTCCGCGTCGCGTTGATCACGGCCAGCGCCCGCTGGTCGTTGAGCGGGCTTTCCACGACGATCACGTGATCCTTCATCTCGATCACGACGCTGTGGTGGCTGCCGCCGGTGAGATACCAGACGCCGTTGGCCACCTCGTCGCTCGTGACCAGGGCGTAGGGCAGCACGGCCCGGCGAACGGGGTCGGGCACCGTGGCGTCGACCGCGACGTTCGGCCGGACCTCAGTCACGGTCAGATCCAGCGACGGCAGGCCGGCGGCCGTCTGCCGGATCCTGGTCGGAAACTTCACGCCGCCGAAGTCCTTGTAGTCCGAGTACCACACGCTGATCGGCATGTCGCCGAGCACGGGATGCGCGATCACGGCGTCCACCGCCTGGATCAGGTTCGCCGCGTCGAGGAGCGCGGTCACCCTCATGCGGTTGGGAGCGGCGAAGGAGAACGTGCTTCCCTGCCCGGTGGCCTTGTTGGCCATCGCGGCCTTGACGAGGCCGTGGGGCGTCGTCCAGATCTGCAGCTGGCGCTCGGCCAGCGCCACCGGGGACGGGACGGCGTTGTCCCCCACCACGTTCCAGGCCAGGTTCCCGCTCACGAAGAGGGTCTGGCGCGCCTCTCCCCGGACCGGCTGGCCGCCGCCTCCGCGCACCGGGTCGAGCTGGGTGCGCACGATCTCGTCCCGTTGCGTCGCGGTCTCGTAGTCGATCGTCCGCGTGAAGCTCTTGAGCGTGAACCGGGGCCACTGCGCGCCCGGCTCGGCGTTCTGACCGACGGCGTGGACGATGCCGTTCCCGCCGTACTGGATCGATCTGACGGGAGCGCCGAGGGCCTTCGAGACGCTCTCGAGGATCGCGCTCCCGTCCTGAGCTTCGCCGACGGCCGGCAGAACGAACACGACGGCCGCGATGAGTGCGAGGATCTTCGACATCGGTGCCTCCCTGGGGGCGGGTTGGCGGGATGCTAGCAGCGCGCCCCCGGCGGCGTCAAATTTCGGCCGTCGACGGCCCCGCGCTCAGAGGGGAATCTGGTACGCTGCGGCGCGGATGCGAGAGCTGGCCGACGCGCTCATGAGCGGGCTCGGGCTTCTCGCCGGCCTGCCGAGATTCCTGCGGCATCCCACCACGACCGAGCGCGCAGCCGCCGCCCTCGAGGCGCGCCTGACCGATCGAGCCGCCGCCCTCCGGGACGTGGTCGTCCGGGCTCGCGCGCTCGCGAGTGGCCCGTATCGACCGCTCCTCGAAACGGCGGGCGTGAGCGCCGAGATGGTCGAGCGATTGGTGACCCAGACGGGGGTCGAGGCAGCCCTAATGGACCTCTGGCGTCGCGGCGTCTACCTATCGCTCGAAGAGCTGACCGGCCGTCGGCCCGTGGCCCGCGGCGGATCCCAGAATGCCGGCCCTCTCGCGCGGACGACGGCGGGGGCCGGAGCGTGGACGAACTCGAGCGGCAGCCGCGACCGACCGCGCCTGATCCCGGTTCCTCTCGCCTTCCTCGCGGAGCGCGCCACCAACGATCGGCTCTTCCTCGAGGCGCGCGGCGCGCTCGGCTGGGAGCACGCCGTGTGGGAAGCTCCCGGCGGCGCGCTCCTCACGCTCCTCCGATACGCGCGGTGCGGCGTCCGCCCGCGCCGCTGGTTTTCACCGATAGATCCCAGTACTCCTGGGCTGGGAGCGCGCTACCGATGGAGCTCCGCAGGGCTCGGGCTCGGCGGGCGGCTGGCCGGCGTTTCGTTGCCGGGGCTGGAGGTCGTGTCCGTCGAGCACCCCGGCCCCGTGCTCGCGTGGATGCAAGCGGTCCTACGACGGGGCGCGACACCGCATCTGGACACGTTCGTGACCCCCGCGCTGCGCCTCGCCCAGGCGGCCTACGCGCAGGGCGTCGACCTGTCCGGCGCCCACCTCACCGTCGTGGGAGAGCCGCTCACCGCCACGCGTCGGGCCACCATCGAGAGCACCGGCGCCCGCGTCGTGCCGACGTACCGGACGGCCGAGGCCGGAGTCGTCGGCTACGGCTGTCTCAACGCGGCGCTCCCTGACGAGGTGCACGTCGCGCATGACCTGGTTGCCGTCGTGGCGTCCCCCGCTCCCGACGGCGGCGAAGCGAATCCGCGGCCGCTGTGGGTGACGTCCCTCCGTCCGCACGCGCCGATGCTGCTGCTCAACGCGGCCCTCGGTGACGAAGGCGTGATCGGGGCGCGACCGTGTGGCTGTCCGCTCGAGGGCCTGGGCTGGCGGACACATCTCCACACGATTCGTGGGATCGACAAGCTGACGGCCGCCGGGATGACGTTTCTGGACGTGGACCTCGTCGGGATCCTCGACGAGGTCCTTCCCGCGTGCCACGGCGGCGGACCGACCCACTACCAGCTCGTCGAGGAGGAGGGCGACGAAGGGGAGCCGCTCCTGCGGCTCCTGATCCACCCGGATGTCGGCCCCCTGGACGGCGAGGCCGTGCGCGAGACCTTCCTCGAGGCGATCGGTCGCGGTCCGACCGTCCACAGGGTGATGGCAATGCAATGGCGCGCCAGCGGCCTGCCTCGGGTGGAGCGCCGACCTCCACTCGTCGGGCAGACCGGCAAGGTCCTGCACATTTTCCGGAACCGCGCGATACTCGTCGGTGCCGAGGAGGAGCCTATCCATGGACCTGATCGTCAAGCGCCTCGATGACACCGAGATCGTGAAGTTCGGACCCGATGCGATCTACCAGCCGATCATCGGCGACGACGAAGGCACGACACCGGTGCGCACGGGCATCCAGACCTCACAGCCCGGCTACGTGGCACCGGTTCACTCGCATCCCTACATGGAGATCCTCCATGTCCTCGACGGTGTGGCCGAAGCGTGGATCGACGGGCGGGACGATCGCAAGGTCGCGCTGCGCAAGGGTGACACCGTCGCGATCCCGCCGGGGATTCCGCACAGCTTCCGCGTCGTCGGCAACGAGGTCCTGCGCCTGCTCGGCACCCACGCGTCGCCCACGCGCATCGTCGAGTACAGGGACGGCGTCCAGAGCGACGCCCGCGGGTACCGCAGCAGCTGACCGCCCGGGTCCTCACTCCCGTCGATGGGCCCCGATGAGGAGCGAGAGCGAGTATGCGGCGTTCTGGCGCGACGTCGGAAAGACGTTCCCATCGCTCACCGGGGCCCCGTCGACCCGGTACTACTTCGAGTGTGAACGCTGGCTCTGCGAGACGTTCTTTCCCCCCCTGCCGGGACGATCGCTGCTCAAGACCGACCTCTGGGACGAGGCCAAGAACACCCAGATCCTTCGATGGCTGGCCGAGCGCGGCGCACGCCCGTACGGCGTGGACATCGCGCTGGACGTCGTACGCGACGCGCGGACGGCGCTCGCGCAGCATCGTTCGGGGCTGGTCGTCTCGGATGTTCGTGCGCTCCCCTTCGACAGCGCGGCGTTCGATCTCGTGTACTCGATGGGGACGATCGAGCACTTCGCGGACAGCGACGTCGCGGTGCGGGAGATCTTCCGCGTGCTCAAGCCCGGCGGCACCGCGATCATCGGCGTGCCGAACAAGCTCGATCCTTTTCTTCGCCCCCTCCTCGTGCACGGCCTCAACAAGCTCGGCGCCTACCCCTACGGGATGGAGAAGTCGTTCACCGCGCGCGGCCTGCGCCGGCTCGTGGAATCGGAGGGCTTTCGTGTGACCGCGGTGAGCGGGATCCTCTTCATCCCCGGATGGCTGCGCATGCTGGATCTCGTGTGCCACACGCGGCGACGGCGGCTGTCGACGATCACCGGCTGGTTGATCGAGCCGTTTCGGTGGCTCTACCGACACGTGCCCGCGGTCAGACGGCATGGCTACCTGATCGCCTGCATCGCGTCGAAGCCGCCCTCGACGTGATGCGCCGAGGGTGATGCGAGGGCACGACGGGCGACTCGCACGGCTGGTGGGCCTGGCGCTGTTCGCCTATTACCTGCTGATCCTCGGCGGCCATCACTACTCGCTCGACGGCATCGTGATGTTCGAGTCGGC
>DATHGT010000145.1:0-5863 GCA_035317605.1 Candidatus Acidiferrum sp. | reverse complement strand
GGCCTGGATCCGAGCGCCGGGCGCCGCCCGTGCGGCCGCGTAGTAGACGACGTTGACGAGGACCCCGAGCAGCGCGGCGCTCCGGACGATCCGGTTGCCGCCGCCGACGGTGGTCACGTCGAAGATGATGTCGAAGACGAGAACGGCCAGCGAGACGGACGCGCGCACGGCCAGCTCCTGGATCAGCCGGCGATGGTGCCGATCGCCAGGAGCGGCGTCCTCCCGGTCGAGGGCCGCCGTCAACGTCGCCATCGGGCCACCACTATACAAAGTTCGCGGTCACCTCAGAGCGCGGCTTGGGGGAACGCGCCTCCCGTTGGTCGCAAGGCGGATGCCACACCCGGCGCGGCGCGATCGGCGAGTGGTATTCGCGACTTCGCGCCAGGTCGTGACGGGCTTGCCGCTCTGAGCGTCCACGGGAGAACGCGTCGACGTCAGGGGGTGTCAGCGAGGCCGTGGCCCGAAGGCGGGCTGCTCTCGCGGACGCGTCGCATCCGATGGACGGCGATCGCGGACGGCAGGATCGCCATCACGAGGAACAAAAATTCTTACAGGGCCGGGTCCCGTACGCCTGTCACTGGGCGGGCGAAGGCAGGGGAAGGTCGGAGAGAGCTCCCCACGTGACCGTTTGAGTCTGCCCGGTAGACGATTGCAGTATCAGCCACTGGCCCGTCGCGGTCCGCCGCACCGCGAGGTCTGCTCGCCCGTCGCCGTCGAAGTCTCCAGGCACCGGGATGTCGCCGAAACCGGTGGATGCGGGGGCCCCGAAGAGGACCCGCTGAAAACCGCTCGCGCTGCCGAAAATCAACCATTCCCCCGTGGCTTGCCGATAGATGGCGATATCCGCTTTTCCGTCGCCGTCATAGTCGGCGGGCACCGGGATGTCCCCGAGGCCGCTCGCGGCCGGGGCGCCGAACAAGACGGTCTGGAAGCCGGTCGCGCTACCGAAAATGAACCATTGCCCCGTGGCCTTCCGGTAGACGGCCAGATCGGCTTTGCCATCGCCGTCGTAATCGGCGGTGACCGGAATGTCGCCGAGCCCGCTCGCGGCCGGGGCGCCGAACAGAACAGTCTGGAAGCCGGTCGCGCTGCCGAAGATGAGCCATTCTCCGGTGGCCTTCCGGTAGACCGCCAGATCGGCTTTGCCATCGCCGTCGTAGTCGGCGGTGACGGGAGTGTCGCCGAGCCCGCTCGCGGCCGGGGCGCCGAACAGGAAGGTCTGAAAGCCGGACGTGCTGCCGAACACGATCCATTCGCCGGTCGCCTGCCGGAAGATCGCCAAGTCGGTCTTGCGATCGCCGTCGAAGTCGGCGGGCACCGGCGCGTCGCCGAGACCGCTCGCGCTGGGAGATCCGAACAGGCGGGTCTGGGAGCCGGTGGCGCTGCCGAGGATGAACCACTCTCCGGTAGACGGCCGATAGACGGCCACGTCCCGCTTGCCGTCTCCGTCGAAATCAGCCGCCGGGACGACCGAGGTCTTGACGGTCTGGGTGAGCGCTGGCGAGGTGCTCGCGTTGAAGGTTGCATCCCCCGCGTACTCGGCGGTGATCGAGTGCGCGCCCAACGCGAGCGTGCTCGTCGTCAGCGTGGCCTGGCCCATGGCGTCGAGCGAGCCCGTGCCGAGGACCGTCACGCCCTCACGGAAGGTCACCGTACCCGTCGGCACGCCGCCGCCACCGCCGTTCACGCTCACCGCGGCCAGGAACGTCACCGACTGCCCGACTATCGATGGATTCGCGGAGGAGCTGAGGCTCGTGCTGGTATTGCCGTTCACCGTCTGCGTCAGCGTCGACGAGGGGCTTCCGTTGAAGTTGACGTCGCCGCCGTACTCCGCGGTGATCGCGTGCGGCCCGATCGCCAGCGCGGAGGTGCTCAACGTTGCCTGGCCGCTGCCGTTCACGGCTCCGGTTCCCAGCGTCGTCGTCCCGTCCTTGAACGTCACCGTCCCGGTCGGTGTGCCGCTGCCGGGTGCCGCCACGTTCACGGTCGCGGTGAAGGTCACGGTGTTGCCCGCGAGGGCTGGGTTCGCGGAGGATCCGACCGTGGTCGTGGTGGTGGCCTTGTTGACGGTCTGGCTGAGGGCCGCCGACGTGCTGCCGGTGAAGTTCGTGTCGCCGCCGTACTGGCCGGTGATCGAGTGCGCGCCCACGGCGAGCGTGCTCGTCGTCAGCGCGGCCTGATGCAGGGCGTTGAGCGAGACGATGCCGAGGACCGTGGTGCCGTCACGAAACGTCACGGTGCCGGTCGGTACGGCGCCGGCCGCGGCGCCGCCGTTGACGGTCGCCGTGAACGTGACGGCTTGACCCGCGAGCGAAGGGTTGGCGGATGACGCCAGCGTCGTCGTGGTGGGGGCCGCGCTCGCCATGAAGTCCAGCCCACTCACGTTGGTCGTGCCCGCGGAGACGCTTCGGCTCGGTGGGGTGAACGTCAACGTCGCGCTGGCCGGAACCACGGTATACGAAGCATTCGGCTGAACGAAGAAGCTGTAGTCCCCGGCGGCGTCCGTGACGGTGCTCGCGCTCGACGCGCCGTGAAGCTCGACGGTGACGGAGGGCATTCCGCTCCCGTCGGGTCGTGTGATTCGGCCGGACAGCTCGAGCGCGACGACGCCTGTCAGTGGCACGGAGATCCATCCGCCGTTCGACATGAAGAGCGCCGTCCCGAAGAAGCTACCGAACGCCGATGCATCGAACGCGACGACGGTCGATGAGCTCGCCGCCTGGTCGAGGCTGAACGTCGCCCCCGCCGCGATGCTGAACTTGGAGCTCCCACTCAGTGTGACCGATCCGTTCAGGTGGGCCTGCCCGGTGTTCTGCACGATCACGGGTCGTTGCACCGATGAGCCGATCGGGACATTTCCGAAATCCACGGCGGTAGGGCTGAGACTCAGCCTCGGCGTGGTGTTGTCCGGGCGGAAGAGCTGCGCCGTGAACCCGGCTGGGCACCCGGCCACGGCTCCGGCCACGAGCATTCGTCCGTCGGGCAGTGCCGTCATGCTCGGGGCTTCTAGATCTTGGGGCTGGCTCGTCATCACCCAGGCGCCGGCCGTGGCATCGAAGAGGTTGGCCCCGATGAGGTGAGAACGGGGACCACAGAGCCCGCTGCTGCTCAAGAGGACGAGCGCTTGACCGTTGTTCAGCAGTCCCAGCGCTGACGCCAGAAAATTGAAACCCGAATTATCGACGAACGCAACGCTCGGCGACCACGTGGTCGTCGCGGAATCATAAAGCTGGCTCGACACCACGCCAGCCACCAGCGCTTTGCCGTTGGGCAGGAGCACGCCGAAGGCTTCACTCCGCACCGTGTCCATCGGGTTCGTGAAGGCCCAGGTCTGACTCGTTGGATCGTAGAGTTCGGCCGAACTCAGCGCAACGTTGCCCCCTGCCCCACCGTGCCCTCCGGCCGCAAGCACCTGCCCCGTGGGGAGCAGGAGCGCTGTATGGCTGGCGCGCGGGTTGTTCAGGACACCCGTGATCGTGAAGGTCCCACTCGAGGGGTGATAGAGCTCCGCGGGGCCGACGAGCTGGTTGCCCGCGTCAAACCCGCCGCTCACCAGCACGTCTCCCGAGACCAGGACCGTGGCTTGATGACCGGTTCGGGGAATGATCATCGCCCCTGTCGGGGTCGAGGAATCTGTCGCCGGATCGTAGAGTTCGGCCGGCGAGAGCCCCGTGACCAGGAGCTTGCCGTTCGGAAGCAGAGTCGGGACGCCGCCGCTCCCGAGCAGCGAGCCGGCAGGCACCCAGTCGCCGGTGTCAGGACGGTAGCGCTGAACGAGCGTATCGACCAAGCGTGCGGTCCCGTCTTGAACTGTAACCAACGTTCCTAATGTGCCCGGAGGTCCGGTGAGGACCCAGTCCTGAGCGGATACCGGCGCCACGGCCAACACGATCAGCAAGACGACTTCGATGACGAGGATCCGAATAGACGGGAGCACCATGGTTCCCTCCGGCCGGGATAATAGGTGAAAAGCTCCGCCGTGTCCATTCCGGGCGCAGAGGGGTGTTGGAGATACGTGAAATGACCGCCGCTGAGTGAACCGTGAAATGACCGCTCTTGCCGCGTCGCGTGGAAGGAATGGGCACCGAGGAGGTGCCGATGCCCTATCTGCCCGGCGCTGTGGAGCGTGCCATGAAGGTGCAGGAAGTGATCGTGCGGGTCCTGGCGGGCAAGCTCACCTGGCTCCAGGCCGCGACCATCCTGGGCCGCAGCCCGCGCAGCATCCGCCGCATGCGCTGGAAGTTCGAACACTACGGCTACGCGGGCTTGTTCGATCGGCGCCGTCAGACGCCGTCGCCCAAGCGCGCGCCCCTCGCCGAGGTCCAACGCCTGCTGGCCCTCTACCGCGACCGGTACCAGGGCTTCAACGTCCGCCACTTCCATCAGCTCGCCCGGCGGCAGCATGGCGTGCGCTTCTGCTACGCCTTCGTGAAAAAGGCTCTGCAGACAGCCGGTCTCGTCCCCAAACAGCGGCCCCGGGGGCGCCATCGTCGCCGGCGCGAGCCGCGCGCCTGTTTCGGTGAACTGCTGCACCTCGATGGCAGTCGGCATCACTGGCTCGCCCTCGTGCCCGAGCAGTGGCTGACCATGCTCGTGGTTGTCGATGATGCCACCAAGCAGATCCTCTACGCCCAGCTCCAGGAGGGTGGTGAGAGCGTGGCCGCGATCATGACGGCCTTACGCGCGGTGCTGCAGGGCTACGGCGTGCCCATGGCGCTGTATACCGATCGCGCCCACTGGGCGGCCCATACCCCCACCGCCGGCGGAGCCGTCGATCCCCGACGGCCCACCCAGGTCGGCCGCGCCCTCGCCCGCCTCGGCGTCGAACATATCCTCGGCTATTCCCCGCAAGCGCGCGGCCGCAGCGAGCGCGCCAATCGCACGCTCCAAGGCCGGCTCGTCAACGAACTGCGCCTGGCCAACATCACGACCGTGGCTGCCGCCAACCGCTACCTGCGGGAGCGCTTCCTGCCCGCCTTCAATGCCGAGTTTGCTCGGCCGCCTCGGGACCCCGACTCCGCCTTCGTCCCCGTCGGTGCCGTCGATTTCGAGCAGATCCTCTGCGTCGAGGACGAACGCGTCGTCGGGCGGGATAACGTCGTGAGCGCCGACCGCCTGCCGCTTCAGTTGGCCAAGCAGCCCGGTCGCCGCACCTGCGCCGGCCTGCGGGTCGTCGTGCGCCATCATCTCAACGGCCAGCACTCGGTCTGGTACGGCGGCCGCTGTCTCGGCCGCTTCACCGCCCACGGTCAGCCGCTGCGCGCTGCGTGAGGCCTGCCATTCACCCGAGCGGTCACTTCACGGTGTCAAACAGTTGCGGACAGATCACGTATCAACAACATTCCGGGCGCAGAGGGTGCTGGAACCGGCACGCAGGCACGACTCGTCGGAAATTGAGCGCGGCCAGGCGCAGCCGGCTCCGGCGATAGGCCTCGGCGAGGATCGCGGTGACCACGCCGACGATGGAGACGACGAGCAGGTTGAAGGCGGCGATCACCCACGCGCTTCCCACGGGCGCAACCGGCCCGCGCGAGGTGATCAGCGCCACCGCGAGGTAGCTGACCGCGGCGAGCGCGGTGGCGAGCAGGCACGCGCGGCTCGAGAACACGAGCCCGGCGTACACCGGCACCACCGCGTAGACGCCGAGATAGGGCGCCGCCGCCAGTCCGCCGGCGCCGTAGAGCCCGAGCGTGATCAGCTCGACGTCGATGAGCATCCGCACGTAGGCCTGGATCCGAGCGCCGGGCGCCGCCCGTGCGGCCGCGTAGTAGACGACGTTGACGAGGACCCCGAGCAGCGCGGCGCTCCGGACGATCCGGTTGCCGCCGCCGACGGTGGTCACGTCGAAGATGATGTCGAAGAC
>DATHGT010000144.1:0-10525 GCA_035317605.1 Candidatus Acidiferrum sp. | reverse complement strand
CCGCACGGCGCACAGCCCCAGTTGACCTGCGTGGCGCTCCCGTCCGAGGACCGAAGGATGAACCACTGCCCCGTGCTCGGGCGATAGACCGCGACGTCGGTACGGCCGTCGCCGTCGTAGTCGGCGGGCACCGGGACGTCTCCGCACGGCGAGCAGCCCCAGTTGACCTGCGTGGTGCCGCCGTCCGAGGAGCGGAGGATGAACCACTGCCCCGTGCTCGGGCGATAGACCGCGACGTCGGTATGGCCGTCGCCGTCGTAGTCGGCGGGCACGGGGATATCTCCGCACGGGGGGCACCCCCAGCCGAGCTGGGTGACGCCGCCGTCGGAGGACCGGAGGATCAGCCACTGCCCCGTGCTGGAACGATAGACGGCGACGTCGGCGCGCCCGTCACCGTCGTAGTCGGCGGGCACCGGCCGGTCCCCGCACGGCACGCAGCCCCAGGTGACGTGGGTCACCCCGCCGTCGGAGGAGCGGCGGATGAACCATTCTCCGGTGGTCGCTCGAAAGACCGCGACGTCGCTGAAGCCGTCACCGTCGTAGTCGGCGGCCACCGCGCCGTCCCCGCACGACGATCCGCAGCCCCAGTCGACGTGGGTCAGCCCACCGTCGGAGGAGCGGCGGATGAGCCATTCCCCGGTCCCGCCTCGATAGACGGCGACGTCGGCGCGGGCGTCCCCATCGACCGGGTTGGGGGCGATGCGAAACACGCTGCCGCCCAGGTCCACGACGTAGAGTTCTCCCGCCTCGTCTTCCCCGAACGAGGCCAGCGTGAGCGCGGTATCGAACAGCACCTGTGACGCCCGATCGAGGAAGATCTCGCCGGTGCAGAGATCTCCGAACACGTACGAGCCGAGGGGCAGGCTGCTGGCCTGACCCGGTACGCGTAGCCTCCGATGACCGCGCAGCGGCCACCCTGGTGCGCGTATTCGATGATCGGAGGGATGAAGGACGCGGGGTTGCACGGAGCGGGCCCCAGACCCGTGCAGGACGTCCCCTCGAAGACGCGCCACCCGTAGTTACCGCCGCGGGTGACGCGATCGATTTCCTCGCGCGCGTCCTGACCCACGTCGCCGGCGAGGAGGTCGCCGGTCAGTCGATCGAACGAGAAGCGGAACGGGTTGCGGAACCCCAGCGCGTAGATCTCCCCACGGCCCCCGCCGCCCGCGAACGGATTGTCTGGGGGAATCGCGTAGGGCTGGGCCCCGTTCACGTCGAGGCGCAGGATCTTGCCGAGGAGATCGTTCGGGTTCTGGGCGCGGTTTCCCGGGTCGTTCCCCGAGCCGCCGTCGCCCATGGCGATGTAGAGAAAGCCGTCGGGACCGAACTCGACCATGCCGCCGTTGTGGTTGGTGAACGGCTGCGGGATCACGAGCAAGATCCGCTCGGTGTTGGGATCGGCGACGTCGCCGCCCCCGACAGGCCCCTGGTACTCGGCGATCACGGTCGCCCCGTCCGGCCGCCTCGTGTAGTTCACGAAGAACCGCCGATTGCCCGCGAACTGCGGATGAAAGGCCAGCCCGAGCAGCCCCTGCTCGCCCCCGGACAGGACCCGGCCGGCGATGTCGAGGAAGACGGTCGACGTGCTGACCCCGGGCCTCAGGACCCGGATGCGGCCGCCCTGCTCGACGATGAACAGACGGCCCGAGCCGTCGCGACTATGGGTGACGTACAACGGCGCCTGGAGACCGCTGATCACGGGGTCCAGCCGGACGGCCTCGCTCGGGGTCGGCCAGAGCAGCGCCAGGGCCAGCAACAGCCACCGCCCACGGGAGACCGTGCGACGAAGCATGGATGAACGCCATCATCTCACCGCCCGCCTCCCGGCGCGACGGTTGGCCCCGGTGGGCGATCGGTCGTGCTATCGGGTCGGCGTGGCCGCCGGGGCGTCGGGGGCGGGTTGGCTGCCCGGCGGCGCGAGCTCCAGGCTTCGCTGGATGAGGGGCCTCCGTCCCTGCAGCCGCTGCTGGAACTGTGGATGCTCGACCACGCTCTCGAGAACGCTCTTGAGGGCCTCCGGGTCTGGAGGGGGCGAGTCTGGCTGCGCGGGGGCGACGCCAACTTCCCGGCCGCGTCTCATCGGAGGACGCGCGTACGGGACATCCGGGGTTGGCGTGTCGGGGCCAAGAATGATGATGGGGCGGCGACCCGTGCCCGACGCAGCCTTCGGTTCATCGGACGGTCGTCCCACGACCACGGGAACCACGGTTCCATTCCGCTCGAAGAACACCCGGTCGGACTCGATGGTCGCCACACGGTAGTCCCCGAAGCTCTCGCCCTCGCGCAGAGTGAGGACGCCGACATCGCGCCGTCGGTCGTCGCGGAGGACGAGAAACGCCGAGCGCTGCGCCGACGTGATCGTGACCCCCGCCACCCAGAACGGTGGCGTCTCCGTCGTCGCGCTCGTCGCGGGGCCCGTCTGGACCGTGGCCGGGTTTCCGGGACCGGTCGAAGGCGCCCGGGGCACGGACGGATCCTGGGCGTCCGCCCCCGAGGGCAATCCGACGACGACGAACCAGAGCAGGATCAGCCAGCGCCGAGCGTGGGTTCGAGAGCTCACGGCATGCCGTCCGGGAGACGTCGGGTTACAGAAACAGCGTCCCCCGCCGGACGCCGCTCACGTTACAGATCTGATTCGAAAAGCCGGTGCACGCATAGACACCGTACTGATCGAACCCCCCCTGGGTGACGCCCTCGAACTGGAGGTGGAAGACGTATCCGTTGACGCCGAGCAAGGACACCAGCAACAGGTTGGCGAAGGAATTGAACGCATGAATGTAGATTTCGGGCGGGTTCAGGTCGTTGTAGAAGACGAGCGCATACCCCCCGCCGCCCAGGTTGAACACGTCACTCTCCGAGCCGTCTAGATAGTGGCCGAACGAATCCGCCGCCGCCGGCCCGACGACCCCGATCAGGACACTCAATGCGACGACGAGACCGATCACGAAACTTGTCCGCATGTGATCCTCGCTGTTTCCCGGAGTGAAAACCCTCGTTGTTCTGCGCCGCGCCCCGAACCTAAACGGCCACCACAAGTTTGTCAATCGATCAGGCGCGCTGATGACGACGATCAGGGTAATTGATTTCCCACAGCCGGGCGAAACCTTCAATCTGGTCGACGTCACCAACCCAACTCGACCGCCTGGAGGTTCTGGCCATGAACCACGACCTGGGTCACGTGATGAACATCACCCACCGGCCCCCGATCGTCATGGCGGAGGGTTCCGGCTCCTGGCTCCGCGACAGCGAGGGCCGAGAATATCTCGACTTCGTGCAGGGTTGGGCCGTCAACTGCCTCGGCCACGGCCATCCGGTCGTGCTCGAGGCCCTCCAGTCCCAGGCCCGGCGACTGATCAACTGCAGCCCGGCCTATCACAACGAGCCGATGGCCCGGCTGGCCAGCCTGCTCGCCGAGTCGAGCGGGCTCGACGCGGTCTTCCTCTGCAACAGCGGCGCGGAGGCCAACGAGGGTGCGATCAAGCTCGCGCGCAAGTGGGGGCAGCTCCATCGGGGCGGCGCCTTCGAGATCGTGACCACCCACGGCGCCTTCCACGGCCGCACGCTCGCCACCATGTCGGCCTCCGGCAAGCCGGCGTTCGAGCCGCTCTTCGAGCCCAAGGTGCCGGGCTTTCGCAAGGTCCCGCTGAACGACCTCGACGCCATGGCCGGCGCCATCACCGAGCGGACGGTGGCGGTGATGGTCGAGCCGATCCAGGGCGAGGCCGGCGTGTTCCCCGCCCACGACGACTATCTCCGCGCGCTTCGCGGGCTGACCGACGAGCGCGACGTGCTCCTGATCTTCGACGAGATCCAGACGGGCATCGGTCGGACGGGACGCCTCTACGCGTTCGAGCACGTGGGCGTGAGGCCGGACATTCTCACGCTCGGCAAGGGGCTGGGGGGCGGCGTCCCGCTGGCCGCGCTCGTCGCTTCGGCGCGAGCGACCTGCTTCGAGCCAGGCGATCAGGGCGGCACGTTCAACGGTAACCCGCTCATGGCCGCCGTCGGCTGCGCGGTGGTGGACACCGTCCGCCGGCCCGAGTTCCTCGCCTCGGTCCGCAACACCGGCGCCCATCTCGCGAAGCGGCTCGGGGCGCTGGCGGCCGAGACCGGACACGGCGAGGTCAGAGGCCGCGGACTCCTCCTGGCGCTGGCCCTCACCCACGACGGCGCGGGCAAGGTGGCCGACGCCGCGCTCGACCGCGGCCTCCTGATCAACGCGCCCCGACCCGACACCCTGCGCTTCATGCCCGCGCTGACCGTCTCGCGCGAGGAGGTGGATCGGATGATCGAGATCCTGGCTCGCTGCCTCACGTTGGGTTAGCCTCGGTGAGTGACCGCCTGGCGCACGCTCATCGCGGCCTACGCGATGGTGATCGGTGTTCTCCTCGCGCCGCCGATCTTCGATCGCGCGTTCTCGATGCTCCGGTTGCTCGACCGGGAGCGGCCCTGGCTCTGGGCGGCTTCGGTCGGACTGATGTCGGCGGGACTGTACGGTCGGTTCGGTCGGTGGAGACCGTTGGCGGTCTCCTTCATCCTGTTCAACGTGCTCATCGTGACCAGCGTCGAGCTGGGAGCGCGGGCGGGCATCCGACTCTTCGCTCCCCAGCGCCAGCTGGAACTGCGCCGGTGGAGCGACATGACCTACAACGACCTCTTCGCATACCAGGGCCACCCGTTCCTGCAATTCACCGGCAAGCCGTCGGCGGCGCTGACGGGGAACAAGGCGCTCGGCAATCTCTCGCCCTTCAACAACCTCGGCTTCATCGGCGGCGATTTCACCCGCGACAAGCCGCCCGCGGTTGTCCGGATCGCCGCGCTGGGCGGCTCGACCACGGCCGACGGGTACCCGGCCCTCATGGAAGCCTTCCTCAACCGCCAGGCCGGAGACGGCACCGAGCGGTACGAAGTCCTCAACTTCGGCATGGCCTATTGGACCTCGGCGCACTCCCTCGTGAACTTCGTGCTGAACGTGGTCGACTTCCGGCCGGACTACGTGGTCGTCCACGACGGCTGGAACGACGTGAGGATGCGGCAGAGCGGTCCCGACTTCCGCGGGGATTACGCCCATGCCCTGAAGGTCTTCGAGCCGCCGGCTTTCGTTCCCGACCGATATCTCGTGTGGACGAGCGTCGTCTATCGCGGCCTCAAGATCAGATTCGGCCCCCCCGACTGGGCCTTTCTCGACCACGCGCTCGAGCGGCCGCACCGGTACGTCGGCGGCTTCGACAACCTCGACGAGCTCAGGCCCTTCCGCCGCAACGTCGAGACCGTGATCGAGGTGGCGCGCGCGCGGGACATCACCGTCGTCCTCTTGACCATGCCTCGCAGCCGCGATCCCGCCAAGGCGCACTTCTACGGGGCCAGGCACATCGACCAAGTCAACGAGATTCTGCGAGAGCTGGCCGCGAAATATGCCGGGCAGATCCTGTTCGTCGATCTCGATCGCACGATGACGGGGACGATGGAAGCCACCTTTCGCGACCTCGGCCATGTCGACGAGGCGGGGCGATCGTTCAAGGCCGAGCAGGTCGGGCGGACGATCCTGGCCCACCGGCGCGCGTTCAGGAAGTCCAGCTGATGGCTTATGATGTGACCCTGACCGAACGAGCCGGGAAGGAGCATGCACCATGACCAACGCGGCCGAGGCCATCCCGAACCGGGGCTATCACGCGCACATCTACTACGATCCCCAGAAGACCCGCGCGAGCGCCGAGCACGTGTGCGCGGTCATCGGCGAGAAGTTCCAGGTCGAGTTCGGCGGCTTCCGCGACGAGCCGATCGGCCCGCACCCGGTCTCGAACGTCCAGGTCATCTTCAAGCCCGACCAGTTCCAGCCCGTCGTCGAGTGGCTGATGTTTCACCGCGAGGGCCTCGACGTGCTGGTCCACCCCCTGAGCGACGACTCCGTAGACGACCACAGCATCTACGCGATGTGGCTGGGCACCCCGGTGCCGCTGAAGCTCCACACGCTCCGGCGCAACTACCGCCCCGAGCTCCTGCCGAGCGCCTGACCTCGTTCCGACGGGGTAGCTCGGGCCGCGCCTACGAGGTCCGCCCTTCAGATCGCGTGGCCCCGGTAGTACGTCGAGCTGCCCTCGTGGCCGAGGATGCCCCGGGTGCCCTTGTACGAATGGATGTCCGCGGTGAGCGGGCGGAGGCCGTCCAGCATCAGCCACAGACGCAGGAGATGCCGCTGGTGTCCCTCGCACCCGTCGTCCTCGAAGCTCGTGCGGTTGTGGAGGAGCGTGCAGTTGTTGAAGAAGATGGCGTGACCGGGCTCGAGCATGAACCTGAGCGTCACGTCGTCGCGCCGGCCCACCTCCTCGAAGGAGTCGAGGGCCGCCACCTCACGCTCGGCGAGGGGGACGCCGAGCTCCTTGGCCGCCATCTCGATGTAAGCCCGCAGGAACACGGTGCTCAGCTCGCCCGCGCTCTCCGAGAGCACGGGAACCTTGTACGGCGTGACCACGGGCTCTCCCGGTAGCTCTTCGCCCCGGCGGTGATAGCGAAAGCCGGAGAACAGCGGGTCGAGCAGCTCGGGCCGCGTGGCGAGGATCTCGTTGTAGATGGTGTGGGCGCTCGCGTAGCCGCTGAGCCCGCCGGAGACCGCCTTCTGCAGGCACAGCATGCCGACCACGTCGCAGCGGTCGGTGTGCAGGGTCAGCTCGCGGCTGGTCCGGTAGGCTCGCTCGCGGCGGTCCTTGCCGCCGACGTCGATGACGTGGCCGAGCCGATCGCCCATGGAGCTCTGGGAGACCGCGCGGCCGAAGTGGGTGCCGAGGCCGAAGAAGAGCATGCCGAGATCGTCGGGCGAGTAGCGGTCGCGCGGGAACTCTCGTAGCACGATGAATCCCCGGCCGTGGAGGACTTCGTCCCGCCAGGCGGCGATGTCGCCCGCGATGCCGTCCAGGGCAAAATCGCGCGCGGTGACGTCTTCGGCGCCGCGGCCGGCGTCACGGTTGAGGGCGAGCGCGCGGTCGAAGGCGGCGAAGTGCCTGCCGGTGAGCGTGAACGAGTACGCGTCCGCGGTCGCGAAGTCGGCCGGGCGCCACGCGCTCCGGGCACGAATGGGCTGCCTGTTCTCGACGGTGATCAAGGTTCCCTCCAGACGTGATGCCTCATGGCCGAGCCGTGCATAGAATATCAGCGATGACCGACATGACGCCGACCGCCGGACGGGTGTGGAAACAGATGACCTTCGAGCAGCGGCATCGCGCCGCGCTCGCCTTCTGGGGGGACGAGACCATCGCCGCCGATCAGGCGCAGGCCGTCCAGCTGATCGCCAAACACAACAAGTTCCGCCCCAAGACCATCGCCGGTCTCGATTCCGAGGGCCGGGCGCGCCACCTCGCGCGCGTACCCACGCTGCCCGACGACGTGGCCACGCGCCTGCTCGTGCTCTACCACCTGGCCGAGCAGCGGCCGATGATGGGCGCGTTCCTCGACGCGCTCGGCATGGCCCACGAGAACGGGCTGATCGAGGAAGGCCACGCCACGCCGGACCCGGCCAAGCTCGGCCCGGCGGTGGCCATGCTCCTCAATGCGTATCCGCCCGCGGACGTGTCGACCTATCTCAACACGCTGCTCTGTCACGACCAGCAGACGTGGGGCGCCCTGCAGGGGCTCCCGGAAATGCCGGCCTGACGGCCGGCCGACGTCGACGAGCGCCGATCGAAAGCACCGGGCACGCCCCGGTGCGTGGATCCGGCGTCGCTTCCATGCGCGTGAACAAGGAGGCTCCATGTCATCGCTGAAACGGACGTTCTGGGGAATCCCCCTGTTGCTGGCATCGCTGGTGTGCGCGGCGGCGGCGCCGGCCCTCGGCCAGGTCGTCGACGTCAAGTCGTTCGGCGCCGTCGGGGACGGGATGGCCGATGACACGGCCGCGTTTCAGGCCGCGCTCAACGCGCCCGCCTCATCCGTCTACGTGCCGAAGGGGACCTATCGCATCACGGCCACGCTCGTCCTGACGCGATGCGCGCTCACCGTGCGCGGTGACAATCGTCTCGCGTCGATCATCCGGAGCGCGATCGGCGACCCGAATGAAACGGCCTTTCTGTTCCGGGTGGGGCCCTTTCCCATCACCACGACGTGTGACTCTCTCCACATCGCCGACCTGGGGTTCGAGCTCGGTCACGCGAACGTGCGCGCCCTCTGGATTCACGAGGCCCGGAACATCTCCATCGATCGCGTGCGGGTGGTAGCCCTCGACTCGGCCCAGGGAGCATCGAACCGGACGATCGGGATTCAATTCTTCACCACGGTCTACTCCACCGGAGTGCGTATCAACGACTCCCAGTTCCTGGGTCTGTTCCTGGGCGTCGACTTTCAGGGTCAGGTCACCGGCTCGAGCATCAAGGGCAGCACCTTCTTCGGGCCCGGTCCTCGAGTCGTTCAGCCCTACCCCTCGCAAGCCATCTTCATGAGTCCCGATTGCGCGGGGAATTCCGCGATCAGCAACGTGATCGAAGGGTGGGACATCGGCGTCGAATCGTTCGGGACCGCGAATCTGGTCGGCTTCAACCATTTCGAACGACAGGGGAAATATCACGTCCTCTTGCATCAGGCCGCCGACCAGTCGGCCCTGGTGGCCAACGCGTTCTACGGCGAAGCCGAGGTCGTGTACGAGGGGCCAGGCAGCGGGGAGTACCTCTGACCCCCTGGCGGTCAGCCGGCGACCTCCCGCAGCCCCGCTCCAGAAACCGACGCTCAGGCTCGTTGGTGCCGCTCTACGCCGTCGCCGCCCGCGAGTGCATCATGTACGACATGAAAGCCGTGTCCGTCCGCGAGCTGCAGCGCGAGATTCGCGCGATTCTGGACCGCGTCGAGAAAGGGGAGTCTCTGGAGATCACGCGTCGCGGCCGCCCGGTCGCGCGACTCGTCCCCGCGCGGCCCCTCCGTGCCCAGGCGTGGCCGGACCTCGATGCCCGGGCGCGAAGGGTGCTAGGGCCGCGACACCTCACTCCGCCGCCGAGCCAACAGCTCGTCGCCGATCGCGGCAACCGATGACGGTCTCTTTCGACTCGAGCGCGCTCGATGTTCGATCTTGTGATCCGTTCACGCTCCGGGCGAAGGCCAGAGGCGGGTCACGCGCTCCGCTGCTTGCCCGATGCTCGACGGTCTTTCACGTCCGTCTTCGCGCGGCTGACGTAGGTTCGGAGCACCGCGTTCATCTTCGTCTGATAACGCGGGCCTTGCCCCTTGAACCAGGCCAACACATCCTGATCAATACGCAGCGAGATCGCTTGCTTGGGCGGTGGAACGACGAGGTCCGCCTCATTCCAGAAATCTGCCGGCAAGCCCGCCAGCTCGGGCGGCGAGGTGCGCTCGATCTCTCGCTCGGTGACCTTCCGCAGCCGAGCGAGATCCGCTCGGCCCTGACGAGCAGCCTCAGCTCTGCGCGATCGCTTCGCGGTACGCTTTCCGTTCACGGCGATTGCTCCTTCGCGCCGAAATGATGCGGCGCTCAGTCTCTCCCTCGGGGTTGCCGCGGTCAGTGTAGGCGACCGTCAGGTAAAGTCCCTGGGCCAAGCCAATTGCCAGCACGCGTCGCTCGCCGTAGTCCCGACGGTCGTCCATTCTCTCCAGCGTGACCCGCTCGAAGATCAGTGCGGCGAATTCGAAATCGAAGCCGCGGGCGGCCAGGTTCGCCTCGCTCTTCTTCGGATCCCATGAGAAGCGCACGCCAGATAAGACTACAATCGTATATACGATCGGCGCAAGGGCGAACTCGCTCTCAAAAGGGCTCGGGCGGCGCCGGCTCCTATTTCGACGGCATCGCCACCAGCGGGTCGAGGTTTTCTCGGGGCGGGCTTGAGCGTGCCCGGCGAAACTCGCGTGATCAACTCCAGTCGCGCCGGCTTGGTTCGGAGGCGTGGTCGCCGGCGGGGCGAAGGGGATCCGGCGCCGTTGGACACAGGAAATACCTACGGACAGGCGGTGAAGACAGCGTGCTTGTTGTCGGCGGGTTGGTTTGTTTTGCAGACTATGGTGCCGTCCACGCGTTCGAGTCCACTTGGGGGTTCGGTCAAGCTTACCGCGACCCAAATAATGGTGGCTCGAAAGGATAGGAGCCCGCCATGGCACGCGTAGACACTTCCTCGATCCCGTTTACCTACCACTCGCTTCGGACTGTTGTATCTCCCGAGGACCAGGCGCAAGGACGACGCCGATATTGTGGTGTGGCGCCCGCCGAGAGCATTTTCGGAATCGACACCCATGAAAACGTTCGCGGCTTTCTCGGCCGCGACGAGGAAGGACTGAAACGAAAGTCCACCCTTGTCAATCTCGCGATCAGGCGCACGCTCGAGAACAACAAGAACGACTTTGCGCTTCTCAACTCGGGTGTCGTGATCGTCGCCGAACAGGCCCGGGTCGACGACCACAGGGAGACAGTGTTTTTTGGAGGCCCCCAGCATCATCAACGGCGCCCAGACGAAGGGCGTTTTTGGCGCGCGACGATCACCGAGAGCCGGCCCAGCGAGCTGGTCCGCGTCCGGCTCGACATGGTGAAGCCGATGGC
>DATHGT010000143.1:0-14010 GCA_035317605.1 Candidatus Acidiferrum sp. | reverse complement strand
GGCGCATGCGCTGGAAGAACAGCGTGGTCACCAGGTCGATCACCGAGAGCGAGCCACCGGGATGGCCCGAGCCGGCGTGGGTGATCATCCGGATGATCTGCACCCGGCACTCCCTGGCGATGGCGGCGAGCTGCGCGTCGTCGATCAAGACAGGTCCTCCATGAACGAGGCGATCTCGCGGACGTGAACGCCCCGCACGGCGATCTCGGGCACGTAGGCCACTTCGTCTGCGGCCCACACGATGGTGCCCTTCACGTCCTTGGTGACGCCGACGATGTCGTTGAGCACGCGGGTGAGATTCTCGTCGATGCGCAGCGTGTTGGGGCGGAGCGGCTCGGCCAGACGGCCGTCGCGGATGCGGTACGAATCCGCCACCACCGTGCAGGTGAAGTCGCCGGCCCGCAACCCGTTGATGGGATAGGTGTACCAGATCCGGCCGATGTAGAGACCGTCGCCGACCCGCCGCAGCAGCTCGTCGCGCGAGAGCCCCTCGCGGCTCTCCATGATCACGTTCGTCGGCGCCGTGCGCGCGACGGTGTCGAACTGCCGGCCGCCCCCGAGCCCGAAGCGAAAGCCGTTGCGCGGCGCCAGCGCGCGGGCCGCGGGCTCGCCGGCCGCCCCCAGCTTGGCCTCGATCTCGGGATCGCGCAGGAGTCGCTGGGCTTCGTACCAGCTGGCCAGAGCGCCGACCAGCACGCCGTCGCGGATGAGGTCGGTGCGTCCGGTCGCCAGACCCTCGCAGGTGATCGCCTTGCTGCCCATGAGCCCGGGCATGGCGCCGTGGTCGTAGATCGTGAGCGACGGGTGAGCGACGCGGCGGCCGAGCTGGCCGAGGAACGGCGTCGACGACGAGTAGAACGCGCCGCTCGCGCACGAGGGAACGATCAGGTTGTTGAGCAGGTCGGTCACGGGCTGATGGCCGAAGACCACCGTGTACTCTCCCGACGGAACGCGGATGCCGTCGACGGCGTCGATCGCGTTCTGGGCGGCCTCGACCCCGGCCTCGTCGGTGAAGTGATCGAGCCGGGTCCCGGTGGACCAGCCCGAGCCCTTGCCGTCGCGAGCCTCCACCATGGCGGTGACGAAGGCGGAGATCAGCGTCGACTCGTCGGTCCGCACGTCCGGCATGCTCGTGGACGCGATGGCCATGCGCTCCTGGAGCACGGTGACGTCGCCGCCCACGATGAGGCCGAGACGCGGCAGCGCGTCTTCACTCCCGGCCAGCGCGGCTAGCCGCGACGAGGCCAGGAACGTTCGCAGCGCGCCGTTGACGACCGTCCAGCCCAGCTCCACGAGCTGGGCGTCGTCGAGCGTCATCAGGCGCTCGTCGTGATAGCCCGCCAGCGTCGGGCGCTCGGCGGGGACGACGGGCAGCGACACGAAGTGGGGATCTCTCACGGCCGCGCGTCGCGCGCGTTCGAGCGCGCGGGCCACGCCGCTCGGGCCGAGATCGCTCGGCTCGCTGCCGAAGCCGATGAGCGGACCATCGGCGCTCTCGAACACGGCCTGGATGCCGATCCCGCGCGACCGCGTCGACTTCGGCTCCTCGACACCGTTGCAGGGGATGTGCGAGGTGTAGCAGAGACGCGTGGAGAGCCCGCCGTTCTCGGCGGCGAACACCTCCGCTTCTCGAATGCCCGGAGCGGCGAGCACCTGGGCGAGCGCCGACACCGCGGCGCGAGCGAGCTCCGCGGCCGTCGTCACGATTTGCCGGGGGCGGAGGGCATCTTGCCTTCGACGGGGTAGCCTTTCTGATGCCAGCCGGGCAGACCTTCGTCGAGCACGAGCTGGTTGCGCCAGCCGAGTCCGTAGAGGATGTTGCTGGCCCCCCGGGCCAGGGCGTGGGGACAGGTTCAGTAGAAGACGACGAGCCCGGTCTTGCTGATCTCGCCCGAGCGCTCGGTGATCGACCGCACCGGCATCGAGCGCGCGCCCTTGATGTGCAGGGTCTCGTACTCGGCCCAGTGGCGGACGTCGATGACGTCGGCCTTGGCCCCGGCGTCGATCTTGGCCTTCAGCTCGTCCACCTTGACGAAGTTCACCGGGTAGTCGGGCGGCGCGGCCTGGGCGGCGCCGAGCAGCAAGATTCCGGCGGCGATCACGGGGATCAGCGTGCGTGGCACGATCAGCCTCCCACCACGCGGGCGCGGCTGCGCAGGGTGGGACCGCCGTTTCCGAGCCGTCGACTTTGCATGGGTTGCCCCTTGCCGCAGTTGGGAATGGGATAGACGCGGAAGTCCGAGCCGACCGCGTCGACGTTCATGAGGAAGTCGCGCGAGTCGGCGGCGATTCCGCCGTCGCGATAGAGACGCCCGAGCCGGCCGTGGTCGATCTCGTAGACCTTCCGCGCGGAGATCCGGAAGTTCTCGCGGCTCTCGGCGATGGAGGGGATGCGATGGCCCGAGACGAAGTAGCCGCGCTCGACCTCGTCCAGCAGCTCGCGCGGGTCGCGCTGATGGCCCGCGAACACCGTGGTCGACATGCGGACCAGCGGCACCAGCGACGCGTCGGTGGCCTTGAAGTGGCCGTTCGGCTGGCCGCCGAACACCGCCGCCGTCTGCCGGCTGTTCATGAAGCCGCGGAAGATCCCGTCCTCGATGTGGACGACCCGGCGCGCCGGTGTGCCCTCGTGGTCGTAACGATAGTGGCCGTAGCCCGGCAGCGCGGGATCGGAGTACGCGGTGACCAGCGGCGAGGCCACGCGCTTGCCGACCTGGTGATCGTCGAGCCCGCGCAGGAGCCACGAGCGCCCGGCGTACGCGGTCTCCATCTTGACCGCGCGGTCCAGCTCGACCGGGTGGCCGATGATCTCGTGGCTCACCAGCGTGTTGTAGTGGGGATCGGTGACGACCACCACCTCGCGATCCGACGTGGGCAGGACGGGCGCCTCGCTCAGCTCGACCGCGTCACGGGCGAGGGCGAGCGAGAAGTCGACGAATGGGGGAAACGTCATCAGCGGATCGTCCGACCCGTCGATCAGCGTCTCCCAGCCGCGCTGGTGACCCATGGCCTCGCCGAGCCGCTGGCTCACCGCGCCGGAGACCGCGACCACCGAGCAGTAGCCATGGGTGAGGGCGAAGCTCTGATCGATCAGCGCGCCCTCGGTCGACGCGAACAGCTCGCGTGAGAGCTGGGTGACCACCCCGGCGTAGTTGTAGCGGAGCCGGCGATCGAGCGCGCCGACCTGCCGGGACACGTCGATCGCGTAGCCGACCATCTCGGCCAGCGGCAGCGTGCGTGGGTCGACCCGATAGACCGCGGGCACGGTGTCCTCGCGGACGTCGATGGGATGGAGCACGGTGTCGGCGAGCGAGGCGCCGAGGCTGCCGAGCTTCTCGCGCGCGTCGGCCTTCATCTCGGCGTTGGCGAGGGCGCGGCGGTAGGCGCTCTCGAGCGCCTCGCTGATCAAGCGCTCGAGGCGATCGACGTCGGCGGCGCCGAGGGTGAGGCCGATCCAGCCCGGAGCGATTGAGCGCTGGCCGGCGAGGACACGCACGCCGACGCCGAGCGTGCTCTGGTCGCCCGACGCGCGGGCGGCGCCGTTCTCGGCGCCGGCATAGCGCGCCTCGACGACCTCGACCCGCAGGTCGGCGTATCTCAGGTGAGCCAGCGTCCGGGCAGCGTCGCGCAAGAGCTCGCGGGCGCGTGACTTGAGCGTGTCGATGATCTCGACGCCGAGGGTCGCCATCAGAACGGCTCCACCAGCACGCGCTCGCCCGCTGCCACGTCGCCGCGATCTTCCTCGAGCACGATCAAGCAGTTGCCCGCGACCATCGAGCTGAGAATGCCCGAGCCCTGGGGGCCGGTCGTGCGCACGTGCCAGGCGCCGTCGTGGAACTCGAGGACGCCGCGCTTGAACTCGCGCCGGCCCGTCCGCTTGCGCATGGGCTCGGCCGCGCAGGCCTCCCACGCGTCGGGGAAGATCTGGCGGCGGCCCGCGAGCTTGTAGAGGGCCGGGCGCACGAACAGCATGAACGTGAGCATCGAGGCCACCGGGTTGCCGGGCAGCCCGAAGAAGTGCGCGTCCTCGATGCGGCCGACGGCCAGCGGGCGCCCGGGCTGCATGGCGACCTGCCAGAAGTCGATGCCGCCGATCTCGCCGAGCACGTCCTTGACGAGGTCGTACACGCCGACGGAGACGCCGCCCGACGTGATCACGACGTCGGCGATGGCCGCCGCCTCGAGCAGCCGCGCGCGCAGCACGTCACGCAGGTCGGGGACGATCCCGAGGTCGACGACGACGCCGCCGGCCTGGCTGACCAGTCCCTGGAGCGTGAAGCGGTTGGAGTCGTAGATCTGCCCGTCGGCACGCGGGCGTCCGGGCTCGGCGACCTCGTCACCGGTCGACAGCAGGGCCACCCGTGGGCGCTGAGAGACGACGATCTGGCGCAGCCCGAGCGAGGCCACCACGCCGATTTCCTGAGGCCGCAGCACGGAGCCAGCCGGGACGACCACGGTGCCGGTACGGACGTCTTCGCCGCGCGCTCGGACGTTCACGCCCTTGACGATCTCGGGCGAGACCACCACGCGGTCGCCGGTGCGCGTGGCGAGCTCCTGGGGACACACGGTGTCGGCGCCGGCGGGCATCGGCGCGCCGGTCATGATGCGGAGGGTCTGCCCCGCCGACAGCGCGCCGTCGAACACCGAGCCCGCCGGCAGGTCCGCGATGACGCGAAGCGCGCGTCCGCCCTCGGCCTCCGCGATCGCGAACGCGTAGCCGTCGACGGCTGAGTTGTCGGCGGGAGGCACGTCGAACGGCGCCTGGAGGTCGTCGACCGTCACGCGGCCGAGCGCGTCGGTGATGGCCACGATCTCGGGAGGGGCGGTGCGTTCGATCTGCGCGAGGATATGATTTTGGCCGTCTCGGACCGAAATCATGGCGATAGTATACGCGCCATGCCCGAGACGCGTCCGGCGGGGTTCTGGGTCCGCGCAGTCGCGCTCGCGATCGACCTCCTCGTGCTCATGCTGGTCGACGGCACGTTCAAGCTCACGGCCCGGCGCCTGTGGGGCGCGAGCGTCGAGGATTCGGCCGTCCTGCACTCGATGACCACGCTGTTCACGCTGATCTTCGCCGGGGTCTACGTCACGATCCTGCACGCGGCCGCGGGTCAGACCATCGGCAAGCTGGTCGTGCGGGCGCACGTGGTGCTCGTCGACGGGGGCCCCGTCCCCGTGGGCGTCGCGCTGCTGCGGTTCTTCGCCTACTTCGCCTCGTGCGTCACTCTGGGGCTCGGCTATCTGATGGCGGGACTGCGCCGAGACAAGCGGGCCCTCCACGACCTCATCGCGGGCACGCGCGTGGAGCGGCGCCTCCCCGAGCGCGCGGCGCCGCCCATCGAGCCGGCGGAGGCGGCGGTTCCTCCCATCGCATGATGCGAACGCCCCCGCTCGGGCTTCGCAACCGCCTGGCCGAGACCATCCTGACCGCGCTCACCGATCCCGCCGTCCGGCGCCAGCTCGAGACGCAGGATTTCGCCTGGCTGGGCGAAGCGTCCGCCGAGCAGGCGGCGCTGGTGAGCGCGCGGGCGCGACGGGCCAGCGAAGCGCTCGCCGCGTGTCCATCGATGCGGGCGGAGCCGTCGCTCGAGGAGGCGCTCGCCGCCGCCGCCGCGCTCTTCGACGCCGGTCTCTACTTCGAGGTCCACGAGCTGCTCGAGCCGCACTGGATGCGCGCCGGCGGCGCGGCACGGCAGGCGCTCCAGGGACTCATCCAGATCGCGGTGGCGTTTCAGCATCGGGACAACGGCAACGTCGAGGGCGCGCGATCGCTGCTCGTCGACGGCAGCGCGCGCCTCCGCGAGGGCCGGCTGCCGGGCTTCGCACTGGACCGCTTCGCCGACGCCGCGAACGCCGCGGCCTCGCGACTGGACGACGCGGCGCCGCCATTTCCACGAACTATCTGAAGAGCCACCGGAGACGGTGGTTCTGCGAACCACCGGGGGGGACGACGTGGAGCTCGAGCTGAAGGACAAGGTCGCGCTGGTGACGGGAGCGAGCCGTGGTATCGGGCGGGCGATTGCCCAGGCCCTCGCGCGCGAGGGCGCTCAGGTCGCGCTCTGCTCGCGCAAGGCCGGCGATCTCGACGACGCGGCCGCGCGGATTCGTCAGGCCACCGGCGCTCAGCCGCTGTGCGTTCCCGGCGATCTCTCGACGCTCGCTGGAGTGGAGGCGGCCGTCACCGCCACGCGCAACCGATTCGGACGCATCGACATCTTGATCAACAACGCGGGCGCCATCCGAGGCGGCGACTTCCTCACGATCCCGGACGCTCAGTGGAGCGAGGACTGGTCGCTGAAGCTGCTCGGCTACATCCGCATGGCGCGCACGGTGTTTCCGCTGATGCAGGCCCAGGGTGGCGGGCGCATCTGCAACATCGTGGGCGCCGCCGCCCGCAATCCCACGCCGGCGTATCTGACCGGAGGCGCCGCCAACGCCGCGCTGATCAACTTCAGCAAGGGCCTCGCCGATCTCGGCGCGCCGTCAAAGATCCTGGTGACCGCGGTGTCGCCGGCGGCGACGGCGACCGAGCGCTGGGACGACATGATCAAGGAGCGCTCGACGGCGACGGGCCGATCGGTCGACGATCTACACGCCGAGGCCGCGCAAGCGTACGCGCTCGGACGTATCGCC
Organism: Candidatus Acidiferrum sp.; assembly: GCA_035317605.1. Classification (GTDB taxonomy): domain Bacteria; phylum Methylomirabilota; class Methylomirabilia; order Rokubacteriales; family CSP1-6; genus DATHGT01. The sequence goes on along the minus strand of DATHGT010000143.1, from coordinate 7,377 downwards.
ACGCCCGAGGACGTCGCCGATCTCGTGACGTTCCTGGTCTCGGCGCGCGCGTCGTTCCTCACGGGCCTCTGCGTCACCGTGGATGGCGGCGCAACGAGAGGGGTCTACCTATGATCGCCGTGCTTGACAGGCGTTACCTCCTGTCATTACTCTCTCGCGCAGCATCCCGGGGAAGGGCAGTGTCCCTTATGACGCCGAGGGCGTGACGGACAGGGAGGGTCGCGCAATGCCCGCTAAACTCTTCGTCGGTAATCTCTCCTTCCAGGCCACGGAGGAAGACCTCCGCGAGCTGTTCCAGCAGGCCGGCAACGTCGAGACGGTCCGTATCATCACCGACCAGTTCACCGGACGACCGCGCGGCTTCGGGTTCGTTGAGATGGCGACGAAGGAAGAAGCGACCAAAGCCGTGGAAATGCTGAACGGCCGCCTCTTCCGCGACCGCAACCTCGTCGTCGACGAAGCGCGCCCCCAGCCCCAACGCAGCGGCGGTGGCGGTGACCGCAGTGGTGGCGGGGGCCGTGGCCCACGGCCCGGCGGCGGCGGACCCGGCGGGGGCTGGCGCCGATAGTCCCGGCGGGGGGCTCGCCCCCCGCGTCACTTGTTCTGAAGTAAGCGGTGAAGATGGCTGGCGAAGTCGGTGTTGTCCTGATAGCCGCGGAAGAGGTCGGCGCCGGGGCCCATCGCCCCGACGAGGACCGGCTCGGGCGTGTGGCCGGACGTCCCCCAGTAGTAGCCGGTCTGGCGAGCGATCATCCGTCCCAGCGCGTTCTGCGGCGAATAGGTGAAGTTTCGCTCGTCGGTCTTGCCGGCGAGGATCTGCGCGCGCAGATCGGGGTCGAGACGGAACCCGGGGAAATGCTGCGCGACCAGTTGATCCAGCGCCTCGCCCGTCGGTGACTTTCCGAGCTTCTCCTTCACCCGGATCAACGACATCGTGATGCGCTCGAGCATCCGCAGCTCGGCGTCGCCCGGGTAGAACCGGTTGGCGCTCGCGGAGCTGGTGAGGTCTTTCAGCGCGTAGGTCGGCGAGAACCCGCCGGTCTCGTGATCGCCGGTCACGATCAGCAGCGTGTCGGGGTGGCGGCGCTGGAAATCGAGGGCGACCTTCACCGCGTCATCGAACGCCCACAGCGCACGCATCAGCGAGGCGGCGTCGTTGTGGTGGCCCGCGGTGTCGACGTTCTCGTTCTCGACCAACAGCACGAATCCGTTGGGACTGGGCTCGAGGGCCTTCAGCGCGGCCGTCGCCATGTCAGCGGTCGTCGGCTCCTTGGCGGGATCGCGGTCGACTTCGAACTCCATGTCGTCGTCGTTGAAGAGGGCGAGGAGCTTTCCGGCCGGGGCCGCAGCCAGCTCGGCGGGGTTGGTGGCCACCTGGTAGCCCCGCGCGCGGAACGCGGCGATCACGTCCTTGCCGTCCTTCCGCTTGCCGCCGGCGCCCTCGGGCAGGAAGTACTCGGCGCCGCCGCCCATCAGGACGTCGGGCTCCAGCGCGAGCAGCTGATCGACCAGCGCCTGCGAGTCGCGGCGCGACTTCGAGTGCACCGCGAACGCGACAGGCGTCGCATCGTAGACGGTGGCCGTCGTCACCAGCCCGATGCGCTTGCCCGCCGCCTTCGCCGCCTCCATGACCGTGCGCGGCGACTTGCCGTCGGGGGTGATCGAGACCGCTCCGTTGGCGACCTTGAAGCCGGTGGACATCGCGGACGCGGCGGCGGCGGAGTCGGTCACGTACGCGCCGTGGGGGCTCGTCACCAGCAACCCCATCGCCCCCTGGCGGAGCACGACGTCGGTCGTGACGAACGGCTGCCGGCGCAGCACCTGGCTCGAGTAGCGTCCGAAGTCGAACTGGGTGGGCGCCGCCCCGTCGGCGAACATGATGATGACGTTCTTCGGCGCCGGCGCCTGCGCCTCGGCGGGGGCGGCCGACGTGATCAGGCCCACGCCGAGCGCCACCAGGATTGCCACCGCCCCCCCGAGCCTTCGTGTCACTCCGCGGTCACGCATCGGTGTCTCCTTCTTCCTGACCTCAGAACAAGCTCAGCTGGGCGTCGTCGATCGCGTCGGGCTCGCCGCGATACGGGCGCAGTCCGTCCGACTCGGCGAACGGGCGGAAGCGCTCCCAGATCTCGAAGACCTTCGCCTGGTAGTACTCGACGTTCTCGTCCGGGCGCTCGGGACTCCACGCGACCAGGAACTTCGCGTGGTCGTTCACGGACACGTTGGCGCCCCGGCCGGCGACGTAGTACGACACCTGATCGCCGGTCTGCACGGAGCGTCCGGACGCGAGCGCCAGCTCGTAGGCCGCCGAGGGGTTGCGGGCGCCCGCGGCCACACGCTCGCGATAGCTCGCGAGCGTCTCCTGGATGGTCTCGGTGCGCGCGAGGGTCTTCACGGGCACCCGACGGGCGGCCAGCTCTCCCAGCCACCGATCGATGGCCGGCTTCACGTCAGGGCCGCGCCCGATCAGGAGCAGGCGCACGACCTCCTCGATGACCTGGCGCTGGAGGGGTTCGAGCCCGCGCGATCGAAAGCCCGAGCCCTTGAGGGTGACGCGGCCCTTCTCGTCGAGCAGCGCGTAGGTCTTGGCCTTGTAGCTCAGCATCGCCGCGTAGCGGCCGTCGAGCTCGAGGACGATCTCCTCGGGCAGGTCGGCGCCGAGCGCGGCCAGCAGCTTGTCGTCGTCCTGGGAGCGATGGTCAGCCGGAGGGACGAAGTAGACGCCGTCGGTGTCGACTTCGAGCACGGTCGCCCCCAGCGCGTCGAGGCGCTCCAGGATCCGGCCGATGATCGCGCGGCCCTCCGCGGTCACCCGGTTGGCGGCCTCGAAGTCGTTGAAGTGCCCCCCGGAGAACGCGAGGTACCCGTAGAACGCGTTGATCAGGATCTTGAACGACTGCTGCAGCGCGCCGAAGTGCGCGACGTCAACGGCATCGGTGGCGTCCTGCGCGAGGCGCTTGGCGCTCACCCGGAACTCGCGCAGACGCCCGAGCAGCTCGAGGAAGATGCCGGGCGCGTCGGAGCGCGGAGCGATCCGGTGGGCGAGCATCAGCGACGGGTAGAGCGACGTCACGTCGACGTGCAGCACCGGGCGGCCGACGCCCTGGTGGAGGATCGCCACGTGGCCGCCGCCGACCGACGTGCCGGCGGCGGGCGCCGGCACCGCGAGTCCGCGGTGCAGCGACTGTCTGAGCATCAGCGAGTCGATCTTGGCGGCGGCCCCGCGCAGCACCGTCGATTGATAGTCGAACGGCACGATGCGCGCCTGGGCGAAGTACGGGGGCGCGAACACCTCGGCGATTCGCAACGTCTCCAGCACGTCGTCGGCGGCGTAGGCCATCAGGCGATCGGGATTCTCGCGCAGCTCGCGCGCGATCGAGGAGGCGTCGACGTAGGTGCGGTCGGCGGCGGCGAGGCCGAGGTGTCGGGCGATCTGCTTGAGGCCGTAGCCGGGCAGGTCGCGGGTGCCGACGTCGTGCAGCTGGGCCAGCATCCACGTGTCGATGACGTGACGCCCGGGCGCCTCGTAGCGCCGATAGCCGATGCTCCGCTCGGCGACCTGAAGGCGCGAGGGCCAGCCGCGCAGCGCCGCGCCCTCGCGGCCCAAGGCCAGCGTGACCCCGTGCCGGCGGGCGCGCGCCTCCAGGTACTCGAGGTCGAAGCGGAAGATGTTGTGACCCTCGATCACGTCGGGGTCGCGCTCGCCCACGATCCTCACCAGCTCCTGGAGCAGGCCGCGCTCGTCGAGACGATCGCCCCGGATCACGTGGCTGAAGCCGCGGTTGTCGGCCAGCGCGACCGCGACGATCCGGTCGTCGGGACGCGCCGCGCTCGGAAACTCGAAGCCGTCGGTGGTCACGACCTCGATGTCGAGGGCGAGCCGGTGCAGGTCGTCGAAGGCGAGCCCCGCGAACGACGTGCGTCCGGTGAGGAGCAGGAACTGCTGGACGGAATCGCCGAGGAACCGGTACGGCGCGCCCGGCGCGCTCGGCGCCAGCCCCGAGCGCTCGCGACAGCGGTCGCGCGCGGCGAGGGCGTCGCTCCAGCTCCGGAATTTCACGAACCACCGGAACGCCGCGGTGCCGTCCAGCCTGGTCGTGTCCACGATACCCTCGGCGCCGTCCACCAGACCGGCGTCTCCGGCGAGCAGGAACGGCGTGAACGGCACGCTCTCCGCGACCACCGCGCCGGCGACGCGGCGATAGAGCCGCATGGTGTCGCCGCGAGGACCGAGCGCGGCCGCGACGAGCCCGGGACACCGCTCCCAGCCGAACACGAGCGGCGCCTCGGGGAGATCGAGCGGACTCAGTTCAGCAGACCCAGGAGCCGGTGAAGCTCTCGACGGGTGGACGTCGCGGCGGGCTCGATGGCCACGGCCGCGCGCAGCTCGCGGACCGCGGCGTTGATGTCGTGGCGCATGACGTGGATGCGGCCGAGGTTGACGTGAGGGAAGTGGCGCGGCTCGTAGCGCACCGCGTGCTTGGCCCGCTCCAGCCAGGTGACGGCCTCGTCGAGTCGGCCCAGCTCGATCAGGTACGCGCCGATGTCGTTGTACGGGTTGCCGAAGTCGGGATCCACGTCGATCGCGCAGTGGCACTCCGCGATCGCGTCCTCGTAGCGGCGCTGCATGCTGTAGACCCAGCCGAGGAACGTGTGGGCCTCGGCGGTCGGGCAGATCGAGAGCGATTCCTTGTAGAGATCGATGGCCTCTTCGAGCCGGCCGCTCATCTGCGCGCTGTAGGCGCGCTCGAAGCGCTGGCCCGCTTCCTCCGGCACGTGGGACGGGAGTTCCACGCGGCGATTCTATACCGCGTGCCCGTTGTATGCTCGGGCCACTACGTGGCAGTGCGAGCCGCAGGATGTCGCGGGGCTGGGGCCCCGCCATCCGAGGCGAGTTTATGAAAATGGAGCGATCCATGGACCTTGGGCTCGAGGGCAAGACCGCGCTCGTGACCGCGTCGAGCAAGGGGATGGGCAAGGCGTGCGCGCTCGGGCTCGCCGCCGAGGGCGCGCGGGTGGTGATGTGCGCGCGCACCGAGCGCGATCTCACCGCCGCGGCCGACGACGTGCGCGCGCGCACGGGGCGCGACGTCCTCGCGGTGCCGGCCGACGTCACCCGCGCGGATGACGTGAAGACGCTGGTGGCGCGGGCGCGTGACGCGTTCGGCGGCATCGACGTCCTGGTGGCCAACGCGGGCGGGCCGCCGCGCGGGGTCTTCGACGAGCTGGCCGACGAGCAGTGGTACGGCGCGTTCGAGGTCTCGCTGCTGTCGGTGGTCCGGCTGATCCGTGAGGTGCTGCCGGACATGCGCCAGCGACGGTGGGGACGCATCGTCACGATCCAGTCCAGCTCGGTCAAGCAGCCGATCCCGGGCCTCGACCTCTCGAACGCGGTGCGGCCGGGGACGGCCGGTCTCATGAAGACGCTGGCCAGCGACCTCGGACGCGACAACATCCTCGTCAACACCGTGTGCCCCGGACGCATCCTCACCGACCGGCTGCTCGGCGGCGCTCGTCAGGCCGGCCTGCCGACCGACGAGTACTTGCGGCAGGCCGGCGTCGACGTTCCACTCGGCCGCGTGGGCACGCCCGAGGAATTCGCCAACGTCGTGGTCTTCCTCGCCTCGGAGCGCGCCTCCTACGTCACCGGCGTCGCCCTCCTCGTCGACGGCGGCCTCGTCCGAGGACTGGCGTAATTCACTAGATGATCCGGGCGCTCCGAACGGCCGTCGCGCGGTTCTACGCGGCCGACGGCCTATTCTTGGCCTCGGGGCTCGCGTTCTCGTTCCTGCTCTGCCTGATCCCCTTCGTGCTGCTGGGCGTGTCCATGGTGGGGTTCGTGCTCTCGGGCGAGGAGGCGGCCCAACAGGTCGTGAATCAGCTCGCGCGCAACTTCCCGGTCTATCGCCGGGAGATCTCGCGGGCGCTGCTGGCCATCGTGGAGACCCGGCGGATCTCGGGACTCCTCGGCACCGTCAGCATAATCGTCTTCACGAGCCAGCTCTTCGGCACGGCCCGGCTGGTCATGCACCGCGTGCTCGGCGTCCGCGCCGGCAGCTTCCTGGGTAACTTCGCCCGCGACGCGGTGATGGTGGTGCTGCTGAGCGTGTTCCTGTTCGTGGGCACGGTGGCCAACTCCGTGATGGAGTGGGTCCTGACGCTTCTGCTCGAGCCCGTGCGCGTCTCGCGGCAGTGGATCGGTTTAGGCTGGGTCGGGTTCAGCCTCGCGGTCTCGACCCTGATGCTGTACTTCGGCTATCGCTACCTGCCGCGCCGCCGCATTCGCCCGGGCGCGGCCCTGGCCGGCGCCGTGCTCGCCAGCGTGCTCTGGGAGATCGCCAAGCGGGTCTTCAGGGTCTACGTCAGGAACGTCGCGGTCTACGGCCAGCTCTACGGCCCGCTCGCCGTCCTCGTGGCCTTCGTGATGTTCGTCTACTACACCTGCGTGGTCTTCGTCTTCGGCGCCTGCTACGTCGCCGCGATGGAGACTCGCCGCCGCGCGTAGCCGTCGCCTCCGCTGTGATATCGTGACGCGCGTTTCGCATCGGGCGATTGGAGGAACAGGATGCTGAAGGGCAAGGTGGCGGTCGTGACGGGCGCGGGGCGGGGGATCGGGCGGGAGATCGCGATGCTCATGGCCCGGCTCGGGGCTCGCGTCGTGGTCAACGACTACGGCGGGACCGCGGCCGGGCAGGGCGGAGAGAAGACGCCCGCCGACGACGTGGTGGCGGAGATCCGCCAGGGCGGCCAGGAAGCGGTGGCTAACTATGATTCCGTCGCGTCGATGGCCGGGGGCCAGCGCATCGTGCAGTCCGCGCTGGACGCCTTCGGCCGCATCGACGTCGTGGTCAACAACGCGGGCATCCTGCGCGACCGGATGATCTTCAACATGAGCGAGGAGGAATGGGACGCGGTCATCGACACCCATCTCAAGGGGTCGTTCGCGGTCACGCGGGCGGCCGCTCCCCACATGCGGGAGCAGCGCTCGGGCCGCGTCATCTACATGACATCGACCTCCGGCCTCGTCGGCAACGTGGGACAGGCCAACTACGCCGCGGCGAAGCTCGGCATCGTGGGGCTCATGAAGGTCACCGCGCTGGACATGGCGCGCTACAACGTCACCGCCAACTGCATCTCGCCCTTCGCGTGGACGCGGATGATCGGGACCATCCCCACCGAGACCGAGGCTCAGAAGGCGCGAGTGGAGAAGATCAAGAAGCTCTCGCCCGCCCACATCGCGCCGGTGGCCGCGTTCCTGGCCTCCGAAGCGGCCAAGGACGTGACGGGCCAGGTGTTCGGCGTCCGCGGCAAGGAGATCATGCTCTTCGGCCACATGCGCCCGATCATGCGCATCCACCACGCCGAAGGCTGGACGCC
>DATHGT010000142.1:0-21358 GCA_035317605.1 Candidatus Acidiferrum sp. | reverse complement strand
GTGGGCCAGACCGCCGATCGATACGACCGGCGCGTGATCGTCGCGCTGTGCCGTGTGGCCTCGGCCATCGCGGCGGCGACCCTGGCCGTCGGCACGCTGGGCGGCGAGTTGACGGCCGGACGCATCCTCGCGCTGGTGGCGGTGGTGGGCGCGGCGCGCACGTTCGAGTCGCCGGCCACGACGGCGCTGGTCGCGAGCCTGGTGGCGCGGCCGCTGGTGCCTGCCGCGATGGCCTGGTCGGTCTCGGCGACCCAGGCCGCGCGCATCGTGTCTCCCGCGCTCGGCGGCGTGCTCTACGTGCTCGGCGCCGAGGTCGTGTATCTCGCCGTCGCGTCGCTGTTCCTGATCGCGGCCCTGCTGGCCGCCTTCATCCGCGCGCCGAACGTCCAGCGCGACCGCGAGGAGTTGACGCTGGACTCGTTCCTCTCGGGGATCCTCTACATCCGCAACAGCCGGCTGCTGCTCGGGATGATGTCGCTCGACCTCTTCGCGGTTCTGTTCGGCGGAGCGACCGCGCTGTTGCCGATCTACGCCCGCGACGTGCTCCACACGGGACCGTGGGGCCTCGGGCTGCTCCGCTCGGCGCCGGCGGTCGGCGCGCTGGCGACCTCGATCGTGCTCGCGCGCTATCCGATCGATCGGCAGGTCGGCCGGGTCATGCTGCGCGCGGTCGTGGTCTTCGGCGCGGCGACCGTCGTGTTCGGCGCCTCGACGCACCTGGCGCTGTCGTTGCTCGCGCTGGCCGTCCTCGGCGCCTCAGACGTGGTCAGCGTGGTCATCCGCGCGTCGCTCGTCCAGCTCCGCACCCCGGACGCCATGCGTGGGCGCGTGAGCGCGGTGCACTCGCTCTTCACCGGGACGTCGAACCAGCTCGGAGAGTTCGAGTCCGGCCTCGCCGCCACGCTCTTCGGCGTCGTCCCCGCCGTGCTGATCGGCGGCCTCGGCACCATCATCGTTGCCGTCGTCTGGACCTATTTCTTCCCCGAGCTCCGCCGAGTCAGCATGCTGGAACGCTGACGATTACTCGAATTTGATCACCAGCGTGGCGCTGTCGCGGTGCTGGAACAGGGGCGTGGTCTTGGACAGCTCGTCTTTGCTGAGACCGAGCGCGTTGATGATGCGCTCGTCGCTGGTGACGAGCACGGCGTCGCCGCCCCGGTACTTGGCCTGGTCGGCGACGTCGCGCTGGCGGTCCTTCTCGGAGAAGAGGCCCTCCGAGAAGGCCCGGCCGACCACGCCGATTCCGGTGGTGCGGTCGTCGTAGACGCGGCCGAGCACCTTGTACGGCTTGTTGGGCAGGCCGAGATAGATCGGCACCGAAAAGTCCGAGATGATCTGGGCTCGGTCGCCCGTCGGCCACTTCTGCGTCCCCTCGAACGTCAGGAACTTGGCGTCGCCGAACTTCTTGCCGGCCTCCTGCGCGGACACCGACACGGCGCCGCACGCGAGCACCGCCACCAGCGCTGCGGCCAGGACCTTCATCGACACCTCCCTCATGGGCGGAAGACCGCGAAGACCTTGTCGGAGTTGGTGATCCACGACTCGAGGAACACCGATTCATCGGGCTTGCGGCCGAGCTCGGACATCGCCCCGGCCAGGCAGAACCAGTTCAGCAGTTCGTGATGGCCGCGGTCCTCCGCTTCCTGGATGGACGTGTTGCGCCAGGTCGCCCAGTCGCCGTCGCGCAGGGCCTCGTAGTAGCGCTTGTCCGATTCGACGTCCGGGAACATCAGCGCGTGCTTGGCGACCAGGAACGAGTGACTCCAGCTCGACGAGGCGATGACGGCCACGCGCCACGGGCTGGCGGCGAGGGTCCGGGCGATCGCGGCGCCGACCTGGAAGCACCGCCAGGGCTGCGGCCCGGGCGGATCGAGGTCGTTCTGGTCGAGCTTCGAGGCTTGCGACGGCGTCAGCGGCGCGCCGTGAGCGCCGACTAACCAGCGGCCGTAGGCGTTCACGCTGAACGGCACGACCGGATACGCGAAGCCCTTGCGGTCGATGTCCATGTACATGACCGAGTTCATGAACGCGTGGCCGAGCGGATGGTGCAGGGGCTTGTAGGCGTAGGCCACGTCGACGCCCTGCTCGAGCAGGCCGGACGCCAGATACTTGGCGCCGGACGGGTGGCCGGTGACCGTGAAGGTCTTGTCGCGCGGCTCGTCCCACCAGTTCTCGCCGCGATGTCCCTTCCAGGGCTGCACGTCGACGGAATCATAGGCCAGCACGGAAAAGGGCGGCACGCAGTCGTCGCGGAAGTTCTCGTACTGATCGTCGCCCCAGAACAGCACCCAGTCCGGCTTGAACGCGTCCAGCTCGGCGCGGGCCTTGCGGAACTGGTGGATCAGGTCGTTGCGGTGCTGGTCGGAGTGGGCCGCCCCTTCGTCGGTGCTCCACTGGGCCCGCATCGTCGGGTTCCAGCCGTCGGGCGACCGCAGCGTCTCCGGCAGCATCGGATCGGCGAGCAGCATCTTGATGCGGCCGGCCATGTTGCCCTTGTAGGAGAGCGGGGGATAGTGGGTGATGCCGAGGCCAAGGATCTGTCCCATTGACGTCTCCTCCTGGGCGCAAGTCAACCACGAGCCGGGCGCGATTGACAAGCGATTCGCACGAGAGCAGAGTCCCACCACTTCAACCTGACCGGCCCGTGGAGGCGAGCATGGATCGACTCCGTGGATTGGCATCCGCGTTCATCGTTGTCGCCTTGACCCTGGGTTTGGTGGCCCGCGCCGCCGGACAGGCCGCGCCGTCGGGCGAGGTCGTCATGGCCTGGCACGTCACGATCTCGCCGAGCTGGTTCGACCCGTCGACCGCGCCCGCCCAGATCACCCCCTTCGGCATGATGTACGCGATCCACGACGCCTTGGTCCGCCCGCTGCCCGGCCAGAAGGTCGGCAACAGCCTGGCCGAGTCCTGGAAAGAGAGCCCGGACGGTCGCCAGTACGAGTTCCAGCTGCGGCGCGACCTCAAGTTCCACAACGGCGACGCCGTCACCGCGGACGACGTGAAGTGGAGCTTCGAGCGCTACAAGGGCGCCGGCGCCAAGCTGCTCCAGGAGCGCGTGCAGAAGGTCGAGATCGTCGATCCCCTGACCGTGCGCTTTCACCTGAAGGATCCGTGGCCGGACTTCATGACCTTCTACGGCACCACCGCGTCGGCGGCCGGGCTCGTCGTCCCCAAGCGCTACATGCAGCAGGTGGGCGACGAGGGCTTCAAGAAGCATCCGATCGGGGCCGGCCCCTACCGCTTCGTGAGCCACAAGCCCGGCGTGGAGGTCGTGCTGGAGGCCTTCACCGGGTACTGGCGCAAGGTGCCGAACGTCAAGCGGCTGGTCATGAAGAGCGTGCCCGAGACCACCACGCGGGTGGCCATGCTGAAGAACGGCGAGGCGGACATCGCCCTCGGCCTCGACGGCGAGGACGCCATGAACGTCAAGCGCGATCCGCGCCTGCGGCTGATTCCTTCGAAGCACGCGTCGATGTTCTGGATCGAGTTCGCCGACCAGTGGGACCCGAAGTCGCCGTGGCACGACAAGCGGCTGCGCCTCGCCGTCAACCACGCGCTCGACCGCCACGCCATCAACGAGGCGGCGTGCCTCGGGTTCTGCCCGCCGGCCGGGGTGATCGTCCCGCGCGTGATGGACTTCGCGCTGCAGACCCAGCCGCCGGCTTACGACCCCGAGAAGGCCAAGAAGCTCCTGGCCGAAGCCGGGTATCCCAACGGCCTCGACGCCGGCGAGTTCGTGCCGATCCCGCCGTTCTACGTGGTGGCGGAGACGTCGATGAACTACATGAAGACCGTCGGCATCCGCGTGAAGATCCGCACCATGGAGCGCGCGGCGTTCTACGCCGCCTGGCAGGAGAAGAAGCTGCGCGGGTTGTTCCTGGTCGCGTCGGGGAACTCGGGCAACGCGGCCAGCCGGGTCGAGGCGTTCATGTATTCCAAGGGCAGCTACGCCTATGGCGGCTACCCGGACATCGACGACCTCTTCCAGCAGCAGGCGCGCGAGCGCGACGTCACCCGGCGCGAGGCCCTCCTCCATCGCATCCAGCAGCTCACCATCGACCGGGCGATGTTCGCGCCGATCATGGACCTGCGCGGACTCCGGGGCGTCGGGCCGCGGCTCGCCGATCCCGCGATGGACACCATGCACCTCAATCCCTACCCGGCCTACGAAGACATGAAGCTCAAGACTCCGTGAGGGAGACTCTATGATCCGCTCGCTCGTCGTCGCGTTGCTGCTCGTGCTGTGCTCCGTCGGCGGCTCCGCCGCCGCGCCCGAAGGCCAGCTCACGTGGGGCGTGCACTTCTCGCTAGCGCCGACGTGGCTCGATCCCGCCGACACCCCGGCCATGATCACGCCGTTCCTCACGCTCTACGCGCTCCACGACGCGGTGGCCAAGCCGATGCCCGGTAACCCGATGGCGCCGGGCCTGGCCGAGTCGTGGACGGTGTCGAAGGACGGTCTCGTCTACGAATTCGTCCTCCGAAAGAACGTGCGGTTCCACAACGGCGACGTGCTCCACGCCGACGACGTGAAGTTCTCGTTCGAGCGCTACAAGGGCGCGTCCGCGTCGGTGCTCAAGCAGCGGGTGGCTGCGGTGGAGGTCGTCGACCCGCTGCGCGTGCGCTTCCGTCTGAAGGAGGCGTGGCCGGACTTCCTGACCTTCTACGCCACCCCGGCCACCGGCGCCGGCTGGATCGTGCCCAAGAAGTACGTGGAGAAGGTCGGCGACGAGGGGTTCCTGAAGGCCCCGGTGGGCGCCGGCCCCTACAAGTTCGTCTCGTTCAATCCGGGAGTCGAGCTGGTGGTCGAGGCCTTCGAGGGGTACTGGCGCAAGGCCCCGAGCGTCAAGCGGCTGGTGTTCAAGGTCGCGCCCGACGAGTCCACGCGGCTGGCCATGCTCAAGCGCGGGGAGGCCGACATCGTCTATTCGATCCGCGGCGCGCTGGCCGAGGAGCTTCGCCGGACGCCCGGGCTCTCGCTGAAGCCCGCGGTGATCCAGGGCACGTTCTGGCTGGCCTTCGTCGACCAGTGGGATCCGAAGTCGCCGTGGCACGACCGGCGCGTGCGCCTGGCCGCCAATCACGCCATGGACAAGAACGCCATCAACCAGGCCGAGACGCTGGGCTTCTCGAAGATCACCGGCAGCATCATCCCGTCGAGCTTCGAGTTCTACAAGCCGCTGCCGCTCACCGCGTACGACCCCGCGCGGGCCAAGCAGCTCCTGGCCGAGGCCGGCTATCCCAACGGCTTCGATGCCGGCGAGCTGTCCTGCGACTCGACCTACTCGAACCTCGCGGAGGCGGTCGTCAACTACCTGAAGGTGGTGGGCATCCGCGTGCACCTGCGTCCCCTCGAGCGGGCCGCCTTCTTCGCCCAGCATCGGGAGAAGAAGCTCAAGAACGTCATCCAGGCCTCCAGCGGCGCCTTCGGCAGCGCGGCCACCCGGCTCGAGTCGTTCGTGGTGACCGGGGGCGCCTTCTCGTACGGCGGCTACCCCGACATCGACGGGCTCTTCCGCGAGCAGGCCAGCGAGGTCGACCGCAAGCGCCGCGAGGCCACGCTGCACCGGATCCAGCAGCTCGTCCACGACAAGGTCATGTACGCGCCCATCTGGGAGCTCGGCTTCATCAACGGCGTCGGCCCCCGCGTGGAAGAATCCGGCCTCGGCCTCATCGCCGGCCACGCCTACTCGGCCCCCTACGAAGACCTCAAGCTCAAGGGGAAGTAGGCCGAGGAGTCACGAGGATCGGAAAGAAGGACGAGCTGGCCCACTGCTTGGGGTCGCCAGGATCTCGGCCGGCCCCCACGATGAGGCCGTAGATCACATACCAGCCTTGCGGCCCCCCCGCCGCGAAGTTCGGAATCACCAGGCGGCCTCCGGTGTCTTTGTCGAGGACGACGTTCGCCAGCAAGGGGACGGGTGGGCCGGTGACGAGGGCCGGCACGACATTGAAGAACGGAGGCGCCTGGTCGACCAGCAACGAGGTTGAGTGGCCGTCGGGCGAGAGGATGCCCACGTACACGTCGCTGCTGAAGGGCGTGGCGTCCTGCGCAAGAACCATCACGTCGAGGAAGAGCACGGATCCGGCGGTCGTGTAGTTGGCGATGAGCAGCCGGGCATCGCTTGCCGCGATGCTGATCTGGGGTGATATGCCCCCAACGCTCGTGCCGGCGCTCGTCCCGACGGACAACAACAACGAACTCGTCACGAACCAGGCGATCAGTCCAACCTTCAGGGCTTGTACGGGTCCGATGGCCATGTGTTTGTCCCTCCTACCAACTACTGTTCTGGTGAATCATTCAACGCAGTGGGCGGGCATTCTTGATGATGTCCGTTGGCTGTTGATCCGGACGAAGAATGTAGGGTGACGATTCCACTCGGTTCATCGCCGGCCACGCCTACGAAGACCTCAAGCGAAAGGGGAAGTAGTCACTTCGGGACGACGAGGAGCGGGTAGAACGCGGCCGGGTTCCACCCGGCCCATTCTCGCGGGTCCAGCGGGTTCGCGCCAGCGCGTACCACGAGACCATAGAGGACGCACCAGCCCGGCGTGGTCAGTGTGAGCCATCGATAGGCGTGGTGGTTCCCGACTGAGGGAACGACGCCGACGAACAGCGGGGCGGGCGCCGGCCCGGTGACGAAGCTCGAGCCGAAGGGATCGCCGACCCAGGACACGAACCGGCCGTCGGGTAGGATCATGCCCACGTAGACGTCGACGGCGAAAACCGAGTCCGCGTTCGGGACGTCGAGAAATCCGAAACTGGCGAACTCGACCGCCACCTCCATGACCGTGAAGGGCCCGAGGGGTGCCGTGTGAATCGAGGGCACGAAGCCATTGCCGGCCGTGACCGTGACGAACGACTGCAGCGGAATCGCCGCGCTCGCCGTCACGGGCAGGAGCCACGAGGTCGCCGCCACGCACGTCACGAACGCGAGCGTCGCCGCCCGAGCGCGAACCATTGTCATGGCTATTCCCTCCACCGTTCGGCCGATTCTTGTTGAGTCTGAGGAAGGATGAGAATGGGGAAGAACACCGCAGCGTTCCAGCCGGCCCACTCGCGCGGGTCGAGGGGGTTGGCGCCGGCGCGTACGGCGAGGCCGTAGAGCACGTGCCAGCCCTGAGGATCGGCGGCGGTGAAGCCCTGATACCGCCGGAAGAATTGCGGCGCGGTCGTGGGGAGAATGCCGGCGAGGATCGGCACGGGCGCCGTACCCGTGACGAGAGTTGCCGCATGGGGATCGCCCGTCCAGGACGCGAACCGACCGTCGGGAAGCATGACCCCGACGTACACGTCGTACTGTACGACCGGCAGGGCGCTCGATCCGTCGTAGAAGACGATGTCTTCGAACGACAGGAGAGCTTCCATGGAGAGGGAGTAGCCGATCGGGACGGCGTGGAGCCGGATGCCGAGCTGTTCGTCGGTCGCGATGACCGTCATCGACGGCAGCTGAGCGGCAGCCACGCCGCGGGCCGCGGACACGATGAGCAGGGAGCTCGCCAGCAGCGTCGCGATGAGGGTCAGCTTCGTGGCGTGCGGCATCGGGCGTTCCCTCCCGCGAGCTAGGGGACCCGCAGCACCAGCTTGCCGAAGAAGTCGCGGCCGGTCATGACCTGGTGGGCCCGAGCGGTGTCGGCGAGGTCGAAGGTCTGGCCGACCACGCCGCGCAGGCGGCCGTAGTGGACCATGTGGAGCATGGCGGCGAAGCTGCGGCGGCTGCGGGCGCCGCTGCCCATCAGCGTGAGGGGACGGCCCTGGAGCACCGAAAGGTTGAAGGGGATCTGGCTCCCCGCGGTGGTGCCGGTGATGACCAGGCGGCCGCCGGGCTTGAGGCTGGCGCAGCTCTCGTCCCACACGGGCGCGCCCACGCAGTCGAACACCACGTCCACGCCGCGCCCGCCCGTCATCTCCTTCACCGCGGAGGCGAACTTCGGCGTGGTCGTGTAGTTGATGACGCCGTCGGCGCCGAGCTCCTTGGCCTTCTGGAGCTTCCAGTCGCTGCCCGCGGTGACGATCGCGCGGGCGCCGATGCCCTTGGCGATCG
Source organism: Candidatus Acidiferrum sp. (assembly GCA_035317605.1). GTDB lineage: Bacteria > Methylomirabilota > Methylomirabilia > Rokubacteriales > CSP1-6 > DATHGT01. The sequence continues at coordinate 13,310 of DATHGT010000142.1, read as the reverse complement.
ACAGGCCGAAGCTGCCCACGCCGCTGCCGACGGCGTGGATCAGCACGTCCTCCCAGGGCTGGAGCTGCACGCGCTCGACGAGACAGTGCCACGCGGTGTGGCCGGCCAGCGGTAGCGTGGCCGCCTCGTCGAACTCCATCCAGTCGGGAATGCGCTGGAGATTGGCGGCGGGGACCACGCAGTACTGGGCGTGGCCGCCGTCCAGCTCGCCGCCCAGCCGCTTCTGTCGCTCGCAGTACTCGTCGCGGCCGAGCACACACGGCGTGCAGGTGCCGCACTTCACGCGATTCTCCACGGTGACCCGGTCGCCGACCGTGAAGCCGGTCACGCCGGGTCCGAGGCTCGCGATCTCGCCGGCCATGTCGAGTCCGAGAATCCGCGGCAGGGCGCCGGCGGCCGAGCGGCCGGAGCGAATGCCGAGGTCCGCGTGGTTGAGGGCGCTCGCCCTCACGCGCACGACGACCTCGCCGGCCCCGGCGTGAGGATCGGGACGGTCCCCGAAGATCAGCTTCTCCGGACCGCCGGGCTCGGCGATGTAGACGGCTTTCATCTTGGGATGCCCTCGTCTACCCGTGCGCCGTACGCTCGCGGGAACTCGTCACGCGAGCGGGGGAGTTTGAGGGGGGCGTCTCGCCCCCCTCATGATCTGAAAACCGCCAGGCACTTGGGCGCGTTGAAGATCCACGTCTCCACCCAGTCGACCAGCTCCATCTTGGCGCCGAGCTCGGACATGGCTCCGGCCAGGCACATCCAGTTCAGGACTTCGTGCTGGCCCGAGGCTTCGAGCTGGGACAGCGGCACGTCGCGCCACGCTTCGTAGTCGCCGGCCTGGAGCTGCCCGAGAAGCGCGCGATCGGCCTCGAGGTCGGGATAGATCCAGTGGTTCTTCTCGGTGAGGAACGCGTGCGACCAGCTCGAAGAGGCCATCAGGACCACGCGCCACGGACTCTCGCGGAAGAACTTCGCAGTCGCGCGTCCCAGCTCGAAGCAGCGGCGCGGCGAGGGCGCAGGGGGATCGGCCTCCTCGCCGAACCGCGAGCCCCCGCCCTGCGAGCGGACCACGTCGCGGCCGTAGCAATTCACGGTGATGGGCAGGATCGGATACGGGAATCCCTTTCGATCCAGGTCGAGATAGAGCAGCGTGTTGGCGAACGCGTGGGCCACCCCGTCGCCGTGCAGGGGCCGGTAGGCATAGGCCACGTCGATGCCGGCCTCGAGCAAGCCGGTCGCAAGCTGCCGTCCGGCTCGGGCGTGCCCCGGCCACGTGAAGACCTTGTCGTTGGGCTCGCCCCAGATGTTGGGCCGCTTGCCCAGCCGCTTGAACGGCTGGAAGGCGAGCGTGTCGTAGGCCAGCACGCAGAAGGGCGGGATGACGTCTTCCTGGAAATTCTCGTACTGATCGTCGCCCCACATGACGATGAGGTCGGGCTTGAACGCCTCGATCTCCTCGCGCTGGGCGCGGAAAGCGCTGAACACGCGCTCGCGGTGAGCCTTGAACGACGCGATGCCCTCGTCGTCGCCCCACTCCGCGCGCATGGGCTCCGGCCAGTTGCGGGGATCGCGCATGCGCTCGGGGATGCGCGGGTCGCTGTGGAGCATCCGGGCCAGCGGCCACGGCTTGAGATGTTCCGGCACGAGTCCTGGCGGATAGTGCGTCGTCCCGATTCCGAGAATCTCACCCATGTCGGCCCTCCTGTGGGCTAGTACTTTGCCGGAACGGGCACGTCGCCGCAACTGCCGCACCCCCACTGAACGCGCGCGGTCGCGCCGTCCGACGAGCGGAGGATGAACCACTCGCTGGTCGCCGTGCGGTAGATCGCGATGTCCGCCTTGCCGTCGCCGTCGTAGTCGCGCGGGACCGGCACGTCGCCGGACGGCGCGCCCCAGCTCACGTGGATGAGCCCGCCGTCCGACGAGCGGAGGATGAACCACTCGCCGGTGCTCTGCCGGAAGACCGCGATGTCGTCGATCCCGTCGCCGTCGTAGTCGCGCAGCACCGGCACGTCCCCACACGGCGGGCATCCCCAGCTCACCACCCGTGTGGTGCCGTCCGGCTGCCCGATGAACCACTGCCCGGTCGTCGTGCGATACACCGCGATGCTGGCGAAGGGCGACGTGGTGCTGAGGGCGCTGACCTGCCCGACGTACGGGTCGGCGAGCCAGATCCGGCCGTCGGGGCCCGTCGTGACGGCGTCGGTGTTCCCGGTCGGGACACCGTCAGGACTGGGTTTGAATTCGAGCAGGACCTGACCCGACAGGTTGACGCGCCACACGATTGGGGACACCGGGATGGTCGGCGGCGAGAAGTAGCCGCTGACCCACAGCATCCCGTCGGGGCCGACGGTCAGTGCGGTGGTGGTGGCGGGGAACGCGACCGACGACAGGACGAAGTTCTGGACGACGCCGGCCGGCGTGATCCTGCCAATGCTCGGGCCACCGAATCTCGTGAACCACAGGTTGCCGTCGGGCGCGGCCGTGATGTTGAGCGGCGAGCCTGAGGATCCGGCGGGAAATTCGGTGATGACCCCGCTCGGGGTGATCCGGCCGATCCGCAGACCGGCCTGTTCGGCGAACCACAGGTTCCCATCGGGACCGGTCGTGATCCCGACGGGCACGCTGCCGGGGTTGGGCAGGGGGAATTCGGCGATCGCTCCGGCCGGGGTGATGCGGCCGATCCGGTTGCCGTTCCGTTCGGTGAACCACAGGTTCCCGTCGGGACCGCTCGTGATACCGAAGGGCTGACTGCCGGCGTTGGGCAGCGCGAACTCGGTGATCACTCCCGCGGGCGTGATGCGGCCGATCCGATTGGCGTCTCGTTCGGTGAACCACAGATTGCCGTCGGGGCCGGCCGTGATGCCCAGGGGACCGGTATTGGCGCCGAGCGGAAATTCGGTGAGGGTTCCGGAGGACGTCACGCGACCGATGCGACTTCCCACGAGCACGGTGAACCACACGTTGCCGTCGGGACCGGTGGTGATGCCGGCCGGCCTGCCGGCGATGGGAACACTCTGGAAGAACGGCGCTAACCCCGCGAGGTTGGCGAAGCGGCCCGGCACCGGCACGTCGCCACAGCCGGGACAGCCGAAGGGGACGCGGACCTCCGGTCCCTTCCCGCCGGGCACCGCCGAACGAATGTCCCACTGCCCCGTCGTCCCATCGTAGACGGCGAATTCGGTCTTGCCGTCCCCGTCGTAATCGTGGGGGACCAGGACACAGGTGACGCACGAGACACGCCCCTCGGCGGCCGTCTGGGGCAGGGGGACGAAGCGCACGTTCGGGGACAGCTCCGGATCGGCGGGAGGCCCCACGATGGCGACGGCCACGCCATCGACGCCGTTGCCATCGTAGTCGCCCGGGACCGGGAAGTGATTTCCACAGCCGCCGCAACCCCAGAGCTCGACTCGGGGTCCGTTGACCGGATCGAGGATGAACCATTCTGCGGTCGGGACCCGGAAGACGGCGACCTTGGCCGGCACCGCTGCGGCCGTCAGGGCCGTCAGCGCAAGGAGCACGAAGAGCAGGACGGTGACGCCCTGGACGATTGCGATCGCGGAGCGTGACGACATCGCCGCCTCCTTCCGGTCGCCGGCCCTTCTACGACGGCGGCGACCGGACCGTCAATGGCAGGTGGCGTCAGTATACGGCCGGGACGGGCACGTCGCCGCAAGAGCTGCAGCCGAACTGGACCTGGGTGAGCCCGCCGTCCGTCGAGCGGAGGACGAACCACTCGCCGGTGCCGGCCCGATACACCGCGATGTCCGCCTTGCCGTCGCCGTCGTAGTCCGCGGGCACCGCGGTGTCACCCGTGCCTCCCCCAAAGGTCACGTGAGTGACCCCGCCGTCCGACGAGCGGAAGATGAACCACTCCGCGGTGGCCGGGCGATAGACCGCGAGGTCGGCGATCCCGTCGCCGTCGTAGTCGCGGGCGACGGGGACGTCGCCGCACGTCGGGCACCCCCAGACCGCCACGCGAACCTGGCCGGTGGGCTCGAGGATGAGCCACTCTCCGGTCGTCCGTCGATACATGGCGATGCCGGTGAACGGCGTGTTGACGCTCACGCTCCCGATCCGGTCGAGGTGCGGCTGGACGAACCAGATTCTTCCGTCGGGACCCGTGGTGATCGCGCCGACATCACTGCCATCCGCGGTCGATGGCGCGGGCCGGAATTCGCGGAGGATCTGACCGGACACCGCGACCTGCCAGACGACGTCGACGTAGCGGCCGGGGGTTGACCCGGACGGAGGAAGCGCGAACGCGCCCTTGACCCAGAGCTGGCCGTCGGGACCGGTGGTGATGCGGGAGAGATGGACGTTGGGGGAAGGCGACAGGATGAAATCCTGGCGGGTCCCGTCCGGCGCGATGCGCCCGAGGCGACTGTTGCCGCTTTCGGTGAACCACAGATTGCCGTCGGGGCCGCTCGTGATGTCGGTCGGGGCGCCGCCGACGGTGGGGACGACGAATTCGGCGATGGTGCCGTCGGGGGCGATGCGGCCGATGCGATTGCCGCCGGTCTCGGTGAACCACAGGTTCCCGTCGGGTCCGCTGACGATGCCGGTGGGGGCGCTGCCCGCGGTGGGCAAGGTGAACTCGGTGATCACGCCCGCGGGGGTGATGTAGCCGACGCGATCGCCGTCGCGCTCGGTGAACCACAGGTTGCCGTCGGGCCCGGTCGTGATGCCGAAGGGGCCGCTGCCCGCGGTGGGCAAGGTGAACTCGGTGATCACGCCGGCGGGGGTGACCTTGCCGATGCGGTTGCCGTCGCGCTCGGTGAACCACAGGTTGCCGTCGGGGCCGCTCACGATTCCGGTGGGGCCGCTGCCCGCGGTGGGCAAGGGGAACTCGGTGATCACGCCCGCGGGGGTGATGTTGCCGATGCGGTTGCCGGCGCGCTCGGTGAACCACAGGTTACCGTCGGGACCGGCCGTGATGCCGACCGGGGCGCTGCCGGCGTTGGGCAGGGCGAAGGGGCGGAACAGCGGCGGGGTCGCCGGACTGATGGCCGTGAACCGTGCGGGCACCGGCACGTCGCCGCAGCCGGCGCAGCCGAAGGGAAGGTGGACTTCGTCCCCCTCTCCCGAGGGGGACGTCGCCCGGATGGTCCACTGATTGGTGGTGGCGTCGAAGACGGCGAACTCCGCCTTGCCGTCCCCGTCGTAGTCGTGAGGCACCGGCACGCAGTTCGCGCATGACAGGCCCGCGGGGGCGGCCGACTGCAGAGGGATGAACCGCGTGTTGGGAACGAACGGGTCGGCGTTGACGCGGGCCACCGAGAAGATGGCGACGTCGGCCTCGCCGTCTCCGTCGTAGTCCGCGGGGACGGGGAAGTGGCTGCCGCAGCCCCCGCAGCCCCAGGTCTCTTGTCGGAACCCGTCGACGGGATTGAAGATGAACCACTGTCCGCTGGGGGGACGGAACACGGCAAAGCTTGCTGGCTTGGCGGCCGCGGTACCGACGGCCACGAGACTGAGCGCGAGCACGATGAAGACACCGAGGAAGAGAGAGACCATCGCTCTCCGAGACATCGTCTCCTACCTCCCTGTGATCGCTTATTTCAAGGTCATCACCACCTTCTCATCCCCCTCCTCTCAACCGTTCATAATTTCCGCCGACGCCGCGGAAACGCGTCGCGTGAACGCTACGACGCGCCACCTTCCGCCGGAACCGCGGGCTGAGGGAACGCCCAGCTCACGGGTGAGTTGGCCTCGAACGGGCTCCACAGGCCGAGCTCCTTGGCGATCTCGCGCACCGCCGGCAGCACTTCCTCGCCGAGGAGGCGAATGCACGTGCGCGCGTCGCGGTCGGAGACGAAGCCGTCGCTGCCCCAGAACCCCACGATCGAGGGCCGCGTCTCCTCGAGCAGGCGGCGGAGCTTCGGGATGACCGTCTTGGGGGTGCCCGCGATGATCTGCTGGTTCGCGATCTGCTCCTCGAAGGCCGAGCCGCGCGGGTTCGAGCGCCGGCCCACCGCGAACTCCACGAAGGCCTTGCGATACGAGGGCGAGAAGTAACCCGAGGGCGTGGACCACACGGGATGCGCCAGCCCGGTGAACTCGCCCTGCATCCACATGAACTGCCGGGCGTTGGCCATCGCCTTCTCTTCGGTCTCGGCCACGTGGCAGCGCTGGAGATAGCCGCGGAACTCGGGGCCGCCGGCGTGCCCCTGCTCGGCCGCCACTTGGTCGTACAGCTCCCAGATCTTCTTGGTCGCCTCGATCTCGGTGCTCAGCGCGATGTAGGGATAGCCCTTCTGGGCGCACCAGACGATCGTCTCCTTGCTGAGCACGCCCGGGATCCACACGCGCGGGTGCGGCTTCTGGAGCGGCACCGCCCACGGGTTGACCACCCGGTGCTGATAGTGCGTGCCCTCGAAGCGGAAGGGGCCGGTCTGCGTCCACGCCTTCACGACGAGGTCGTGCGCTTCCTCGAAGCGCTCGCGGTTGAAGGCCGGGTTCACGCCGGCGGCGAGCTGCTCTTGTCCGCCGCCGCGCACGAAGCCCGAGACCAGGCGTCCGCGCGAGATCATGTCGATCATCGACAGCTCTTCGGCCAGCCTCACCGGGTTGTCGGCCAGGGGCAGCGGGTTGCCGAGCAGCACGATCTTCACGCGCTTGGTCATGGCGGCCAGGATGGAGGCGAACACGTTGCACTTGGCCTGCATGCAGAACGGCGCGTTGTGGTGCTCGTTCAGCATGATCCCGTCGAACCCGACCTCCTCGACGAGCCGGTAGTGCTCCAGGTATTCGTTGTAGAGCCGGCTGCCCGCGACCGGATCGTAGTGCTTGTTCGAGAACATGAGGGCGGTCGCCCCGAAATCGCGTCCGGCCTGCGCGTCGTAGGCCGACATCGGCTGCTCGGTGAAGTACATCAAGTGCATGATGGGTCTCCTCGCCGGCTCAGGCCGTCTTCACGAAGTCCGCGACGAGCCGCGCCAGCTCGTCGGGCCGCTCCATCTCCACGAAGTGTCCGGCGCCCTCGATCACGTGCAGGCGCGCGTTGGGCAGCGCCTTGGCGAAGCGCTCGCCGCACTCGAGGGGCACCACGCGGTCGTCGCGTCCCCACACGATCAGCGACGGGGTGGCGACGCCGCCCAGCAGGTGGGGCAGGGTCGGGTTGTACATGTACGGCTTCCAGGCGATCCGGAACGTCATCTCGCGGTTCAGGTCCCACTGCTCGAGCGTCTCGGTGGATGGCTCGGCGCCGAACGCCCGCGCGTACGCCCCGAGGTCGGCGAACCCAAGCTTCACGTAGTCGATGTACGACACGAGCGCCTGGTCGGCGATCTGTCCGCGCTCGGGCTTGATCCCCATGGCGCCGACCAGGACGAGCCGGCGAAACGCGCGCGGGGCCAGGCTCGCCATCTCCGCCGCGATCCAGCCGCCGAAGCCGAGTCCCACCAGCGAGACGTCGGCGAGATCGCTCGCGGCCAGCAGCCACTGGTGGATGGCGGCGACGTCGCGGACGTTGCGCAGCCACCCCGGCCGCTCGGACGTGTCGTAGCCGGGATGCGACGGCACGAGCACGGTGAAGTCGCGGGCGAGCGCGTCGTAGAAGGGCAGTCGCTCGGGCGAGCCGATGTCGTGATGCAACACGAGCAGGGGCGCGCCCGTCCCCGCGCGCGCGACGTGCAGTCCCGCGCCGGCGATCGTGATTGTCTGCGAGGTCCAGGTCGGTGGATGAGGGCTCATGACAGCGGACAGTGTACCCTACGGGCCACGCGGGTCGAGGTCGGGAGGCGTCATGACGACGGTCAAATTGATCGAATACGCAGAGGCGAGCGGCGCGGTGCGCGCGGTCTACGACGACATCATGGCCACGCGGAAAATCGATCGGGTCAACAACTTCTGGAAAGCGCTGGCCAACCATCCGCCCACGCTCGCGCGGACGTGGGAGAGCATCAAGCAGGTGATGGCGCCGGGCGCGCTCGATCCGCTCACCAAGGAGATGATCTACCTCGCGGTCAGCGCCACCAACGGCTGCGACTACTGCACGACCTCCCACACCGCCTCGGCCCGCAAGCACGGCATGACCGAAGAGATGCTGGGCGAGCTGATGGCCGTGGTCGGCATGGCCAACGAAACCAACCGCCTCGCCGACGGCTATCAAGTCCCGATCGACTAATGGTGCTCGCGGAATTGGTTGACGGGCTCGCGTCGGGGGTCGGCTGGCCTAGGTCCTCGAAAATAGGAGCTGCGCTCCTCTTTTCTGCGAAATCGGCGCTCGACCCCCGACGCGAGCCCGTCAACCAATTCCGCGAGAATCATTAGCCCGCTCGGAGGGGGGCCGCGGGCAAAGCCCGCGCTCGGACCGCGCGCATGCGTTACACTGCGGTTCGATATTTCGCTGGTCGCCCATCACGAAGTGAAAGGACCACGACGATGAGGTTTGGGCTATTCGGGAGCGCGCAGGCCAGGAGAGGGGTGCCCGACGTCGATAGCGGGGCGGGGTTCCGGGAGTTCGTGGAGAACAACGTCGAGGCCGAAGGGCTTGGCTATCACAGCACGTTCATCGTCGAGCATCACTTCACCGGGTTCGGCCAGATCTCCGCAACCATGAATCTCTTGACGTGGGTGGGTGCGCGCACGACCACGCTCAGGCTCGGCACCGCGGTGATCGTGCTGGCCTGGCACAACCCCGTGCTGCTGGCCGAGCAGGCGGCGACGCTCGACCTGCTCTCGGGCGGCCGGCTCGACTTCGGGATCGGCAAGGGCTATCGCCACAACGAGTTCGCCGGCTTCGCCACCCCGATGGAGGAGGCCGACGGGCGCTTCGACGAATCGCTCGAGGTCATGCTCAAGGCGTGGACGTCGGATCAGCCGTGGTCCCATCGCGGCAAGTACTGGCGGTTCGACAACGTGGTGGTCGAGCCGCCGACCTTCCAGAAGCCGCACCCGGCGCTGTGGATGGGCGCGGGCAGCGAAGCCTCCATCCGCAAGGTCGCCGCGCTCGGCTTCAAGCTGCTGCTCGACCAGTACGCGTCGATCGATCAGATCCGCGAGCGCATCGCCATCTACAAGACCGAGGTCGAGGCGCGCGGGCGGGCGTTCGATCCGATGCACGTGGGCGTCACGCGCTCGATCAACCTCGTCGACACGCCGGCCGAGCTGGCGAAGGCCCGCGAGAACCGGGTGGCGGGGCGCCGACGGATCGATCGGCTCGCCCTGAATCCCGAGGGCGGCGGGCGCCGGGTCATGCTGTCCGACGACGAGATCTGCGCCTCCGCGCTCTACGGGGGTCCCGACGCGGTCGCGAGCATGATGCAATCCCTGCGAGAAGCGGGTGCGGAGTACGTGCTGCTCAACAGCGCGGGCGGACGTCCGACCCTGCGACGCTTCGCCCGCGAGCTGATGCCCGCCTTCTCGGACACTCCGGTCCTAGCGTAGCGTCCTCAGCACCGGTGACGGCGCCGCCGCGCGCGGCCCGTCACCGACCACGATCGCCGCGCGCAGCGTCGCCGCGGCCATCGCGGCATCGGTCTCCGATCTCGCGTGGACGATGGCCAGCGGTCGCTCCTCGCCGACCTCATCTCCCACGCCCGCGACTTCGGTGAGACCGACGGCCGGATCGATGGCGTCGCCCGCGTGCCGTCGGCCCCCACCCAGCGCAATCACCAATGTCCCGAGCGCGCGGGCGTCCACGCACGACACGAATCCACCACGCTCGGGAGTCACCCCGAGCTGCACGGGCGCGCGAGGGAGACACCGGTCGGCACGATCGAGGAGATCGGAGGGACCGCCGAGCGTGGCGACCATGCGGGCGAAGCGTTCGGCCGCCGCGCCCGAGGTGAGCGCGCGCTCCACCGCGGTCGCCGCCTCGCGCGGATCGCGCGCCAGTCCACCGAGCCGCAGCATCTCGCCGGCCAGCGCCGCCGTGACCTCGTGCAGCCGCGCGTCGCGCCGGCGTCCGGTCAGGAACTCGATCGCCTCGAGGACCTCGACCGCGTTGCCGACGTGGCGGCCGAGGGCCTGGGACATGTCGGTCAACAGCGCGACCGTTGGAAGCTTGGTGTCCTCGGCGATGGCGCGGAGACTCTCGGCGAGCGCGCTCGCGGTTTCGGGGGAGGGCGCCAGCGAGCCGCCGCCGACCTTGACGTCCATCACCAGCGCGCCGATCCCGGCCGCCAGCTTCTTGCTCAGGATCGACGCGGTGATGAGCGGGATCGAGTCGACGGTCGCGGTGACGTCGCGGATCGCGTAGAGACGGCGGTCGGCGGGCGCCAGCTCCGCGGTCTGCCCGATGATCGCGCAGCCGACCGTTCTCACCGCGGCGCGAAAGCGCGCGGCGTCGGGCGCCACGTCGTAGCCGGGAATGCTGGCGAGCTTGTCGAGGGTGCCGCCGGTGTGGCCGAGCCCGCGCCCCGAGATCATCGGCACGAAGCCGCCGCAGGCCGCGACGATGGGCGCGAGCACGAGGCTCACCTTGTCGCCGACGCCACCGGTGGAGTGCTTGTCCACGACGGGGCCGCCGAGGTCGGCCGGGGACCACTCGAGGCGGGCGCCCGAACATGCCATCGCGCGGGTGAGCGCCGTGCACTCGTCGCGGGTCATCCCGCGGAAGTACACGGCCATCGCGAACGCCGCGACCTGGCCGTCGCTCATCGAGCCGTCGACGAGGCCGCGCACGAGATCGGCGACGTCGGCGTCGTCGAGGACGTGGCCGTCGCGCTTGCGACGGATCAGCTCAGCCGCGGGAGTCCTCACACGCCCTCGAGCACGTCCGCCCACTCCTCCAGCATCTCCGGGTGACCGTGGCGGATGGTCACGCCGACGTGGTCGAAGCCGGCGCGCCCCAGCTCGCGCATCCGCTCGCGCAGCTCCGCCCGCGTGGCCGTGAACGTGGTGGCGCGGATCAGCTCGGCCGTGCAGATCTCTTGCTCTTCCGGGCGCAAGAACATCAGGTGGCCGCGGTGGTTGCTCAGGTAGCGCGCGTCCGCGGGCTCGTAGTCGAGATAGATCTTGCGATAGCGCTCGAGCAGCGGGGCGAGCTGGGGAGGGATCGGCCGGCCGAGATCGCCGAACTGATCGCGCTCGACCAGGCTGTGCAGCGCGATCGTCGCCGTCGGCCCGGCCTGGGCCTTGGCCCGCGGACTATCCGCCGCTTCGCCATCGGCGAGCACGCAGCCGGCCGTGGTCGCGGTGGCGTGGAGATCGGCCGGACGATGACCGGCGTCGCGCCACGCGGCCTGCATGTCGGCGAGCGCGGCGGTCGCGTGGGCGACGTTCGCGGTCGCGTGGATCCAGCCCGCGCCGAGCCTGGCGGTGAGCCGGCGCCCACGCGGGCCCAGCGCCGAGACGTGCAGGGGAATCGGATCCGCGATGTTGATGGCGCCGATCTCGGGATTGAGGAAGCGGATCTTCCGGCGCGCGTCCTCGAACGTCCACTCGAGGGTCTCGCCGGCCAGGAGCCCGCGCACGACCCGGATGTACTCCTCCATGTCCGCCAGCTTCACCGGGCGCACACCCATGGTGCGCCTCGCGGTGAAGCCGGTGGAGACTCCGAAATCGATGCGCCCGGGGGCCAGTGCGTTCAGGCTCGCGAGTCCACAGGCGGCGACGGGCGCGGTGCGGTTGCCGGGGATCAGCACGCCGGTGCCCAGACGGATGCGCGAGGTCTGCACCGCGGCCGCGGCCATCGACACGAATACTTCGGAGTTCAAGAGCTGGGTGTCGTAGAACCACGCCCGCGCGTACCCCAGCGCTTCCGCGCGCTTGACGATCTTCCACGAGTCGGCGAACGGGGCCAGGAAAATGTCGGCGTTCATTCAGCGCTCTCCTTCGGTCGACGGTAGCGCGAACGCCACCGGCAGCAGGTGACCGAGCGTGACCGTCTGCCGCAGACCCTCCGGTCCGCACAGGTGGATCGGAGTCTCGGCGGCGCCGAACTCCGCGAGCTGCTGCCGGCAGCGGCCGCATGGCGAGCATGGCTCGGCCCGCTCGGTCACCAGCACGACCTCGGCGATCGTCCGGTCGCCGCCGGTCACCATGGCGCCGATCGCGCTGGCCTCCGCGCACTGGGCGACCGGATACGACGTGTTCTCGACGTTGCAGCCGGCGTAGAGCCGGCCGGTCGCCGCGCGCACGCAGGCACCGACCCGGAAGCGCGAGTAGGGCGCGTGCGCGTGTTCGAGCGCCTCGCGCGCGAGCCCGAGCATGCGGTCGAGCGCGTCGCTCATCGGTCCTTCACGTAGGGGAGCCCGATCGCCCGCGGCGCCACCGCGCGCCCCACGAAGCCGGCGAGAAGGGCCACGGTGAGCACGTACGGGATCGCCTGGATGAGCTGGACCGGCACCACGCCGACGACGGGCAGCGGCGTGCCCTGGAGACGAATCTGGACGGCGTCGGCGAGCGCGAAGAGCACGCACGCCGCCACCGCCGGCAGCGGACGCCAGCGCCCGAAGATCAAGGCGGCCAGCGCGAGATAGCCCTTGCCCGCCGACATGTCGCGCACGAACGAGGCGTGGTGAGCGATCGAGAGGTACGCGCCGGAGAGTCCGCAGAAGAGTCCGCTCATCAGCACCGCGCGGTAGCGCGTGGCGGACACGGACACGCCCGAGGTGTCGACCGCCTCCGGGCTCTCGCCCACCGCGCGCAGCCTCAGGCCGAAGCGCGTGCGGGCGATCATCCACGCCGTGAGCGGCAAGGTGACGGCCGCGACGTAGACGAGGACGTTGTGGCCGCTCACCACTTCGTCGTAGATCGTGCCGACGACGGGAAGCGGCTTCAGCGCGACGGCGCCCGGCAAGTCGATGGGCGCGAAGCGAGCGCCCGGCCCGAGCAGCGGAGTCTGGCCGCCCTCGTGGAACCAGGCATTGCCCAGCACCGCGGTGAGCCCCGAGAGCGTGATGTTGAGCGCCATGCCCGACACGACCTGGTTGCCATGGTATGTCACGCAGGCGACGCCGTGCACGGCGCTGACGAGCAGGGAGGCGGCGATGCCGGCGCCCAGACCGATCCACGCCGACCCGGTGATTGCCGCCACCGCCGCCGCCGCGAACGCGGAGGCCAGCATCTTGCCCTCGAGACCGATGTCGACCACGCCGGCCCGCTCGGAGTAGAGCCCACCCAGCGCGGCCAGCACCAGCGGCGCCGCTCCCCGCACGGTCGCGTCCGCCAGCAGGGCGACGACCAGAAACGCGTCACCGCTCATCCTCGCGCCCGCGCGAGGAGCAGTCGCTCGACCGGCCGCCGCAACGCGTGCTCGAACGCGCCGCACACCAGGATGATCAGTCCCTGGATCACCACGACCATGTCGCGCGTGAGCTTCGGCATCTCGAACGACAGCTCGGCGCCGCCCTGGTAGAGCGCGCCGAACA
>DATHGT010000141.1:0-31967 GCA_035317605.1 Candidatus Acidiferrum sp. | reverse complement strand
CTACGAGGTGAAGGCGATCTTCAAGGGCTCGTACCCGGAGACGCTGAACGCCGCCATCGCCGCCTATCGGGCCAAGCAGCCGCCGCACGTCGTGCAGGTGTACGAGGTCGGCACCCAGACCATGCTGTCCTCCGGCGCCGTGTATCCGGTCTACCAGCTCATGAAGGACAACGGGATCGCCATCGACTGGAACGATCTGATCGGGCCGGTCAAGACGTACTACTCACAGGGCGGCAACCTGTCCTCGATGGCCTTCAACTCGTCGACGCCGATCCTCTACTACAACAAGGACCACTTCAAGAAGGCCGGGCTGCCCGACAAGGCGCCGGCCACGTGGGACGAAGTGGAAGCGATGGCCAAGAAGCTCCAGGCCGCGGGGGTGAAGTGTCCGGCCAGCTCGGGGTGGCCGTCGTGGGTGCTCGTCGAGAACATGCACGCCTGGCACGACCAGCCCTTCGCCGATCACAGCAACGGCTTCGACGGCCTGGCCACCACGCTCTCGATCAACGGCGCGTTCGGCGTCAAGATGATGGACCTGCTCGCGCGCGGGGTGAAGGAAGGCTGGTTCACCTATCACGGCCGTCTCAACAAGGCCGAGGCCAACATGGGTGCCGGCGAGTGCGGGATCTTCATGACGTCGTCGGCCTACATCGGCAACCTCACCCGCGTGTCCGAAGGCAAGTTCACGTGGGGCACGGGCTTCCTGCCGCGCATGGCCGGCTTCCCCCAGGGGAACTCGATCATCGGCGGGGCCACGCTGTGGGTGCTGAAGGGCGCCAAGGCCGACGACTACAAGGGCGTGGCCCAGTTCTTCAAACACATCGCGTCCACCGAGAACCAGGCGTGGTGGGCGGGGATCACCGGCTATCTGCCGATCAGCAACGCCGCGGTCAAGGCCATGGAAGCCTCGGGCGTCTACCAGAAGAACCCGCACCTCAAGACGTCCGTGAACCAGATGACCAGCGGCAAGACCACCCCGAACAGCCAGGGCATCCGCCTCGGCAACTACGCCTCCATCCGCGACGCCATCGAGGAACAGATGGAGCTGATCTTCAGCGGCAAGAAGACGTCCAAGCAGGGACTGGACGACGCGGTGGCCAAGTCCCGCGAGATCCTCAAGGAGTTCGCCGCCCTGTATAAGTGAGATGACACGCGTGATCGAGGGGCGCCACGGCTTCGCGGGGGCGTCCCGAGCCTTGGGGGGTTTGGGGGGTTTGGGGGGCCATGTCGGGGCCCTCCCAATCCAATGAAGCGCGCGGTGTTCAGGAACCGGTGGCTGCCGTACGCGCTGCTGGCTCCGCAGTTCGTGATCATCCTCGTGTTCTTCTACTGGCCGGCCGTGGAGTCGCTGCGGCTGTCGCTGTTTCGGGCCTCGCCCTTCGGCGATCGCCTGCTCTTCGCGGGCCTCGGCAACTACGAGCGATTGTTCCGTGACGCCGCCTATCTCCGGTCCGGCGTGACCAGCGTGATCTTCTCGGTCGCGGTGACGTTCCTCGGGCTCGGGGTGTCGCTGTTCCTGGCCACCATGGCCAACGCGCGCATCCGCGGGCTCACCGTCTACCGGTCGCTGCTGCTCTGGCCCTACGGCATCGCGCCCGCCGTGGCCGGCGTGGTATGGCTCTTCATCTTCAACCCGTCCTACGGCGTGCTGCCGTACCTGTTGTCGTTCGTGACCGCGTACCGGTTCAACTGGCTGCTCGAAGGCTGGGTGGCGCTCGCGCTGATCATCGTCACCGCGGTGTGGAAGCAGTTCGGCTACAACCTGGCCTTCTACCTGGCCGGGCTCCAGGCCATCCCGGCCTCGGTGCTCGAAGCGGCCAGCGTCGACGGCGCCGGGCCCTTCCGCAAGTTCTTCGCGATCACCTTTCCGCTGCTCTCCCCGGTGACGTTCTTCCTGTTCACGCTGAACATGACGTTCGCGTTCTTCGAGAGCTTCGGCATCGTGCACGCGGTCACCCAGGGCGGGCCGGGCGACGCCACCTCGCTGCTCGTCTACAAGGCGTGGAAGGACGGGTTCCAGGGACTCGAGCTGGGGTTCTCGGCCGCCCAGTCGGTGATCCTGATGATCGTGGTGATCGGGCTCACCGCGCTCCAGTTCCGCTACGCCGAGAAGAAGGTGACGTACTGATGGCGGCGAGCGGATCGACCGTCGTCGGAACCCTGGCCGCGCCGGTGGGCCAGGTGCGCACGGCCCGTCCCTCGCGCCGGCGACCGTGGGACCGTTGGCTCGCGCACCTGATCCTGCTGGGCGCGGTCACGGTGATCGCGTTCCCGCTCTACTACGCGTTCGTGATCAGCACCCAGACGCTCTCGGAAGCGTCCAGCCTGCCCCCGCGGCTGCTGCCCTCGAGTCATTTTCTGGAAAATTACGCGGCGGCCTGGCAGCGCGCGGGCCTGAGCCGGCTCCTGCTCAACAGCGCCTTCGTCGCGCTGGCCATCGCCCTCGGCAAGATCGTGATCTCGATCCTCTCCGCCTTCGCCATCGTCTACTTCGACTTCCGCGGCAAGACCTTCGCGTTCTGGATGGTCTTCGTGACGCTGATGCTGCCCATCCCCGTGCGCTTCGTCTCGACCTACGAGGTGGTCAGCCATCTCGGCTGGATCAATTCGTACTGGGGCCTCACGGTGCCGCTGATGGCGTCGGCCACCGGCACCTTCCTGTTCCGCCAGTTCTTCCAGACGGTCCCCGACTCGCTGGCCGAGGCCGCCCAACTCGACGGCGCCGGCCCGCTGCGGTTCCTGTGGTCGATCCTGCTGCCGCTGTCGAAGGCCAACATGGCCGCGCTGTTCGTGATCCTGTTCGTCTACGGCTGGAACGAGTACTTGTGGCCGCTCATGATCACCACCACGGCCGAGATGCGCACGGCGGTCGTCGGGATCGAGGCCTTGGTCCCGCGCGGCGGCTCGCAGCTCCCGGAATGGAACGTGATCATGGCCGCCGCGATGATGACGTTACTGCCCCCCGTCATCGTGATCGTTACCATGCAGCGCTGGTTCGTGAAGGGCCTGATCGAGCAGGAGAAATAGGTGGCCGCTCCGCGCATCGCCGCCCATCGCGGCGGCGCCGCGCTGTGGCCCGAGAACAGCCTCACCGCCTTCGCCGGCGCCCTCGCGCTCGGCGTCGACCTCCTGGAATTCGACGTCCACCAGAGCGCCGACGGCGAGCCCGTGGTCATCCACGACGCCACCCTCGACCGGACGACCGAGGGTACGGGTCCCGTCTCCGCGCAGTCGGCGGGGACGCTACGGGGGTTGCGCCTGCGCAATCGCGACGGCGCGCTGACCGACGACCACGTGCCGCTGCTCGACGATGTCCTCGCGCTGGCGTCACGCGCCGGCGCCGAGCTGCTGCTGGAAATGAAGGGCTCGGCGTTCAGCGTGCGCTACGGCCGCGACGCCGCCGGCCAGCTCGAGATCATCCCCGGCCCGATGTACGAGGGATTGGAGCAGCGCGTGTTGACCCGCCTCGAAGCGGCCGGCATGCGCACGCGCACGACGATCATGGCCTTCAACCCCACGGTCATCGAGACGGTCCGGAGGCTGGCACCATCACAGCGGACGACGCTGCTCGTCAGCCGCGACCACGTCGCGCGCGCGGCGGCGCACGCGACGGACGCGGTCGCGTGGGCGGAGCGGCTCGGCGTCACCGACCTCGGCCTCGAGCACACCCTCATCGACGCCGACGTGGTGACGGTCGCCCGCGCCCACGGCCTTCGCGTGGGTGCGTGGACCCCGAACGACGAGCCCGCCATCCGCCGCCTCGTCGCCCTCGGCCTGGACATCATCACCACCGACCGCCTCGACCTTGCCCTGCGCTTGCGCGAGACTGTGCGTTAATCGGTCTCCTCATCGCGCCCCGGTTCTGCCCTTCGAGCCTGTAGAACCAAGGCTAGCGACGCCGCCTCATGAAGTCGATCTGATCGTCTTCGATCTTAGGTATCCTGCGTGCTTCGATTCCAACTCCTGGGGAAATGGAGTAAACGACAGCTTTCGATGCACGTTCGTCCAGCCACCTGTGCCCGTGATTTGGATGGGCTCTCCCCAAATTGGAAGACACGGCAAGATGGCTGGTTCTTGCGGCAGATCGATTGGACCGACTCCTGCTCAAACCGAGGTCTGCAAGTAGTCTGTCGCCCGCTACCGTCGAACGCGCAGATCGTGACATCTTCATCAGCCACGCGTCGGAGGACAGGGCTGATGTCGCCCGCCCACTTGCCGAATCTCTAATCGGAGAAGGCGTGACAGTCTGGTCACGAATCTTTCGCGAAAAGGTGGCCACAGTTGGAACTGGACGGCCTTTTCGCGCTGGAGATCAACGGAAAGAAAATCCTTCCTGTCTGGCATCGTCTGGCCGAGGAAGATGTGCGGCGCTATTCTCCAATTCTCAGTGAGCGTCTCGCGGTTTCTACGAATTCTGGTCTCGATGAGGTTGTCCGCGCGATCCTTGCCGTTATTCGAGATTCAGGTAGATCTTCGTGAGCTGAGGGCCGGGCCTTGGCCGGGTCTACAGCCACGGCCTCGTTTATTGGTCGTTGGCGCGACTCGGCTTGCGGGAAGCGCGCGGATCGGCGACGCGCTCAGGGTGTACGGCTTCACGTTGACGAATGAGCTGCAGGAGGATGTCGAGGTCGTCTCCGCACGAAGCCAGGAGATCACGGCGCCGCCGTCGGACCTCCTCGATGAGGACATCAACTCGGTCGTGGTGTGTGCTCATCCTTCATCCTCCAGCCAGAGCATCTCGGGCGTGACGACCTGCGGTGTCAGAATCCCCAGCCGTCGATTGATCACGGTGAGATGGGCCAGCTTATTGGGATTGGCCAGGTGGCGAATGTTCCACGTCAAGAGGAAGTCGAATTCATAGAGACACGCGAGTGCCAGATGGAGGGCGTCTCCCTGCAAGTCGGCAGGTACGAGACGCTCACGTACGTAGCGACGCGCAACGTTGATGGCTTCTTCCGTGACGGCGACACGCGGCAGAGGTTCGACGAATTCAAGTGCAGCCGCCTTGCCCGGCCAGTCTCCCTGCGACAGTTCGAGAACAACCGCCTCAGCGACCCAGACATCGTATCGGGTGACTTGGTCTGTCCACCACATGCGAGTCAAGTCGCGCCGGTGAATGCTGCTCGCATCGGTGCGCGTGTTCACGTAAGCACTCGGAATCGTCGTCTCGATGTACACGCGCGCGGGCATCTTGCCTCGATTGTACGACCTCACCCGAAAAAGCCCGTGGCAGCTAGGGGCCTTTGGGGTAACCTCGTCCGGCGATGACGGCGGCGACCCGGCGATATGTGCTGGCCCTCGATCAGGGGACGTCGGGATCGACCGCGATGGTCGTCCACCCCGACGGACAGGTGCTGGCCCGCGGGTATGCGGAGCTGCCGCAGTATTACCCGCGGCCGGGGTGGGTCGAGCATGAGCCCGAGGAAATCTGGACCACCATCGGACGAGCGGGGGCCTCGGCTCTCGCGCGAGCAGGTGTGACCGGCTCAGAGATCGCCGCGGTGGGGATCACGAATCAGCGCGAGACCGCGATCGTGTGGGAGCGGGGAAGCGGCACGCCGATCCATCGCGCGATCGTGTGGCAGTGCCGGCGGACGGCGGAGATGTGTGATCGGCTGCGAGCGGATGGGGCGGAGCCGATGGTGCGCGAGCGGACCGGGCTCGTGCTCGACGCGTACTTCTCGGGGACGAAGATCCGCTGGCTGCTCGACGAAGTCCCCGGCGCGCGCGCTCGGGCCGAGCGCGGGGAGCTGGCCTTCGGGACCGTCGATTCGTGGCTGCTCTGGAAGCTGACCGGCGGGGCCGTGCACGCGACCGACGTGAGCAACGCGTCGCGGACGCTGTGCCTGAATCTTCGCACGGTGGAGTGGGACGACGAGATGCTCGCCCTGCTCGGCGTGCCGCGTGCGATGCTGCCGCGCGTCATGCCGTCAGCCGGAATCTTCGGCGAAACGACCGGTCTCGGCTGGCTGCCGCGCGGAGTGCCGGTGGCGGGGATCGCTGGCGATCAGCAGGCCGCCCTCTTCGGCCAGGCCTGTTACGACGTGGGCAGCGCGAAGAACACGTACGGAACGGGTTGCTTCGTCCTCCTCAACACGGGCGCCACGCCGGTGACCTCGCGGCACGGCCTGCTCACGACCATCGCGTGGCAGATCGACGGCAAGACCACGTATGCGCTCGAGGGCAGCGTGTTCATCGCGGGCGCGGCGATGCAGTGGCTGCGCGATGGGCTGGGCCTGCTGAAGAGTGCGGGCGACAGCCAGGCGATGGCGGAGTCGGTGCCCGACACGGGCGGGGTCTACTTCGTGCCGGCGTTCGTGGGGCTGGGGGCGCCGTACTGGGACATGTACGCACGCGGCACGATCGTGGGCCTCACGCGGGGGACCACGAGCGCGCACCTCGTACGTGCGGCGCTGGAGGCGATCGCGTATCAGAGCCGCGACGTGCTGGAAGCGATGGCCGCCGACTCCGGCGAGCCCATCCGCGCGTTGCGCGTGGATGGCGGCGCCGCGGCCAATGATTTCTTGTGTCAGTTTCAGGCCGACGTCATGAACGTGCCGGTCGAACGGCCGCGGGTCATCGAGACGACCGCGCTCGGCGCGGCCGGCCTCGCGGGACTCGGCGCGGGAGTCTGGCGATCGCTGGACGACTTCGCCGAGCGCGCGGCGATCGAGCGGACGTTCGTGCCGTCGATGGACGCCCGCGTTCGCGAGGATCGATATGGCGGGTGGCGACGTGCGGTCGAGCGAGCCAGGGGTTGGGCGGCCTGATCCGACTCCGCAGGACGCTTGGTTGTACGCTGACGCGAGATGTCGAGGACGGCTCTGCGAGCCAAGTCCGCCGGGATTCGTGGAGAAGTGAGCCGCCGCTACGGAGATCGTTGTGGAGTCGTCGTCCGGGACGCGGAGACGAGCTGTGGTCAGATCCGAACGTGATGTGTGCGGGAGCACTCGCGCACGAGGAGATCGGGACATGAGACGACGTTTGCTGCTCGTTGTCGCCCTGGCTTTCGCGCTCGGCGTCTCGCCGGCGGCGCGCGCACAGGCGCCCATCGAGGACGAGCTGGTGCTCATCACGCCGGTGTCGAAGTTCGTGTTCGACGGGGCGCTCAAGGCGTTCGCGCAGTACGCCAAGGAGAAGTGGAACGTCACCGTGAAGACCAACGGGATCCCGGCGGGGACGCCCGTCGCTTACGGGCGCATCGTGGAGTGGAAGGGCAAGCCGGAGGCCGACATCTTCTGGGGCGGCGAGTCGGCGCTGTTCGAGAAGCTCGCCGAGCAGAAGCTGCTGGTCAAGCTCGAGCTGCCCAAGGCCGTGATCGACGCCATTCCCGCGTCGATCGGCACGCCCAAGCCGGTTCCGCTGAAGGATCCCGACGGCTATTGGGTGGGCACCGCGCTGGAGCCGTACGGGCTGGTCTACCATCCGCGCGTGCTGCGCCGGCTCGGGGTGCCCGACCTCAAGGACTGGGAAGATCTGCTGAACCCCAAGCTCAAGGGGAACGTCGCGCAGTGCGCGCCCACGCGCTCGTCGTCCTCCAACGCGACGTACGAGGTGATGCTGCAGTCCAAGGGCGAGGCCGCGGGCTGGGAGTGGCTCAAGAAGCTGGCCGACAACACCGGCCACTTCACCGCGCGCAGCCGTGACGTGCCCAACGTGGTGGCCAAGGGCGAGTTCGCCGCCGGCTTCGCGGTGCCCTCGTACATGGCCTTCGAGGAGAAGGTCTCGGGCTTCGACATCAAGTTCGTGTCGCCGAAGAACGCGTTCGTGACGCCGGAGCCGATGGCGATCCTGGCCGGGGCCCGGCACCCCAAGGCCGCGCGCGCGTTCATCGAGTTCCTGCTGACCGAGCAGGGCCAGAAGGTGTTCATGGAGAGCGGGCTCTTCCCGATCAGCCCCAAGTTCCGGATGCAGGGGGCGCCGGGCTCGAAGATCGAGATGGCCGTCGAGTTCACCGGAGGCGTCCGCTCGTACTTCGACACGCCCGTCTCCAACGTCTACGACGAGGACGTGGCCAAGAAGCGCAGCGAGCAGCTCAAGGAGCGTTTCCACAAGGACATCGAGGCGACGTGGAAGAAGCCGTGACGTGAACATTCGACTGCTCGGCATCGTCAAGCGCTTCGGCTCCACGGTGGCCGTCGACCACGCCACCGTGGAGGTCGGCGACGGCGAGCTGTTCACGCTGCTCGGGCCCTCGGGCTGCGGCAAGACCACGCTGCTGCGGCTGATCGCGGGCTTCTACAGTCCCCCCGACGAGGGCGAGATCCACTTCGGTGACCGGCGAGTGGAGGCGCTCCCGCCCTACCAGCGCAACATCGGCATGGTGTTCCAGAACTACGCGCTGTGGCCCCACATGACCGTGCGCGGGAACATCACCTACGGGTTACGGCTCCGAAAGCTCACCGCGGACGAGATCGAGCGCCGCCTCGCCGACGGACTG
Organism: Candidatus Acidiferrum sp.; assembly: GCA_035317605.1. Taxonomy (GTDB): domain Bacteria; phylum Methylomirabilota; class Methylomirabilia; order Rokubacteriales; family CSP1-6; genus DATHGT01. The sequence goes on along the minus strand of DATHGT010000141.1, from coordinate 23,527 downwards.
CGCCAGGTCAACCTCGTGGGACTGGACGATCGTTATCCCGGGCAGCTCTCGGGCGGCCAGCAGCAGCGGGTGGCGCTGGCCAGGGCGCTCGTGCTGAACCCCGACATCCTGCTGCTCGACGAGCCGCTGTCGAACCTCGACGCCAAGATTCGCGTCCACGTCCGCGGCGAGATCCGCAAGCTTCAGAAGGAGCTGGGCATCACCACGATCTACGTCACCCACGACCAGGAGGAAGCGCTGTCGCTCTCCGACCGGGTGGCCGTGATGCGCGACGGGAAGATCCTCCAGGTGGCGCCGCCGAAGACGCTCTACGAGCGGCCGGTGAATCGCTTCGTGGCCGATTTCGTGGGCACCAACAATTTCATCTCGGGCGTCTGCCGCGAGCGCACGGCCGAGCGCACGCTGGTGGAGACACCGCTGGGGCGCCTGGCCGGCCGGCCCGCCGACACGGTGGAGGTCGGCGCGCGCTGCGTGCTGGCCGTGCGTCCCGAGAACCTCGCGCTGGGCGGCGACGGAGAGAACGTCGTCGAGGGACGGGTGTCGCTGGCCGCGTACCTCGGCAACACGCTGCGCTACGACGTCGAGACGGCGGCCGGGCTCGTGCTCAAGGTCGACGTGCGCGACCCCTGGAACCACGACCCGCTGCCCGCCGGCCATGCCGTGCGTCTGACGTGCCCGGCGTCCGTCGCGCTCACGCTCCCGGACGAGTGACGCCCGCCGGCGCACGCACTGAAGTCGTGGCCCGGCGCGGCGTTCACGCGGCGAGGCTCGCGCCCGCCCTCGGCTACGCGCTCATCTGGCTCTTCCTGATCGTCTTCCTGGTCTACCCGCTCGGCCGCATCTTCTACGACGCGCTCACCGACGAGAGCGGACGGTTCACCGCCGCCCACTTCGTGGCGTTCGTTCACGACGCGTTCTATCTCCGGTCGCTGGCCAACTCGCTGCTGCTGGGACTGGCCACCGTCGCCTGCACGTCCGTGCTCGGGTTCGCGGTCGCGTTCCTGCTCGTCCGGTACGAGTTCGCCGGCCGCAACCTCTTCAGCTACCTCACGCTGATCCCGATCATCTCGCCGCCGCTCGTCGGCGTGCTCGGGTTCACGTTCATCCTCGGACGGGCCGGCACCGTCAACGTGCTGCTGATGGACTGGCTCGACCTCGTGAAGCCGATCAACTTCGTCTACGGCATCCACGGCGTGCTGCTCGTCGAGACCCTGCACCTGTTCCCGATGATCGCGCTCAACGTGGTCGACGCCCTCGGCAAGATCGACCCCTCGCTCGAGGAAGCGGCCGAAAGCGTGGGCGCGCGCGGCTGGCGGAAGCTGCGGACGATCACGCTGCCCCTGACCACCCCGGGCTACGTCGCGGGAGCGCTGCTGGTCTTCATCTGGACCTTCTCGGATTTCGCGACCCCGCTCGTGCTCGGCGTCCACGACCTGCTGGCCTCCCAGGCCTATCTCAACATCGTGCAGTTCGTGGACCGGCGCCTGTTCCGGATGGGCATCGTGATCTCGGCGCTCATGGTGGTGCTGGCGCTGGTGTTCCTCCTCGCCGCCCGTCACTACGTGGCCATCAAGGACTACTCGTCGCTGTCGTACTCGCGGATCAGCCGGCGCAAGCTCGGTCCGCTCGGCCAAGCCGGAGCCATCGGGTTCCTGTCGGCGGTCATGCTGCTGTCGTTCATCCCGTACCTCGGCGTGGCGCTCGCCTCCGTGGGGCGCGGATGGTCGCTCACCCCGTTTCCCGTGCAGTACACGCTGCACTCCTTCGAGCGCGTGATCGTGGAGACGCCGAAGTACATCGTCAACAGCCTGCTCTACTCGGGCCTCGCGGTGGCGATCTGCATCCTGGTCGGTGTCCCGATCGCGTGGCTGCTCGGGCGCACGCGGGTGCCCGGCCGCGACGCGCTGGACGCGCTCAACACGCTGATCCTCGCCATCCCCGGCACGGCCATCGGCATCGCGTACATCCGCGCGTTCCACGTCGAGGTTCCCGGCTTCGATCGCGCGCTGACCAGCTTCTGGATCATCATCCCGATCGTGCTGGCCGTGCGCCGGCTCCCGTACACGGTGCGGGGCACCTACGCCTCGCTGCTGCTCGTCCACCGCTCGATGGAGGAGGCGGCGGCCAGCGTGGGCGCGCCGGGCCTGCGCGCGTTCCGCGACATCACGCTGCCGCTGATCTGGCGCGGGGTGCTGGTGGGCTCGCTGTTCTCGTTCATGACCTCGCTGCAAGAGGCCTCCGCGGTGTTGTTTCTCTCGCTGGGTGGGTGGGAGACGATCACGGTGGGGATCTTCTCGTTCTACATCGCGGGCAGCGCCAGCGAGGCCGCGGCGCTCGGCGTGATCCTGATCGTGGTGGCGAGCGTGAGCCTGATCGTGATCAACCGCATCGCGGGCACGCGGATGGGCGGGATGTTCGGCTGAGAGGTTTAGTCTTTTAAATCAGCCTGTTGTGCGGCCTTGTCGGTCGCCCGACCGTGTGCTAGTGTTCTTCTTCACATGGCGCCGGGAGCGGATCCGGGCTGGAAATCGCTCGGGGAAGTAGCCTCGATCGGCATGACCATGGTGGCCGCCACCATGATCGGTCTCGGCGCCGGGTATTACGGAGACCGATGGCTCGGAACCACCCCGTGGCTGACGCTGGTCGGTCTCCTGTTCGGGATCGCCGCGGGTTTCGTGAACCTCTTTCGATCGGTGAAAGCCGCCGAGCGGACACTGGATGACGCCGACAACAAGTGACCTGCGCCTGCGCGTGACGACGGGGACCGTGATCGCCGTCCTCGCTCTCGCGCTGCCCGCCGCCTGGCTCGCGGGCCCGTCGGGCGCTCTCGGCATCCTGGCCGCGGGCGCGCTGACCGCCGGCAACTTCTGGTGGCTCTCGCGCGCCGCCACGAGCGCTGGCGATCCCGCCGCGCCCCGCCCGGACGTGGCGGGCTGGGTCTTCGGTGCCGGCATCCGTTTCGCCGTCCTCTTCGTCGCGTTCGCGGCGCTCTGCGCCGGCGGCTACGCGCATCCGGTGGCCGTCGTGGTCGGACTTACCGTGCTGCCGTGCGCCGTGATCGCGCAGGGTCTCCGCTCCGCCCGTGACAGCAGGGAAATCCAGACCGGTGGGGGGTATCGGGGAGGAGCGGCGGTCGCTCCCCCCGATTATTGATGGGCGTCATCGAGCATCCGCCGATCTTCCACCTGCCGTGGTCGTGGACTCCCGACCACGTGACCTACACGTGGCTCGTGATGATCATCCTCGGTGCCCTGGCCTTCGCGGCCTCGCGGAAAGTGTCGCTGGTGCCCCACGGCGTGCAGAACCTCATGGAAGTCGTCCTCGAGCAGTTTCTGACCCTGATCGACGACGTGATGGGACCGGAGGGGCGGCGCTACCTGCCGCTGATCGCCACCCTCGGGCTCTTCATCTTCGCCAGCAACCTGATCGGCATCGTGCCCGGCACGACGGGGCCGACGGCGAACCTCAACACCACTGCGGCCTGCGCGCTCATCGTGTTCGTCGCGTACCACGCGATCGGCATTCGCAAGCAGGGCCTCGGGCGCTACCTGAAGCATTTCATGGGACCGGTCCCGGCGCTGGCGCCGCTCATGGTCCCCATCGAGCTGATCAGCCACCTGGCCCGTCCGCTGTCGCTCACGCTCCGGCTCTTCGGCAACATGGTGGGCGGACACATCCTGCTCGCCATCATCTTCTTCCTGATGGGCCTGAACGGCCTGATCGGCTGGGCCCTCTCGGGAAGCCCCGCCGGCGCCGTGGTCGGCGGCCTCGGCGGCGTGATCATGATCGTCTTCACGGTCGGCTTCCTGTATCCGCTGAAGCTCCTGGTGGCGCTGCTCCAGGCTTTCATCTTCGTCATGCTCACGATGCTCTACATCGCCGGCGCCATCGAAGAAGCCGAGCACGGGGAGCACCACGCGGACCATGCTCCGGCACACCACTAGCAGTCCACTCGTCTAAGGAGGATCTCGTGCGACGGACACTGATGCTCGCCTTGCTCGCAGTCGTTGGAACGCCCGCGCTCGCTCACGCCGCGGATGGGGGCTGGGTCGGCCCCTTCGCGGTGATCGCGGCGGGACTCGGCATGGCCGTCGCGGCCGGGCTGTGCGGTCTCGGTCAGGGGCGTGCGGTGGCGTCCGCGGTCGACGCGATGGCGCGCCAGCCCGGCGCGGCGGCGCGGATCCAGACCGCGATGATCATCGGCCTCGCGCTGATCGAGTCGCTCGCGATCTACGTGCTGGTCGTCGCGATGATCCTGCTCTTCGTCCAGCCCATCAAGTAGAGCGCGTCACCAGAGAGTGAGGGACGGGCGCCGCCCGCGCGGCGCCCGGGTATGGCACGGCGTCAGAGCTATCGACTGCCGAAGATCCCGGAGATGACGATCCGTCGTCTCTCCGTGTACACACGCTGCCTCCAGCAGCTCGAGGAGGACGGCGTCAGGACCGTCTCGTCCCAGGAGCTGGCCGAGCGCTTCAACCTCAACTCCGCCCAGGTGCGCAAGGACCTCGCCTACTTCGGCGAGTTCGGGGTGCGGGGGATCGGCTACTACGTGGCCGGCCTCAAGGCCGAGCTGCAGAAGATCCTCGGGCTCGATCGCGAGTGGGCGGTCGCGCTGATCGGATTCGGCAACCTCGGCTCCGCCCTGTTCCACTACAAGGGGTTCTCGCGCCAGGGCTTCCGCATCGCCGCCATCTTCGACGATGATCCCGCCAAGATCGGCCGCGATGTCGGGGGCGCACCGGTGCTGGCGAGCGCCGACCTCGCTCGCGAGGTGAAAGCGCGGGGCATCCAGATCGCGATCGTGGCGGTCCCGCCCGAAGCGGCCCAGACCGTGACCGATCAGCTCGCCGACGCGGGCATCAAGGCCATCCTGAACTTCGCGCCGTCGCGACTGCGCGCGCCCCGCGACACCCGTCTCAAGCACGTCGATCTCTCGATCGAGCTGGAGACGCTGTCGTTCTACCTGGCCAAGAGCGGACGCTGATCGGCTCGCGTCAGGTCTGGAGATCGCCGACGGCCGCGGTGAGGGCTTCCAGCTCGCCGCGCCAGGAGGCCGGCGCCTTCACCGGGCGCAGCACGAACTTGGAGAATCCCACCGCGACGAAGCGCTCGATGAGCGCGCGCAGCGCCGGCAAGCCCACCGGCGTCAGCTCGAGCGCCCGCGGCCGACGCGCCGCCATCGTGCGCGCGGTGGCCGGATCGATGGGCTCCCGCGAATAGCCGAGACTCATCCCGAAGTGCTCGCCGCTGATCGAGCGTCCGGCCTTGGCCGCGGCCTCTTCGATCACCCCACGCCCCGCCGCCGCTTCCCCGGGCGTGCACAGCGAGGGCAGCCAGCCGTCCGAGAGCCGGCCGCACCGCTCGAGCGCCGCCGGCACGTTGCCGCCCAGCCACACTTCCAGCGGCTGCTGGATCGGTAGCGGGAAGAGCTTGACGTCGCGGAAGCTGCCGGCCGCCCCCTCGTGACTGACCGTCTCGCCCGCCCAGAGACGTCGCAGCAGCGGCAGCGCCTCGTCGATGATCGCGCCGCGACGCTTGACGTCGACGCCGATGGCCTCGCGCTCGGGCGGGTAGGTGAGCCCGGGCACCAGCGTCACCAGCAGCCGGCCCTTCGACAGCACGTCCAGGCTCGCGAGCTGCTTGGCGAGCCTGATCACGTTGCGCCCGGGCAGCAGCATGGTGGTGCCGATCTTCAAGCGTGGATTGCTCGCGGCCGCCCATGCCAGGCTCACCACGGGATCGAGCACGGGCCCGGTGAGCACTTCGGAGACCCACAGTGAGTCGAACCCCAGGTCGTCGAGCCCCGTCACCAGTTCGTGAAGGGTCTCGGGCGTCGCCGAGGCGCCCGCCGCCCCGATGCCGATCCGTATCTTCATGGCGATCTCTCCTTGCGTCCGAGAGCGATTCTACTGCATGGTTCCGCTCATGATCGTGCACCTGATCGACGGCACGTTCGAGCTGTTCCGGTATTTCCTCTCGCCGGCGGCGGCGTTCGATCGCGCGACGCCTGAAGAGCTCCGCGCCGTTCGCGGCGTGGTGGCCTCCGTCCTCGGCATGCTCGAAGGCGGCGCGACCCACGTGGGGGTGGCGACCGACCACGTCATCGAGTCGTTCCGCAACGCGCTGTGGGCCGGCTACAAGACCGGCGAGGGCATGGACCCGCTGCTGTACTCGCAGTTCGAGCCGCTGGAGGAGGCGCTGGGCGCGCTCGGCGTCCGCGTCTGGCCCATGGTCGAGTTCGAGGCCGACGACGCGCTGGCCTCGGCGGCTGACATGGCGGCCGAGGACACGCGCGTGGAGCAGGTGATCGTGTGCACGCCGGATAAGGACCTCGCGCAATGCGTACGGGGCGATCGCATCGTCCAGCTCGATCGCCGCACGAAGGAGCTGCGCAACGAGTCAGGGGTGCGCCAGAAGTTCGGCGTGTCGCCCGTGTCCATCCCCGACTGGCTGGCCCTCGTGGGCGACAGCGCCGACGGGTTTCCCGGGCTGCCGGGCTGGGGCGCGAAATCGGCGGCGGCGGTGCTCGCGCGCTATCAGCACCTCGAAGGGATTCCGAAGCTGGCCATGGAGTGGGACGTGTCCGTGCGCGGCGCGCTCAGGCTGGCCACCAGGCTCAGCGAGCAACACGAGCAGGCGCTGCTGTTCCGGCGGCTCGCGACGCTCCGCCCGGACGCGCCCATCGCCGCCGACGTGGACGCGCTCCGCTGGACCGGCCCGCGGCCGGACTTCTCCGACTGGTCGAAGCGCCTCGGCTCCTCGTCGCTCCACGAGCGCGCGTCGGCGCTGGCGACCGCTCGCCGCTGATCTTACAGCGCGATCGAGAGGCCGGCGTCCACCGTCAGCACCTGGCCGGTGATGTAGGAGGCGGCGTCGGAGGCCAGGAAGATGGCGGCGCCGACCAATTCCTCGGGACGGCCGAAGCGCTGGAGGGGAATGCGGCGCGCCAGCTCGACCACGCGCGGCTGATCGAAGAACCGCGCGTTGCCCTCGGTCTGAAAGAATCCGGGAGCGATCGCGTTGGCGGTGATGCCGCGCGGACCCAGCTCGACGGCGAGCGCGCGCATGAGGGCTTCGAGCCCGCCCTTGGACGCGACGTAGGCGGGATCGCCCTGGAACGACCGCGGACCCACCATCGAGCTGATGAACACCAGGCGCCCGCGACCGCGCTCGGCCATGTGGCGCGCGGCCACGCGGGAGAGCGCGTACTGCGCGACCAGGTTGGTCTCGATCAGCCGGCGGAAATCGTCGGGCGCGATGTCCGTCAACGCGCGGCGGTCGCGCACGGCCGCGTTGTTGACGAGGCCATCGAGCGCGCCGTGGCGAGCCACGACGTCGTCGATGACCGCTTCCGCCGCGTCCACGTCCGTGATGTCGAAGGGCGCCGCGAAGGCGTTCGGCATGGTCTTGGCGATCTCGCGCGCGCGCTCCGCGTCGCGGCCGTTGACGCCGACCACGGCGCCGGCCGCCGCCATGCCACGCGCGATCTCCAGTCCGAGCCCGCGCGTCGCGCCGGTGACCAGCATGATGCGTCCGCTCAGCGAGAACTGTTCAAGTGCCCTGGCCATTTGACAGCGCCCTTCCCCGGTCCGGACAATAGGACACTTTTCCGAGGTGAGGCAAGGAGATCCCACGATGGGCACCAACGCGCGCAAGGACTTCCCCGTGTTCGACTGCGACAGTCACGTCGTCGAGCCGCCGGCGATCTGGGACGAGTACGTGCCGGCCAGGAGCCGCGCGTGGGTCAAGAGCCAGTTCTGCTTCCACACCGACAGCGATCTCCTGTTCATCAACGGGCGCGTGGTGCCGGCGGCGCGCGAGCGCTCCAACGCGGCCGAGGTCGGCTGGGCGCGCTGGGACAGGAAGGAAGTCGGCAAGCTCACGCCCGGAACGCCGGCCTGGCAGGAGAAGTTCGGGCGCTTGCTCGGCTGCCGCGAGCCGCACGCGCGCCTGCGCGACATGGACGCGCTGGGCACCGACCAGGTGATGCTGTTCCCGACGTGGTTCGTGCGCCTGGCCCTGGTGCGCAGCGCCGAGGCCGCGACCGTGCTCGCCCGTGCCTACAACGACTGGGTGCTCGACTACTGCGCCGCCGATCGACGGCGATTGTTTCCCTGCGCCGTGCTCCCCTTGCAGAGCGTGGACGCGTCGATCGCCGAGCTCCAGCGCGTGGCCGCGCTCGGCTTCAAGGCGGCCGCGGTACGCCCGTGCTTCTGGAACGGCCGCTATCCGACGCTGCCCGAGTTCGATCCGCTCTGGCGCGAGTTCGAGGCCACCGGTGTCGTGCTGGCCATGCACACATTTCCCTCGCGCGAGGCGCTGACGCGGGAGTGGGGCGAGCGCATGTCGCAGGCGCGCGGGCATTCGGGGCAGGGCCTGCTGTTCACCGACGAGGCCGTGGTCTACTCGCCCGGCCAGTTCGTCTCGAACATCACCGCGGCCATGGATCCGGCCATCGATGCCTCCGAGACGCTCGGCTTCCTGATGGAAGCGATGACCTGGGTGACGGTCGTGCTCCAGACCGGCTGGCTCGAGAAATTCCCGCGGCTCAAGGCGGCGGTGCTGGAATCGAACGCCTCGTGGCTCCCGCTCATCCTGTCGCGCAGCTCCAACTTCTCGAACCTGTTCGCGTTCCAGCGCGACAACCGCCTCATTCCCGATCCCGCGGAGACGTTCCACCGGCGCTGCTTCATCGGCTTCGAGTCCGACGAGACGATGGTGTACCGGTTGTGGGACACCTTCCAGGACGTGGCGATCTGGTCGTCGGATTATCCGCACCACGACGCCGAAGACGCGTGGGAGGCCCTCGATCACATGGCCAAGCTCGACGTCCCGTCAGGCGCCCAGCGCAAGCTGATGGGCGACAACGCCCGCCGCCTCTACGGCATCGAGCCGCTCATGACGATCGAGGAGCGCATCGAGAAGTACGAGCCCGCGATCCTGCCCTGGTAGTCAGCGCCCGCCGGCGCCGGTGAGGCCCTGGATGAACTCGTCGAGGACGAAGGCGTAGAGGAGCATGATCGGGACGCCGACGATCAGAGCCCCCGCCATCAGCGAGCCCCAGTAGAAGATGTCCCCCCGGATGAGGCTCGTGGCCAGGCCCACCGTCACCACTTGCTCGGACCGCGAGCTCACGTACACGACGGCGTAGAAACCCTCCTGCATCGCCAGCGAGAACGAGAAGATCGCCGTGATGATCAGCCCGGGCCGGCTGACCGGCAGCACGACGTGCCAGATCCCGCTTCGACGGGTGCAGCCGTCGACCCACGCCGCTTCTTCGATCTCGGCCGGCACCGTCTTGAAGTAGCCCATCATCTTCCACGTGCAGAACGGGATCGTGAAGGTGGGATAGACGAGCACGAGCGCCCACCACGAATCGAAGAGGCCCAGCGCGCCGACCACGCGGGCCAGCGGGACGAACAGGATGATCCCCGGGACGAGGTACGTCAGGAAGATCGCGATGCCGATGTTCTCCGCGCCCGGCAATCCCAGGCGCGCGAGCGCGTACCCCGCGGGGACCGCCGCCAGCATGGTGACCGCCACCACGCACACCGCCAGTTGCACGGTATTGAGGAGCTGCTCGGCGAAATGGGTCTGGGTGAACAGGCGCGTGACGTGCTCGAGCGTCGGCGGCAGGTGGAACCAGAACGGCACCACGTCCATCCGGTACAGGTCCGCGTCCTGTTTGAAGGCGGTGATCGCCATCCAGTACACGGGGAACACCGCGAGCACGACGAAGGGCGCGAGCCCGGCGTAGACGAGAACGTGGCGACCGATCGCGCGAACCGTGCGGGCGGTCACGACGGGCACTCAGACGAACGTGAGCGGCTCGACGTGAGCCTGACCGCGCGCGAAGCGGGCGAGATCGAGCGCCGAAGCGTCCATGGTGATCGCGCGCCCGTGCACGAGCATCTCGGCCATCAGCTGGCCGGCGATGGGGCCGTGCATGAACCCGTGGCCGCTGAAGCCCGCGATGACGTGAAGTCCGGCGACGCCGGGGACGGCGCTCACGATGCCGGTCTGATCCGGGGTCATCTCGTAGAGTCCCGCCCATGCGCGCATCAGCTCGGCGTCGGCCAGCGCCGGCGCTCGGTGGACGGCGCGCTCGACGACCTGCGGCTCCAGGCCCCGATCGATCTCGGTGCTGAAGCTGTCCGGCTCGTCGCGGCGCCCGTGGCCGAGCAGGAGCCCCGGCCCCTCGCGGCGCAGCGAGAAGTTGCGGTGCGGGTCGATGACGAACGGCGTCGCCGCCGGGATGCGATCCGCCGGAAACGGCGCGGTCATGAACTTGTGCCGCCGATGCGGGCGTACCGGAATGTCGACACGTGCGAGCTTGCCCACCACGCCCGACCACGCGCCGGTGGCGATGACGACGGCGCCCGCTTCGACCGTACCCGCGTCGGTGGTGACGCCGGTCACGCGATCGCCCTGACGGATGAACCCGCGGACTTCACGCCCTTGCTCGATCGTCACGCCGAGATCGCGCGCGCGGGCGGCGATCGCGGTCGTACACAGATAGGGATCGGCGTAACCGTCCCGCGGCGTATACGTCGCGCCGAGCAGATCGTCGGTATTGAGATACGGGCACAGCGCGCGGGTGGCCGCCGGGTCGAGCAGCTCGACGTCGACGCCCAGGCTCTGCTGAAGCGCGACGCTCCGCCGCGCCCTGGCCAATTCTTCCCCCGTCGCGATGAGGATCAGATAGCCGTGCTGGCGGAAGTTGGGATCGACGCCGAACTCTTCGCTGAACCGCTCGTAGGTGACGATGCTGTGGGTGGTCAGCTCGATACCGAGCCGGTTGGCGTACTGATGACGGATGCCGCCGCTGGCCAGTGCCGTCGAGCCGGAGCACACGGTGTCGCGCTCGAGCACGGCCACCCGCCCGGCGCCGATCCGCGCCAGGTGGTAGGCCGTGCTCACGCCCATGATGCCGGCGCCGACGATGACGACGTCGGCGGTGTGGGTCAGGCGCACTCCATCGCGTAGACCTGCGTGGCGCCTTCCGGCAGGTGACGCTCGGCCCAGCTCTGGCCGCCGTCCTCGCTGGCGAACACCTCGCCGACCGTGGTCGCGCAGTACATACGCTTGGGGTCGCGCGGGTCGAAGGTGACCGCGAACATCGTGGTCTCGGCCTTGACGCCCATGTCGACCTTGGCCCAGCTCGCGCCACCGTCGCCGCTGCGGAACAGCGCGCCGACGTCGCTCTGGAAATTCGCGCCGGCGGCCAGCCAGATGGTCTTGGGATCGCCCGGCACCTCGCGGATGTCGCGGCAGTACGTCTGCCCCTTCACGTTCAACGCCTCGATCCGGGCGCTGGCCCAGTGCTCGCCACGGTCGGTGCTGCTGAACAGGCCGGCGCGGCTGATGGCGAAGATCGTCCCGGGACGCCAGCGCGCGACCAGCACGCCGTGCATGTCCACGGTGTCGTCGTTCAGATACTGCCCGTGGCTGACGTTCTCCCAGTGCTCGCCGCCGTCCAGGCTGCGGATGATCCCGCCCACTTCGACCGCGCCGTAGATCTCGTCCGAGTCGAGGGGATTGACCGCCAGCTCCAGCACGCGCTTGGCGGGATTGGACCCGGGGCCCACCGTGACTTCCGGGAAGCGGACCGTCACCGGCAATTCCCGCCAGCGCTCTCCGCCGTCGTCACTGCGAAAGATCGCGCAGTTCTCGTAGCCCGCGTACAGCACGTCGGCATCGCGCGGGTCGAACGCCAGCGACCACACGGGCGAGCCGTGATCCGGGACGTCGACCTTTTCCCAGTGCTCGCCGTGGTCCGTGCTGCGGTACGGACCCCGCTGCGTGCCGACGTACACGGTCCCGGCCTGCTCGGGGTGCGTGGCGATTCCACGGATGGCGGGCGCCTCCGGCAGGCCCCGGGTGAGAAGCTCCCACCGGTCGTCGCCCACGGCCATGCGATAGAGTCCGGACTTGATGGGGCGGCCCGGGGCGGTTTCTCCGGCCAGACCGATGTAGACGTGCGCCTTCCCGTTGGTCGTCATGACGCGCTCCTTCCTGATCGCGAGAGCTTCTCCGTTGCTCGACCGGCGAAGGGGAGCATCGCCCTCTCGCGCCGCGGCGTCAAGGGGCTCACCGGCACGGGCGTGTGATATCGTGCGCGCACCGCGACGGCGAGGCCCTCGGCATGATCGTCGTCGCTCGGCACGACGTGCGAGAGGAGACTCCGATGCCCCAGCCGAAGAAGATCGTTCAACCCGCCGATCTGCCCCTCCGCAAGACGCATTCGCAGGTCATTACCGTCACCGGCGGAACGCTGGTGTTCGTCGCGGGCATGACGTCGCGCAGCGAGGTCGACGCCTCGCCCGTCCACCCCGGAGACATGCGCGCCCAGGTCCGTCAGGTCTGCGAGAACATCGGCCGGGCCCTCCGTTCCGTCGGCGCCGATTTCGCCGACGTGGTGAAGACCACCACGTTCACGACCGACGTGGACGAGTATCACCGGGTCGCCGACGAGCGCTTCAAGTACTTCCAGCGCGACCTGCCGACGAGCGCGCTCATCGGCGTCAAGCGCCTCTCGCACCCGGACCTGATGGTCGAGATCGAAGCGATGGCGGTCATCCCGGCCCCGGCCCGCCCTCGCCGAGAAGCCCGCGCAAAATGACGGGCGCCGCGATGCGAAGGGTCGCGGTCCTCGACGACTACCAGGGCGTGGCGCTCCGGATGGCCGACTGGAGCGTGCTCGCCCCGGAGTGTCACGTCGAGGTGTTCAGGGATCACCTGACCGATGTCGACGCGCTGGTGGCTCGCCTGCGCGATTTCGAGATCGTGACGTGCATGCGCGAGCGCACACCCTTCGGTCGCGATCTGCTGGCGCGCCTGCCGAACCTGCGTCTGCTCGTGACCACGGGCATGCGCAACGCGGCTATCGACGTGAAGGCCGCCACCGACCTGGGGATCGTGGTCTGCGGAACGTCGGGTGGCCCGGAAAGTCCGCCGGCCGAGTTGACGTGGGGATTGATCCTGGCCCTGGTCCGCCACATCCCCGCCGAGGACGCGGCCACGCGCGGCGGACACTGGGGCACGACGGTGGGCATGTGCCTCGAGAAGCGGGTGCTCGGCGTGCTCGGCCTGGGAAAACTGGACGCCAGGGTCGCCAGGGTCGGAGTCGCCTTCGACATGTCGGTCATCGCGTGGAGCGAGAACCTGACCGCCGAGCAGGCGGCCCGGTGCGGAGCGACGCTGGTCACGAAGGACGAGCTGTTCGCCCGGTCCGACATCCTGACGGTCCACGTCCAGCTCAGCGCGCGCACGCGGGGACTGGTGGGAGCGCGTGAGCTGAGCTCGATGAAGCCCACCGCGTATCTGATCAACACCGCGCGCGGCCCCATCGTGGACGAGGCCGCTCTGGTGAAGGCGCTCCAGACGCGCACCATCGCCGGCGCCGGCCTCGACGTCTTCGACGAGGAGCCGCTGCCGGCGGACCATCCGTTCAAGACGCTCGACAACACGCTGCTCATGCCGCACGCCGGGTACGTGACCGAAGCGCAGTATCGGGTCCGCTATCGGGACACCGTCGAAAACGTCGCGGCCTATCTCCGGGGAACACCGCTCCGCGTTCTCAGCCCGAAATGACCGCGACGCTGCCCGGACCGCGTGGCCGCGGGCTGCTCGGAAGCCTGGGCGACTTCCAGCGCGACCAGCTCGGCTTCTACGTCGACTGCGCGCGGTACGGCGACGTCGTGGCCACGCGACTCGGTCCGCGCCGGGCCATGCTCTTCTACCATCCCGACGCGATCGAAGAAGTCCTGGTGACGCGGAGCCGCGACTTCGTGAAGAGCCCGGGCGTGAAGCTGCTGCGGCCGCTGCTCGGCGAGGGGCTTCTGCTCTCCGAGCACGACTTCTGGCTGCGTCAGCGTCGATTGGTCCAGCCGGCGTTCCACCGTCAGCGCGTGGCGGCCTACGGCGACGTCATGACCGACTACACCACGCGTCGCCTCGCCGACTGGAAGGAGGGCGACGTCCGCGACGTCCACCACGAGATGATGGCGCTCACCCAGGCCATCGTCGCCAAGACGCTCTTCGACGCCGAAGTCTCCGACGAGGCGAGCGAGGTCGGCACGGCTTCGTACGTGCTCATGCAGGACTTCGGCGCCCGCATCGGCAGCCTGTGGCAGCTGCTTCCGAGTTGGCTGCCGACGCCGGCAAATCTCAGGTCGCGCCGGGCGATCCGGCGCCTCGACCAGGTCGTCTACCGGATGATCGCGGCCCGCCGGCAGAACGGCGAGGACCGCGGCGATCTGCTCTCGATCCTGCTCCACGCCCAGGACGCCGACGACGGCACGGGCATGAACGACCGGCAGGTGCGCGACGAGGTGATGACGCTCTTCATGGCCGGCCACGAGACCACCGCGGTCGCGATGTCGTGGACGTGGTATCTGCTTGCCCAGCACCCCGACGTCGACGCGCGACTCGCCGAGGAGCTTCGCGCGGTGCTCGGCTCTCGCGCGCCCACCGCGGCCGACCTGCCCCGACTTCGATACACCGAGATGATCGTGACCGAGAGCATGCGTCTCTACCCGCCGGCGTACGCGATGGGCCGGATGAGCACGGTCCCCACCGAGATCGCCGGCCATCCGCTCGCCGCGGGCGTCGTGGCGATCCTGCCCACGTGGGTCGTGCAGCGCGATCCCCGCTGGTTCGACGAGCCCGAGGCGTTCCGCCCGGAGCGCTGGGAGGACGAGCGCACCCGCGGCAATCCGCGCTACGCATACTTCCCGTTCGGCGGCGGGCCGCGCCAGTGCATCGGCAACGGCTTCGCGATGATGGAGGCCTGCCTGATCCTGGCCGCCATCGCCCAGCGCTTTCGGCTGACGCTCGAGCCGGGACAGCGGATCACGCCGACGCCGTACGTCACGCTGCGCCCCGAGCCCGGCGTCCGCATGCGGCTCGCGCTCCGCTGACGATCACTTCTTGAGCTTCACGTCCTCCAGCGGGGCCGAGTAGGCGAAGCTCCGCACCAGGTTGATGCCCGGCTCTTCCACGCGCGGGCCGACGCCCCAGATGAAGGCCAGCTCGTAGATCGGGATGTGGGTCATCCGGTCGTAGAGGATCTGTTGGATCTGGTGGAGCATGGCCTCGCGTTTCTTGGGATCCATCTCTCGGACTTGCCGCTGGAAGAGATCCTCGACCTCGGGAATGATGCCGGCGGTGTAGGCGCCGCCCTTGGCCACGTAGGCCTCGAGCCGCGTGGACGCGTTGCTGCCCGCGCCGGAGATGCCGACGATCACGTTCTTGATCTTGCGGTCGCGCCAGGCGGTGGTCAGCGCCGCGCGCTCCATGATCCGCACCTTGGTCCGGATGCCCACGGCCTGGAGGTAGCCGTTCAGCGCCTCGCCCATCGACACGTAGGGCGGCCACGGGTAGAGATCGCCCGCGTCGAACCCGTTGGGATAGCCCGCCTCGGCGAGCAGACGCTTGGCTCGCGCGGGATCGTAGGGATCGGGCGGAAACGTCTTCGAGAACTCGAGCGCGGCGGGGATGATCGAGCCGGTGACCTTGGAGAAGCCCAGCGTCTCGGCCTGGTTGAGCGCCTGCCGGTCGATGGCGAAGCTCGCCGCCTTGCGCACGCGCACGTCGGCCCACGGCGACTTCGGCTCCCACTGGTCGGGGAGATCGAGCCAGAACACCGCGGGGGAGTGCGTCCGGGACACGAGCTTGAACCCCGGAGTGCGCCGGACGTCCTCGGCCACGGGACCGCTCAGCAGATAGGCGATGTCCACTTCGCCGTTCTTGAGCGCGGCGGCGCGGGTGGTCTCCTCAGGCAAGCTGCGCAGGATCAGCCGCTTGACGTTGGGCACCTTGCGCCAGTACCCCTCGAACGCCTCCAGCACCAGCTCCACGCCGGGCTTGAAGCTCACGAACTTGTAGGGCCCGGCGCCGACCGGCGCCTTCTTGAACCCGTCCTCACCGACCTTCTCCACGTAGGCCTTCGGCACGATCCAGGCGGCGCCGGTGGCCGTCTGGCCGTAGAACGCCATGAAGTCGGGCCAGGCCTCCTTGAGGTGGAAACGCACGCGACCCGGATCCACGATCTGAACTTCCCGGACGCGCTCCTTGAGGATCTTCACGCCCGATCCCTTGTAGCGGTCGAACGAGAACTTCACGTCGGCGGCCGTGACCGGCTCGCCGTTGTGGAACTTCACGCCCTTGCGCAGCACGAACTCGTAGGTGAGCCCGTCCTTCGACGCGGTGAACGATTCCGCCAGGCACGGCGTGTAGAGGCCCTCGGGCATGGGCTTCACCAGCGCGTCGTGGATCGCGTACAGCACCATGAACGGGGTGGCGATGCCCTCGACCTCACCGGGGTCGAGCCAGCGCGAGGCCAGCGTGATGTGGACGCCGTAGGTCAACGTGCCCTCGGGCGCGGCCGCCGCGGAGCCGGCGCCCATCACGACGGCCGCGAGGGCGATGACGAAGCGCGAGATGAATGACTTCATGGGTTCCTCCCAGAGCTCCTCGCGCGTCAGGGACGCAGCAAGTAGTAGACGTAATCCATGTCGCCGGGGGAGCGGCCGAGGCGCTCGAGCTGCACGCCCGTTTCCGCGCGATGGTGGGTCCCGTGGTTGACCACGTGGGTGATGAGCTGGTCGAGCGCCATCCGGAACGGCTCGCCCTTCGTGTTCTTGTAGTCGACGGTCCGTCCGGCGCTGGCATCGTCCAGCGATTCCACGAACGTCCGGAAGTCGGCGTGCGTGGCCGCGTAGGCGTCAGGCCACGGGCCGGCGATGCGGTCCTGCAGGGTGGGCGGCGTCGTTCCCTTCCAGCGCGCCAGCCACACGCGGGTCGCCTGGAGAATGTGCTGGAGATTCTTCTCGAGGCTCCCGAAATACGCGTCGACCGGCCGCGCCAACTCCTCCGCGGTCATCCCGTCGATCGCCCTCAGGATCTTTTCATTGGCCCACTGGTTGTAGGCGACGAGTGTGCGTAGCTGCGCGGCATCGGCCATGGTCGGGCTCCTCCTCTCGCGCGTCGTTACCGCACGATACGGCAACGCCGCCCCGCGCTCAACGCTCCCGTCGGGAGATTCCGCCCCACGACAATGCTATTCGGTCAGCTGGAAGTCGACCCGCCGCGCGTCCGTGACGCGTGTCGACGCGTCGAGGATCTCGACGGCCACGAGGTTGCCGCTCTCGTCGTAGTCGAGGATGACCCCTGGCTTGTCCTCGTCGCTCTCGGCGACGGGCACGCCGTCGCGCAGAACGACGGTGACGACGTCCGTTCTGGAGTCATACGAGATCTTCACGGTAACCCCCTCCAGTACTTCATAACCTTGCACAGCGGGGGCCGCGCCGCCTCTCGACCTCGACGGCGGGGCCCCGACCCATCTCCAGTTGATCTACTCCGCCAGCCACACCCCGTCGAGCTGCTGATTCAAGAAATGGCTGGGCGTGATCGTCCAGCCTCTGACCTTGCTGAGGTGCGGGACGATGCGGTGCCAGGCGAAGGTGTGGATGAAGTGGACTTCCTCGTCGTAGAGCCGCTTCTCGAACGCGCGGAGCAGACGCTTGCGCTCCTCGGGATCGGTGGTGCGCGACTGGCGGGCGTAGAGGTCGTCCAGCACGGTGTCCTTGTGGCGGCTGTAGTTCACCGGTGACGCGGCCAGGAACCAGTGCAGGTCCAGGTCGGGCTCGGGGATCGAGTTGCACGGCGCGTTGGTCGAGGCCTCGTGCTGGCCTTCCTTCTGAGCCGTGAACCACGCGGCCGATTCGAGGTTGATCTGCTTGACGTTGACGCCGACCTGCCGCCACTGGTCGATCAGCCAGACGGCGACGGGCTCGTACGGCATCGGCACCGCCCGGTTCGTCAGCGTGAATGAAAGGTTCTCCTGCCCGGCCTCCTTGAGCAGGCGCTTGGCCTCGGCGCGCGCGGCGTTGATGTCGCGGCCGTAGCCCGCGAGCTTCTCCAGCTCCGCGGGCGGCGTCGCCCACGGGGTGCCCGGCGTCTGGATGCCCGACACTTCCTTCACGATGGCGATCTTCGAGAGCGCCTTCGACCCGTTCCACCGGTCGAGGGCGAGCGTGAGCGCGCGGCGCACGCGCTTGTCGTCGAAGGGCTTCTTCTCGTGGTTGAGCGCCACCTGGATCGAGCAGTTCCAGACGCTCTCCTGCACGGTGATCTTGTTGCCGAGCGCGCCGACCAGCGCGTCGCGATCGGTGGGCGTGAAGCCGCGGAACTGGATCATGGCGCGCTCGCCGCGGACGGCCGAGACCTGCGCCGCGCTGTCGCGGATGAACAGCGCGCGATAGCCGTCGAGGTACGGCTTGCCCTTGTCCCAGTAGTCGGCGTTCTTCTTGCCGACCCAGTGCGAGCCGCGCGCGTACTCGACGAACTTGAAGGGGCCGGTGCCCATGATGTTCTTCTCGTACCAGTGCTGGTCCTTGGCCAGGAGCTCGGCCTTGTAGATCCAGTTCCAGGGTGAGGCGACGCCGGCGATGAACGAGGCCTCCGGCCACTTCAGGCGGAACACCACGGTGTCGGCCGACGGCGCCTCCACCGCCTCCACGACCTTGTACTGGGCCTGGCGACTCGACGAAACGCCGGCCGGCGGGAAGACGATGTGATCGTACGAGGCCTTGACGTCGGCCGCCGTCATCACGCCGCCGTCGTGGAACTTCACGCCCCGCCGGAGCTTGAAGGTGTAGACGCGCTTGTCCGCGGAGATCGTCCACGACTCCGCGAGGTCGCCGACGAACTTGGTCCCGGTCCGATCGGTCGGGTCGGTGCGCAGCAGCGTGTTGTAGTGCGGCGCGATCGGATGCAGCATCGCGAACGTCTCTTCGCGATGCCCGTCGAAGCTCGGCGGCTCCGCGGCCACCACGAACACCAGCTCGCCGCCAGGGCGCGGTTTGTCCTGGGCGAGGGCAGAGAACGGCGCGCCCAGGCTACCGGCCTGGACGAGGCACGTCAGGATCAGCAGGTAACGCGTGAAGCGTCGGGTCATTCGGGACTCCTCATGGCGTAGTGACATGGAGCGCATCTTACCGCCAGTCCCCGGCGGACGTTGTCGCCGCCGCCCCCGGCGCGATCATCCGCGTGGCCGATTTGCCGCCGTAACGCCGGCCGGCCGGCGAAAACTTTAGGTCTTCCGCTGCCGCCTGACCGATCATGTCGCTGACATCATGTGGACTCGGTGGCCGGCTCGCACGTGCGCATTCGTCGTCATCCTGGCCCTCGCGCTGGCCGCGGTCTGCGAGGCCGCGGACGGGTCGGTCAAGACGATCCTGTCCGACCCCGGCCGGTTCGACGGACAGGCGGTCACCCTGGGCGGAACCGTCACCCAGCTCGACGCGCGCGTCTCCAAGCGCGGGAACTCCTATTACACGTTCAAGCTCGACGACGGGTCCGGGCGCGTCACGGTCTTCTCCTTCGGTCAGCCGCCATGCCCGTCACCGAGCCGGGTGACGGTCGACGGCGAGTTCCGTCACGTCAAGCGTGTCGGCGGTCACACCTTCTACGACCAGGTCGACGCCCGCCGCGTGGTCTGCCGGTAGAAGCGTCTTCCATCCAGGGCACGGTGCCGCGCTCCAGCCCGTAACCCGCCCGCGGCGCGGAATAGATCCTCGATCCGCGCGAATTTCTGCTTGACACGATTCTCCGATTGCATCCAGTCCGCGCTCGCAGTCGTGCCGCATTTCGGTCCCAGTGCTCCTGGTCCGGCCTGTCGATCACGTTCGGCACCTCGCACCGGAAAAATCATGGCCGGCATGGTCATCGCCGGTCTCCGAGCCTTCTCGGAGGGTCGAAAATCGGGGTGTACAGTTTCCCCACCACGAGGGGGACCACACCTATGGGAGCTTCCGTCGCCGTCGAGCCGACTGCCGAGATGAACCGCCTTGGCGATGAGATCGCCGAGCTGTCCGCGCACCTCGAGGCCGCGACCGCCCATCTGCTCGGGCTCATCCGCGACTTCGACGCCGGCGGTGGGTGGAACCACGGCTTCCGCTCGTGCGCGCACTGGCTGTCCTGGCGCGTAGGCCTGGATCGCGGCGCGGCCCGCGAGCACGTGCGCGTCGCGCGAGCGCTGGGCGCCCTGCCCCGGCTGGCGAACGCCCTCGCCCGCGGCGAGCTGTCCTACGCCAAGGTGCGGGCACTGACCCGCGTGGCCACACCCGAGACGGAGGAGCGACTGCTCGCGCTGGGCCGGGCGGGCACCGCCTGTCAGATTGAGCGGATCGTCCGCGGCTGGCGTCGCGTCGACGCGATCGCCGAGGCCCGCGAGTCCGCTCGCCAGCACAAGAGCCGCGCCGTCCACGTATACCAGGATGAGGACGGCATGGTGGTCATCCGCGGGCGGCTCACGCCGGAGACGGGCGCCGTCCTGATGCAGGCCCTCAGCGCCGCGCGCGAGACTCTCTATCAGCGATCGCGCGGCACCGAAGCGGCAAGCGAAGCGTCCGGCGCCACGCTGTCGATGGCCCAGGAGCAGGCGGACGCGCTGGTCCTGCTCGCGGAGACCGCGCTCCACCACCAGCTCGATCCCGGCGCGCCGGGCGAGCGCTACCAGGTCGTGGTTCACGTCGACGCACCCGTGCTGGCCGATGCACGAGCGCCGGGCCAGTCGGTGCTGGAAGGAGGTGCGCACGTTCCCGCGGAAACGTCCCGCCGGTTGGCGTGCGACGCGAGCCGGGTCGTGATGCGACACGATCCTGACGGCAGAGTCGTCGAGGTCGGCGCGCGAACGCGGACGATTCCGCCGGCCACCCGGCGCGCGCTGCACTTCCGTGATCAGGGATGCCGCTTCCCGGGCTGCGACGTGCGGTTCGGCCAGGGCCATCACATCCGTCACTGGGCGCAGGGTGGGCCGACCACGCTCTCGAACCTGGCGATGCTCTGCCGGCGTCACCACCGTGCCGTCCACGAGGAAGGATTTCAGGTGGAACGTCAGCCCGACGGCGCGCTTCGCTTCAGCAGACCGGACGGCCGAGCACTGCCCGACGTCCCGGCCCCACCGAGGGTCCCCGAAGATCCCGTCCGGTCGCTGCGCGCACGAAACGAAGCCGCCGGATTGCACCTGCACGGGTGCACCACGACCCCTGGCTGGTTGGGCGAGCGCCTGGACCTGGTCTACGCCATCGACGTCCTGCACCCGCTGGCTATCGGTGTCCACAAACGTTGACACTCAGCCCGTCTCGCGAAAGAATCCGGCGTCCCCATGGCGCGAGGGAAACAGCTTGCGAAGAGCACGTGCGGAGCGGCCTGCGGGGCCTGCCCGCGCGAAGCTGCCGCGCCCTGAGTCCATGAACGCCTTGGTCCCCCTCATTGTGGTGGCCACGATACTGTCGATGGTCAGTCCGTTGTCCGTCCATGCCGACTGCGCGTCCGATTGCCAGGCCAGCTACCGTAGCTGTCGAGGGAACCCGGATTCGTGTCTGAGCGCGCAGGGCGTGTGCCTGAATCGGTGCACGCTGGGCGGGGCGCGCGAGCGTCACGGCGCCATCGCGTATTCCGCTGGCAAGGAAGTCTACGGATACTCCCACGACTATGACTCGGCCGGCGCGGCCCGCGACGCCGCCGTCCGCAATTGTCGCGGTCAGCGTGGCGCGGACGACTGCCGCGTGCTCGTCACGTTTCACAACGCGTGCGGTGCGCTGGCCCTCGGCGACCGCGGCGCGTACGGCTCCGCGTGGGCCCTGTCCGCACGCGACGCTTCCGCCAAGGCGCTGGCCGAGTGCCGGCCGCACGGGGGCGCGAGCTGCAAGATCCAGCGTGAGGTGTGCTCGGGAGCCCGCCGGTAACGAATCGGCGTGACGACGAATAACGCGTGCGGTCGGGCGCCGGTCTGGTATCAAAGAAAGAGATGGCCACCGTCGTTTCCAAGACAGCGAGCTCAGGACCACGTGCGAGCTCGACCTCGAAGGCGAGCGCGATACCGAAGGCAGACGCGACCCCGAAGGCGGACGCGACCCCGAAGCCGAGCGCTCCACCGAAGCCCACCGTGTCCGCGGTCGAGATGGGGGCGCGGCAGCGGGAGATCTCGGTCTCCGAGTTCTTCACCAAGAACCGGCACCTGCTGGGGTTCGACAACCCGCGCAAGGCGCTGCTCACCTGCGTGAAGGAAGCGGTCGACAACGCGCTCGATGCCTCCGAGGAAGCGGGGATCCTGCCCGAGGTCGTGGTCACGGTCGAGGTCGTGGTGAGCGACGGGGCCGCGCCGCCGCCGGCCAGCCAGGCCACGCGGTTCCGCGTGACCGTCGTCGACTACGGGCCCGGGATCGTCCGCCAGCAGATCCCGCCGATCTTCGCCAAGCTGCTCTACGGGTCGAAGTTCCACCGGCTGCGCATGAGCCGCGGTCAGCAGGGCATCGGCATCTCGGCCGCCGGCATGTACGCGCAGCTCACCACGGGCAAGGCCGTGCAGATCGTCTCGCGCACGAGCGCCCGGGCGCCCGCCCACTACTTCGAAGTGTCGATCGACACCAAGAAGAACGAGCCGCGCATCTTCGAGAACAAGAAGATCGACTGGGAGAACCATCGGGGCACGCAGGTGACGCTCGAGATCGAGGGACGGTATCAGAAGGGCCGCGCCTCGGTCGACGAGTATCTCGAGCAGACGGCCATCGCCAACCCCCACGTGAAGCTCGTCTACCACACGCCGGAGGGCGAGACCCGCGAGTTCCCGCGCACGATCGACGAGCTCCCGCCGCAGCCGCGCGAGATCAAGCCGCATCCGTACGGGATCGAGTTCGGCGTGCTGCTGCGCATGCTGCACGACACGCGCAGCCACTCGCTCGCCGGCTTCCTGGCCGCCGACTTCAGCCGGGTCTCGGTGGCGCTCGCCCAGGAGATCTGCGGGACCGCGAAGCTCTCGCCGGACGCGCGTCCCCGGAACATCCACGGCGCCGACGCGGAGGCGCTCTACAAGGCCATCCAGGCGACCAAGATCATGGCGCCGCCGTCGAACTGCATCTCGCCCATCGGCGAGAAGGCGATCCTCCACGGGCTCTACAAGCAGATCAAGGGCGAGTTCTACACGGCGGTGACGCGGCCGCCGTCCGTGTACCGGGGCAACCCCTTCGTGATCGAGGCGGGGCTGGCCTTCGGCAAGGGGCCCGAGCAGACCGCGGCCGCGGACGCTCCGGCGGTTCCCCTGGCCGAAGGCGAGGGGCAGGGCGACGACAGCGAGCTGGCGCGCGTGATCCGCTACGCCAACCGGGTGCCGCTGCTCTACCAGCAGTCGGCCTGCGCGACCTTCAAGGCCGTGCTGGAGACCGCGTGGCGGAACTATGGCATCAGCCAGTCCCGCGGCGCGCTGCCCGCCGGCCCCATGGTCATCTTCGTCCACATGGCGTCGGTCTGGGTGCCGTTCACCAGCGAATCGAAGGAAGCGATCGCCGACTACGACGAGATCCGCAAGGAGATCAAGCTCGCGCTCCAGGAGTGCGGGCGGCGGCTCGGCGTGTTCCTGCGCCGGCGCGAGCGGGCCAAGAGCGAGTTCCGGCGGCGGAACATCTTCGAGCTGTACATCGAAGAGGTCGTGGAGGCGTGCGCGCGCCTCAAGGGCGGCAAG
>DATHGT010000140.1:0-3674 GCA_035317605.1 Candidatus Acidiferrum sp. | reverse complement strand
CCGCGGCTGCGCGTGGGCTTCATGGAGGCCGGCTGCACGTGGGCGCCGTACTGGCTGGGCCGGCTCGACGAAGAATGGGAGAAGCGCGGTTCCCTGGAGGCGCCGAAGTGCCGGCGCAAGCCCAGCGAGTACCTCACGAGCCGCAACGTGTTCCTCCCCGCCGAGGCCAGCGAGCAGCTGCTCGGGCCGACCGTCGAAGCGCTGGGGCAGGTGGGGATCTTCTACGCGTCCGACTTCCCGCACTGGGACCACGGCTTCCCCGGCAACATCAAGGAGATGGAAGACCGGCGCGACATCTCCGACGAGACCAAGCGGGCAATCCTCGGCGGCACCGCGCGCCGGATGTACGGGCTCGGCTGATCACAAGCCCGCGCCCGGGGATTACGTCCCGCAGAGCTGAGCGGCCTTCGCCTGGAATTCAGGCGAGGGCACGAATCCGGTGGTGATCACGCCGACGAGGTGACTCCTCAGGGAGCCCTCCCACGAGGCCACTTCACCGGCGCTGGCCTCGCGGCCGAGCAAGGCGCGGTACAAGACCGCGACGTATCCGCGGAAGGTCAGGGGGCGCGCTTCGAACTCGGGCGAGGTGATGAATGCGATCGCCGCCCCGTCGAGGTCGCCGCTGGTGACGATGTAGTCGACCCAGCCGTTGACCTCGGCCGTCGCGGCGGAGCGGCCGAGGATCTGGGTGTAAAAGCGATTCACGACGGCGGTGACGGCGCCCCGATCCGTGCGATTTGGCAACAGGTTGCGGAATTCCGGAGACGGCAGGAAGCCGCCCGTGGCCAGAGCGATGCGTTGGCCACGGAGCTGCTGGATCCAGTACGCGGCGCCGGCCGGCTCCGGATCGCGGTCGAGGAACGCCCGATACAGCGCGGTGACCACGGCCTGCAACGTCAGCGGGCGCCCCCGAAACTCCTCTGAATCGAAAAAGGCGACACCCATCCCGCTGAAGCCGTCCGGGTTGCAATTCGCCTGAAGGAACGCGACCCAGCCGGCCCGGCCGGCGGCCTCTGCTTGTCGTCCCAGGACGTCTTCGTAGAAGCCTTCGACGAACACGTCTAATCCTCTCACCGCGGAGAGTGCCTTGAAGGCGTCGATCCTACCGGCCCCGAACGTGAAGTCGAACCCCGGCGCGCCGAGGTCGATGGCCGTGGTCATCAGGATGTCACGGGCTTGTAGAGCGCCGAGCCCCGGCGCCGCTTCCATCAGAAGGGCCGCAATACCGGCGACATGGGGCGCGGCCGCGGAGGTCCCGCAGAAGGGGTTCGAGAAGTGCCCGAGCTGCCCTGTGCGCGTCTGCACGCAGTCGATCGCGCTGACGTGGGGCACCGGACGGCTTTCGAAGGCCGGGAAGAAGATGTCGTGCGGCCCGATCGAGCTGTACGCCTGGGCGATGGTCGGCGTGTCGGCGCCGAGGGCGGCCACCGACAGCATCTCCGTGATTCCATGGTTGCCGCTGAGAGACTGCGCGGGCGTGGCGTACTGGAGGAAGTCCTGGGCGGCGCCGGCGCACGTGAGGATCGCGAAGTAGTCCAGCACGTTGTCGGTGCCCGTTCGGCGAGCGAACTCCGCCACGGCGATGAAGACCGCGACAGCCGCGGTGCCGTTGTTGGTCCACGCGGCCGCCTCGAACGGATTCTGTGTGCCGTCCTGGACGGTGACACTGAACGCCACGGTGGCGCCGTCGCTGCTTCGGGCGATGAAGAGGTCGAAATCGTCACGCGCGGCGCCCGAGGGATTGTTCCACTGCAGGGCGACGACCAACGAGCAATGTGGTGGCACGAGCACCGTGTTGCCGATATCCCGATCCGCTGGGAGATAGTTGTGGGTACCTGCCCAGCCCGGGGGCGCGCCAGTCGTCCTCACGTACGTGGCCCGATAGTGCTGCTTCGTGAAGTTGCCGGCTGCGCCGACGTAGATGCCGCCCGCCCGGGCGAAGGCGCGGATCGTTTGCGCCACCATGCCGTCCTGGAACTTTGGCTCGCCCAGGAATGACACGTCGTCGACGATCACTCGCGCGCCCGCGTTACGGAGGGCATTGATGCCTTGGACCATCTCGACGCTGGTCGAGACGCCCCAGAACGACAGTGGCGCGCCCGGCGCGATGTCGTAGACGATCTCCAGCATGGCGGTGCCCTCGTTGCCGGAGCCTGCCCTGAGCACTTGGACGGACGGGAGATCTCCGCTGTGTTGAGAGTCGGCCAGATCCCTGACGCCATCGGAAATGACCCCGACCCTCACGCCGGCGCCGGTGACGCGGAACGTCGCCCGCGCGGCGGCCGCTCTCAGCAAGGCATCGCCCTCCGTGTTCGCCGCGCCGGACCCGTTCGGCCGAGCGTAGTCCGGCTCCCGAACCTGCCTCACGAAGTCGAGGCCGGCGACCGTGGGTACCGCGCTCATTGGAAGCCAGCCCTGGACGAGGCGAAAGTCGGGCAGCACGACCTCCACTCGCAATCCATGCACCTGCAGCGTGCCCACGTGCTCGGGACGAAACTCCACGAGGTCGACGTAGACTTGGACCTCTCCCGCGGGGTTGATGCGAACCAAGCCGGTGGGACCTCCGGCGTCGGCGGCGGACTCCTCGACGGCGGAGCCGAGCAGCGCGGCGCGAATCGGGCTCGAGGTCTTGTCGCCCGCGTGGGCCATCTTGACGGTCGAGACGTCCGCGGTCGCACCCTCGTGGCTGAACCGGAGCGTCCGCTCGCCACTGCCGCTCGGCGGGGGACCGCCCAGGGTTTCGGCGGGACCGATAGCCGACAGGAAGACGACGAGCACGCCCAGCAGCATCCCGCGTACGATCACCATTGGTTCCTCCGTGTGACGTCGATGGTGCTAGCCTCGCGAGAATCTATAGTGGTTAGCTCACCCTGTCAATGCGAGCTATCTTGGAGATCTCGAGCGGGCGGGAGTGCACTCGGCGTACGGCTGGTCCGGTCACTCGCTGGCATCGCGGTTGCGTCCGCGAACAGGGATGATCCAACCGTGGATCGCCGGCGACGTCGCGCTGCTGGCCGCCGCCCACGTCGCGTCGGCGCAAGACCTGCTGCCCGTTCAGGTGCAGGGACGGGTGGCGTGGATCGCCGGGCAGACGATGGTGGTCGCGCCGGACGGTTCCTCCAGCGTCAACGTCGATCTCGCACGCGTCCCCCACGACCAGCGCGCCACGCTGCGTGAGGGCGATCGCGTAGCGGTAACGGGCGCCCTCAACAACGAGCGCACCGGCATGCTCGCCGCGTCGGTCCAGCGCATCGGCCCCTGACCGGGCGGTCTCCTACTCGGGGCCCCGCGATTCCGTGGCGGCGCCGCGTGCTGTAGTCGCCGCGAAAGCGAGGCCGGCATGAATCTCTTTCGCGCGATGGCGGTGAGGGATCTCGAGGAGGCGACGCGGGCCATTTCGGTGATCGACTTCTCGTCAGCATCGGGTGGATCCGCGAGCCCGACTTCGCGGTAGCGCTGTGCCGGGCCTACAACGACTTCTTCCACGACGAGTTCACCGGGACGAGCGCCCGGCTCAAAGGGCGTGGCCCTGCTGCCCCTGCAGGATCCCGCCGCGTCCGTCGACGAGCTTCGGCGCGCGCGGGGACTCGGGATGGTCGGGGCGATGCTTCCGGCCATCGGCCTCCGCAAGCCGCTCGGGCATCCCGACTTCTGGCCGATCTACGCCGAGGCCG
>DATHGT010000139.1:0-7027 GCA_035317605.1 Candidatus Acidiferrum sp. | reverse complement strand
TGGGAGCATTCGACTACCACGCCAAACCGATCGACCTCCATGCCCTCAAGGTCGTGCTCCAGCGTGCCGCCTATCTCCAGACCCTGGAGGCCGAGTCCGAGAAGGACGGCCGTGCCGAGGCGAGCGCGACGCGGTTCGAGGACATCGTGGGCAATACTCCAGCCATGCGGGACCTGTTCGGCATCGTCGCTCGGGTGGCCAAGACCGACGCAACGGTGCTGATACAGGGCGAGAGCGGCACCGGCAAGGAATTGCTCGCGCGGGCGGTCCACGGCCGGGGGACCCGCGCCAGTCGGCCCTTCGTCGCCATCAATTGTGGCGCCATCCCAGAGACGCTGCTGGAATCCGAGCTGTTCGGTCACGAGAAAGGCGCCTTCACGGGTGCGCACATTCAACGGAAGGGGAAGTTCGAGCTCGCCGACGGTGGCAGCCTCTTCCTCGATGAGATCGGGGAGATGAACCTGACGCTACAGGTGAAGCTTCTGCGCTTCCTCCAGGAGCGTCAGATCGAGCGCGTGGGGGGGCGCGAGGTTCTGCGCGTGGACGCCCGTGTCATCGCCGCCACGAACAAGGACCTGAAGGCGGAGCTCCAGGCCGGCCGCTTTCGCGAAGACCTCTATTATCGTCTGGCCGTGGTCAACCTGAAGCTTCCGCCGCTCCGCGAGCGGGGCGAGGATATCCTGCTCATCGCCAACGCCCTGCTCCAACGGCACTGCGAGCAGCACAGGAAGAAGCTGCGGTTCAGCACCGCGGCCCGCGAGGCGATGTCACAGTACTATTGGCCGGGTAACATCCGTGAGCTCGAGAACGCGGTTGAGCGAGCGGTTATTATGGCCACGGGCAAGCAGATTGAGGTGGCTGAGCTCGGCATCGAGGTGGTATCGGACACTCCTGCCCTCGCGCCGCTCCGGGAGGCTCGTAGCCGAGCGGAACGGGAGGTACTAGTAGATGCCCTCGTCAAGACGCGTGGCAACATCAGTCGGGCGGCGAAGCTTCTCGGGATCAGCCGGCCAACATTCCACGGCCGTCTCCACCAGCACGAAATCAACGCCGCCGATTTTCGCTGAAAGTCATCGGGACCCCGGCGACCGACTGCCGGGGTCCCAACGTCCTTCCGCAGGAAGTCGCTACCGCTCGGCTTCGTAGAGGCGACGGACTGGAAGTGCAACCACCGTCGCTTCGGATTCGTCTCCGTCGGAGTCGTCGTGCCTGTCGAGTTCGTCCACCTTGAGCGCCGCACCGCGTACACTCACCCCGACGGGTGCCGACAGGCCAACGTTGCCGGCTGCATCAAACGCTTTGGCTTGCAGAACATACGACTTGACCGTCGCAGCCGGGACTTTCCACGAACACGTGTAGGGGCTCGCCGTATCCGAACACAACAACGCCCCGTTCACATAGAACTCAACCTTCACCACGCCGACGTTGTCCGAAGCGGTCGCGCTGATCGAGACCATGGCCTTTCGCAGAACCGTGACCGCCATCTTGTCCAGCTCGACCACTGGCGGGACTAGGTCGGAGTTGTTCACGACCACGTCCACCGGGGGCGAGTCGACGATAGTCCCCGTTGAATTATAGGCGCGGGCGACCCACCGATGTGTTCCATTCGGAACGGTTTTCGTGTTCCACGAATAGTTCGAGACCGAGCCGGAGTAAGTCGCCACCAGCGACCCGTTAAGCCGCAAGTCGACGCGAGTCGCCGTCGTTGAAGCCGCCGCCGCCACGGCGACGGTTCCCTGGATGTTCATCCCCGAGGTCGGCGCGGTAACGCTGACACTCAGGGAGGGCGCGTAAAGCGTTCCGCCGGCAGTGCGCCAATGAACGTAGTCGAAACTCCACCAGTAGTTCTGGTTGAACTGCTTGGCGCCGGTGAGAAAGGCGGAGGTTACCCCGCCGGTGAAGAGGGCATCACCCCGATCGCGATACTTCGTCTCGCCGGTCTGCGCGTAGAGGAAAGCGTACATCGGCGCGATGAGCAGGTTCAGGTCCGGCGCCGGATTGAACTGTCCATTCACCAGCTCGGTGGTGTCGCTGGGGTTAACCTGATAGAACATCGACTGCGACCCGGCATCCCACGCGTGCGCCCAGAGCCAATCGGCTCCGAGGCGCAGGGCCGGGATTAATCGCGGGTCTTGCGTCTGCCACCAGTCCCGGATGAGCGCGTGCGCCGTCAGGCCGACCATGAATGCGGACATCTGGTCCGTGGTCCCCACCCAGTCGAAGGTGACGAACCACTGGTTCAGGTGGCCGTAGGCCTGGTTGACGAGATCGATGCGTCGCGCGCGCGGAGCGGCGCCGAGTGCCTCGGCGTTGATGTAGGCCAGAATCGTGTAGGCCACCTCTCGACTGCGGTTGTAGCTCGCGGTCCAGTCCAGGGGCGCTAAGTCTGACGAATAGGCCGCGTTCGTCGAGAGCAAGAGCGCAGCCGACCGCGAATCTGCGGTCGCCGTGCGCTCGAAGTCCATCCGGAGGCCCGTCGAGAAGTTCCAGTAACCGGGGACCCCACCATTGTTTGGAAGCACGTATCCGTTGCCGTAGACAACGCGACCAGCTCTCGCGCAATCGTTCCACGACGACTGTCCGGTATAGTCCGCGATTTGATACATCACGCGCGTGAGGTCGTAGTACGTCGAGCCGAGTAGCTGGTCGGCCGTCTGGCCGGGCTGCATCAGCGCGTTGCAGTGACTCCGCCCGTAGGAGACCATCTGCGACTCCCACAGCGCCAGTTGGGGTATAGGCGTTGTTTGGCCTTCGGTGGAGCGAACGCTCCATGGACCGAGTAAGAGCAGTACACCCACGAGGCCAAGAACGATGATCGGTCGGCCTCTGCCCCGGGCTGCAACCGCGGACAAGCGTTTGATTGTGGCGATGACATCGGACGTGCGGTAGCCCTGCGCTTTCATAAGCGCCCTCCCCTTTATCCCGGGAGGCTCTCGAGCCTCCTCGAGTCTTGTGGGAGACCTCCTCGAGCTGTAGGAGGGCTTCGTGGTACCAGCCCTTCTTCGGTAACCCGGCTGTCAGTCGCCTGACCCGTGGCTTTGCGTCACCACCTCACGGTGGTTTTGCCCTTCTCGGAAGGGCCTCCCGGCCGCGCTAAAGCAATCGTCGTGCCTCAATTGATTCGACACAGAATCAAGAACTTAGGGGATGGACGCGCCGTACGGTACACTGCCACCGTGGCACCTGGGCCACGCCGGGTGGCAGCCGTGGGGCAAGCCGCTCGGGTTGGCCAAGATGCGAGGTGATATGTCAGCATGACGAATCGTGATGGCTCGAAGACGGCGGCTCGCGTGATGGCCGCGCGTGCGGCTTGACGTCTTGACCGACACCTTCTTGATCACGGGCGGTGCCGGTTTCATCGGATCGCACCTGACCTCGCGCCTGCTCTCCGAAGGCGCACACGTGCGCGTGCTCGACAACTTCACCGCGGGATCGCTGGCGAACCTGCCGTTCGCCGCCACGTTCCCTTCGCGCCTCGAGATCATTCGCGGCGATGTCCGCGAGTTCGCCACGGTGGAGCGAGCGGCCACGGGCGTCAGCGCCATCTTCCATCAGGCGGCGATGGGATCGGTTCCGCGTTCGATCGCGAATCCCCTGGGCGCCAATGACAACAACGTGATCGGGACCCAGCACGTGTTCGAGGCGGCTCGTCGGGGCGGGGTCCGCCGCGTCGTGTACGCTTCGTCCTCATCCGTGTACGGCGAGAGCGCGGAGCCTCTGAAGCTCGAGACTCATCGGCGTGATCCCATCTCCCCGTATGCCGTCACCAAGACGGTGACGGAGGAGTATGCCCACGTGTGGCATCGACTCTACGGGCTGGAGGTCGTCGGCCTCCGCTACTTCAACGTATTCGGGCCCCGGCAGGATCCAGCGTCCGAATACGCCGCCGTGATCCCCAAATTCATCCGGTGGGGCCTCGCCGGTGAGCCGGTAGAAGTCCATGGAGACGGATGCCAGTCGCGCGACTTCACCTACGTCGACAACGTCGTGGACGCCAATCTGCTCGCGGCGCGCGTTCCCGCCGTCGGTGGAGAGGTGTTCAACGTCGGCTACGGCAGCAGCATCAGCCTCCTGGAAGTCCTCACCCGCTTGGAGACGATTCTCGGCCATCCTGTCGCGCGCCACCACGCGCCGCCCCGGGCAGGGGACATCCTGTATAGCCAAGCCGACGTGTCGAAGAGCCGGCGGCTGCTCGGGTACGTCCCCCGCGTGGGCTTCGATGAAGGATTCGCTCAAACGGTCGCGTATTTCCGCACGACTTGACGTCACTACTCGGCACGTGAGAAGAAATGGGAGGATTCGCAGACGCTATGAAGGTCCACTGGCAATTCCGAGCTCTCGCCGCCGTGTGCGGACTGTTCTTGTTCCTCGGTGCATGCACGAAGGACCCGGCGATTGCCAAGCAGCGGCATCTCGACAAAGCGAAGGACTACTATGCCAAGAACCAGTACAACGAAGCGATCATCGAGCTGAAGAACGCCCTTCAGATCGATCCAAAGTTCGTTCCCGCCGCGCACCTCATCGGTCGGGCGTACGCGGCCAAGGCGTGGCACCTCGACGCCATGCGGGAACTGCGCCGGGCCGTCGAGCTCCAGCCCGACAACCCCGAAGCCCACATCGATCTCGGTCGCACCTACGTCAGGCTCGAGGCCTGGGACGACGCCCTCCGTGAGGCGGTGACGATCCTGGAGAAGGATCCCGCCAACGCATGGGCGCTGTATTTCCAGGCCGCCGCCCTCAACGCCAAAGGCCAGCGCCAGGAGGCGCTGGCCGCGATCGACAAGGCGAGGGCCGGCGGGCCGCCACCGCCCGAGTTCGAGACCATCCGCGGCGACATCTTGAGCGGGCTCGAGCGGTTCGGTGAGGCCGAGCAAACCTACCGCACCGCGCTGGCGCAGAATCCGAAGTACGCGACGGCGCTCGTCAGTTTGGGGGAGGTGCTGCGACGCCAGAACCGTCCCGAGGAGGCCCGCCGCCTTCTCGACGAGGCGAAAACCGCCGACCCGACGAACGCCTCGGCGCGCCTCGCCCTGAGCGCGCTCGACTCCGCGAGCGGGAAGTTCGAAGAGGCGCTGAAGGAGCTGGACTCGCTGCCGCGCCAGAACTGGACGCCCCGCGTGGCCCTCGTCGCCGGCCAGCTGCAAGTCCAGACCGGCAAGTTCCGCGAGGCGGTGATCGCGTTGACCGCGCTCAAGCAGATTCTGCCTGACCTGGCGGCCGCCCGGTACTGGCTCGGCCACGCGCTGCTCGGCCTCAATCGTCCGGACGAGGCGCTCGTCGAGTTCCGCGTGGCCGCCCAGAAGGCGCCCGGCAACGCGTTCGTTCACTTGGGACTCAGCCGCGGCTTGCTCGAGGCGAGACAGCCGCGCGAAGCGCTCGCCGAGTTGAACAGGCTCGCCAAGCCACTGGAGAAGATCCCCGACTATCATCTCCTGGTCGGGCGCGCCCATCTCGCCCTCGGCGCCACGGATGAGGCCATCAGGGCGGCGCGAGCGGCCCTGGCGCTGGCGCCCCAAGACGCCCGTCCCTACATCTTGATCGGTAACGCGTACGCGACGAAGGGCGACCTGCGAGCGGGGCACGAGGCGTTCGCAAAGGCCATCGAGGTCGACCCGAAGTTCACTCCGGGCCGCGTCGCGCTCGGCAACGTATATAACCTCGAGAAAAAGCCCGAGGACGCGCTCAGAGAATACGAAACCGCCATCACGCAGAATCCCCGTGAGTTCGCGGCGGTCACGGCCAAGGTGACGACGCTGGTTCAGCAAAAGCGTGTCGACGAAGCCATCGCCGCCGCCAAGGCCGCGGCGGCCACCGACCCGAAGAATCCGGCCGCCCACGAGTTGCTCGGCCGGCTCTACGTCCTCAAGAACGACACACCCGCGGCGGAGAAGGCGCTCGGTGAGGCGCTGCGGCTCGACGAAAGATTCGTGCCGGCGCGGCTGACCACGGCCAGACTTGCGGTCGCCAACCGCAAGCCGGCGGAGGCCGTGCCACATCTTCAGCGCATCCTGAAGGATCAACCGGGAAACGTCGCGGCGGCCCTCATGCTCGCGGAGCTCCATGCGCGCGAGTTCCGCTACGACCAGGCGATCCCGGTGCTTGAAGCCGCCGTCCGAAGCAGCTCCGAGACGACGGCACCGACGCTGATGCTCGCCAACGTCTACATCCGATCCGGCAGATTCGACGACGCCATCACGCGGCTGGCGGCCCTGTTGAAGGACGATCCGAACTCCGTTCCGGCCAGGTTGCTGACGGGACTCGCTCAGCTCAGTAAGAACGATCTGGCGGGCGCGATCACGCAGTTCGAGGCGGTGACGCGCCTCAACCCCCAGCTCGCCGAGGGGCACTACCAGCTCGGGCGCGCGTTGCGCGCCCGCGGAGACATCGAAGGCGCGAAGCGAGAATACCAGCGGGCCGTCGAGCTCGCCCCGGACGCCAAGCAGGTCCGGGCCGAGCTCGCCACCCTGTCGGGTGGGAAGCCGGATCCCCAGCTACTCTCGGCGTTCATCGAGGAGCTGAAGGCGAAACTGACCGCCGATCCGACGAACACCGCGCGCCGCGAACAGCTCGGTGAAGCGTACCTGGCCAAAGGCCAGCGCGCCGAGGCCGAGGCGGAGTTCAAGCGGGTCCTCGAAGCTACGCCCCTGTCCCCGACGGCGAATCGCTCGATGGCGGTGATCCGCATCGAACAGAAGAAATATGACGACGCCGTGAGCCATCTGCAGACGGTCCTGCGCGTTGATCCGGCCGACACCCCGGCGAACCTGCTTCTCGCCAACTATTACGAATCGAAGGGGAATCGCGAGCGCGCGATTCAGCACGTGGAAGCGGTCTACCGGAAGAATCCCGGACAGACAGCCGTCAAACTGCGTCTGGCTGCTCTCTACGGTGACGTGGGTCGGGTGCAGGAAGGCATCGCCCGCGCGAAGGAAGTGGTGACGAGTGAGCCAAAATCGGCGCACGGCCATGTCGTGCTCGGTTCCCTCTACGTGCAGAGCGGCGATCTCCGAGCCGCCATCGACACGCT
>DATHGT010000138.1:0-19346 GCA_035317605.1 Candidatus Acidiferrum sp. | reverse complement strand
GAGCGCGCTGTACGTCAGCTCGCGGCCAGTGGGTTCAGGTCCGATCGAATCACGCTGTTGACGCCCCGTGCGTCCGAGGCTGAGATCCACTCCGTGCCGACGACCGAGGCCGAGCCTCCGGGAATCGGCCGGGCGATCGGCGCGGTCGCGGGTGCGGCGGCCGGAGCGGGCGGCGGCATGCAGGCCGGCGCGCTGGTGAGCCTCATCGTCCCCGGCGTCGGACCCGTGCTCGCGCTGGGCGCCCTCGGCGCGCTGCTGCTCGGCATCGGCGGCGCGGCGATGGGCGCGGCCGTGGACCGCAACTCGCGCGAGGGGCTGCCGCGCGACGAGCTGTACGTCTACGAGGACGCGCTCCGCCGCGGCAAGACCGTGGTCATCGCGCTTCCCGAAACCGAAGCGGAGGCCGAGCGCGCGCGCTCGCTGTTCGCCGCGGCGGGCGCGGAATCGATCGACGCCGCACGCGAGCAGTGGTGGCTCGGGCTGCGCGATGCCGAGCAGGCCGAGTACACGAAGGCCGGCGGCGATTTCGTCCGCGACGAGGCCATCTACCGCCGGGGATTCGAGGCCGCCTGCGGCCTCGGTCGCGACGGCCGCACGTATGCGGAGGTCGTCGGCGAGCTGCGCACGCGCTGCCCCGAGGTCTACCAACACGAGTCGTTCCGTCAGGGATTCGCTCGCGGCCGCACGTACGTCCGCTCTCGCGACGAGAGTCGACAGCGCGCCGCCTAGAACTCGGAGGGGGGCTTTGCGCCGGCGAAGCCGGCGCGCGAACAAGCCGTTGTCACGCGGCCGCTTCGGCGACGGGAATCTGTAGTTCGACGATGCTGACCGGGGGTTGTTCGGGGGTCATGGTCTGGAGAAGGGGGAGTGCGACGTTGTAGACGGGGGCGCCGTCGCGCGTGCGGCCCTGGAGACGGCCGCGATGAGCGTGACCGTGGAAGGCGGCGGCGATCGGATAGCGGTTGAGGGGCTCCTCGAGACGGCTCGAGCCAAGGAACGGATAGATTTCGGGCGGCTCGCCCTCGAGCGTGACGTGGATGGGCGAGTAGTGCAACACCGCCACGCGCAGCGCCGTGCGGAGCTTGGCCAGGGCTCCCTCGAGCTTCAACGCTTCGCCGACCGCCTCGTGGACGAAGGCCTTGATGCTCGGCTCGCCCCACGCCTGGAGCGCGCGTTCACCGAAGCCTCCGGCGAAGCCCTTCACGCCCGCGAACCCGACGCCGTCGATCTCGACGCTGTCGCCGTCGAGCATGTGCAGTCCCGCTTCCCTGAAGATCGCGGTCACCACCTCGGGTTTGCCGGACTCGTAGTCGTGGTTGCCGAGCACGGCCACGATGGGGATCTTCACCGTGGCGAGCTCCCTGACGAGGAGCTTGGCCTCGTCCTCGGTACCGTGATCGGTGAGATCGCCGCAGAGCAACAGGATGTCGGCGCGCGACCCCACGTGGGCGAACACGGGCTGCACGATCGCGGTCGGGAAGCGCGGGAAGTGCAGATCGCCGACGGCGGCGATGCGGACGGTTCCGTTGGTGGTCATGCCGCGATCGGAGGCGACTCCGGCTTGTCGATGCCCGCGGTCCAGAGCGCGACGTCGTCGCTGGTCATCGCGCCCGTCGGGGCCAGCCGCGCGTCACGATACGCCCAGGCGCTCACGTCGTGCAGGTACTGCGCGCGGGAGAGCAGGGTGCCGCAGCAGAGACGCTCGTCGGGATCGCTCGCGTGGACCTCGGTCGAGAGCCGCGCCATCAGCTCGCGCATCACGTCGGCGGGAATTCGCCAGCGCTCGCCGGGGTAGATGAAGCCGAACAGCACGAGGTGGCTCAGCAGCACGCGCCAGTGCTCACCGAAGCGGCGCAGCAGGCGTGACCAGTCGAGCTGGGGACCGAGGGCCCGGATCAGGTGCGCGACGTCGGCCCCGTCGTAGCGCTCGCGCTCCATGATCAGGGCCTTCGACCAGATCGTCTCTTCCACCGGGCACAGCTTGACGGGGAAGCCGAGGATCTCGGTGTCGACCGCGTGCTCGAACCACTCGTCGTCCACGCGGGCCACGCCGTTGCCGGAGCTGTAGATGAAATCGATCACGCCGTCAGCGGTGCAGGCCTTGGCCAGCCAGTGAGGAAACGGCACCTCCGTCCGGCACCCGAGACCCGCCAGCTCCGTGAGGACGGCGTCGAGATCGCCCGGACGGAGGAAGATGTCGAGGTCTTTCGTGTTGCGCGCGATTCCGGTGTAGCGCTCGAGCGCGAACGCGCCGCCGATCAGAAACGGGATCTCGGATTCGACGAGTCGGGCCAGGGCTTGACCATACAGCGCACAGTCGGGCATGCCGCGAACGGTGGACGAGTTCATGGTTGCTCAGGCTGCAGCATCCGTGCCGGCGAGTTGCGCTTGTCCTCCGGGCCGGGCTTTCGTACGCTGGCTGACGCGACGGGATGTTCGATTGCCCGTCGCCAGGAGCGGCCATGAAATTCGGTATCTTTTATGAGCACCAACTTCCGCGTCCGTGGAACGAGCGGAGCGAGTATCAGCTCCTGCAGGACGCGCTGGACCAGATCGAGCTGGCCGATCGGCTCGGCTATGACCACGCGTGGATGGTCGAGCATCACTTCCTCGAGGAGTACTCGCATTGCTCGGCCCCGGAAGTATTTCTCGGGGCCGCCACCCAGCGCACGCGGCGCATCCGCCTCGGTCACGGGATCGTCCAGCTTCCGACCAATCATCCGATCCGGGTGGCCGAGCGCGTGGCCACGCTCGACCTGCTCTCGGGCGGTCGCGTCGAGCTGGGACTCGGCGAGGGCCAGGGACCGGTGGAATTGCACCCGTTCGGTCGCCGCGTGCGCGACAAGCGCGAGGTGTGGGAGGAAGCGGTGCAGGCGCTGATCCCCGCCTTCACCCGTCACAACTGGGAATGGCACGGCCAGTATTTCGACTTCCCCGCGCGCAACGTGATCCCCAAGCCGTATCAGAAGCCGCACCCGCCGCTGTGGGTCGCGTGCTCGAACATCACCACGATCGCGAGCGCGGGCCGGTGGGGAATGGGCGCGCTCGGCTTTCAGTTCGTCTCGCCGGAAGCGGCGCGCGCCTGGGTGCATCGCTACTATCTCGAGCTGACGCAGAACCTGGCCAAGCTCGCCGATTACCCGGCCAACCCGAACATCGCGATGGTCAACGGATTCATGTGCGCGGAGACCGACGAGGAAGCGCTGGAGCGCGCCTCGGGCTGGACGTTCTTCGTCTTCTGCCTGAGCCACTATGGCCGTCACGGCATTCCCGACCCCGGTGAAGGCGACATGTGGGGGGCCTACCAGGACTGGCGTCACACCGATAAGGCGCAGGAGACGCTGCGCAGCGGATTGATCGGCTCGCCGGAGACGATTTACCGTCGGCTGCGCGAGTTCGAGGACACGGGCGTGGACCAGGTGATTCTCCTCGCCCAGGCCGGGCGCACCCCGCACGCGGACATCTGCCGGAGCCTCGAGCTGTTCGCGCGCGAGGTCATGCCCGAGTTCCACGCCCGCGAGCCCGAGCACGCGCGCTGGAAGGCCGACGTGCTGGCCGGCCGGGTCGAGCTCACCGCCGACAACGCCGACACCTTCAAGCTCTACGCGCACCAGAACGAGGACATCGTCCGCCTCACTCCCGAGGAGCTGAAGGCGAAGATGGCCGCCAAGGAACGCGCGATGACGGGAGATTCCTGATGCCGCGACTCGATCAGCTGTCACCGATGGCCCGGAACACCCTGCTGACGTTCCCCGCGCGGGTCAACGACGGCGCACCGTTCGTGCGTCCGGCCAAGCCGCTGTCGGCGTGCCGGGTGGTGATCGTCACGACCGCGGGGTTGCACCGGCGCGACGACCGCGCGTTCGGTCCGGGCGAGCAGACGTATCGGGTGATCGCCGCCGACACGCCGGCCGCCGAGATCGTGCAGAGCCACACGAGCCTCGGCTTCGATCGCACGGCGATCATGCGCGATCTGAACGTCTCGTTTCCGATCGACCGGCTGCGCGAGCTGGCGGCGCGCGGCGTGGTCGGCGGGCTCGGGCCGAACAACTATTCGTTCATGGGCGCGCTGCGCGACGTGCCGCGCCTCGAAACCGAGACGGGACCGGAGGTCGGCCGGCGCCTGCGGGACGAAGGTGTCGACGTCGCGCTGATCACGCCGACCTGACCGCTTTGCACGCACACCGGTGGTGTGCTGGCCCGCGCTCTCGAAGTCGAAGGTGTCGCCACCACGTCGATCAGCATGGTGCGCGAGCACACCGAGAAGGTGAAGCCGCCGCGCGCGCTCTTCGTCCCGTTTCCCTACGGTCACGCCCTCGGCCGGCCGAACGATCCCGAGCTTCAGCATCGCGTGTTGAAGGCGGCGCTCGATCTGCTCGCCGCGCCGGCGGGACCGGTGCTGAGCGATTTTCCCGACGGGGCCGAGGCGGACGTCGAGCCGCCGGCGCCCACGCAGGCCTCCGCTGTTCCCGTGGCGGCGAGCACGCCCGACGATCCGGCGATGGAGACCACGCAGATGCGCCAGTATCACGAGCAATGGCTAGCGACGAGTTGCGGGCGCACGGCCTTCGGTCTCTCGGGCATCCCGGCCACGCGCTTCCGCGGCGTGATCCGCTTCCTCCAGTCGTTCGCCGCCGGCGAGGACGCCGACATGCCGGAGCGCCCGGCCGAGCTGCCCCTGGCCAGCTTCATCCGCTACTGCGCCGACGACGTGAAGTCGCTCTACTACGAGGGCCGCATGGCGATGAAACCGACGTCCGCCGGCGACGAGATCGCCCGCTGGTTCTGGGGCGAGACCGCGTCCGGCCAGCTCCTCCGCCGCGTCAAGGATCGCCTCGACGCGGCGGACGATCCGCGCTGGAAAGCCGCCGCGTTCGGCGTCGCGCGGTAGCCGCTACGCAGAGATTTTCGTGAGGTCGACGCGGGGGCGGGGGGCGAGGAGCGGGGCCCAGAGGTCGCCGAGCTTGGCGAGGCGGGCGGGGACGTTGTCGAGGCGGAAGTCGTCGATCGAGATTCCGCGGGCGACTTCGTCCCAGGTGACCGGCGTCGACACGCTCGCGCGCGGGGTCGGGCGCACCGAGTAGATCGACGCGAGCGTTCGGCCCCAGGCGTTCTGGTTGTAGTCCACCAGCACGTGACCGGTGGGGCGGAGCGCCTTCTTGTACACGGCGGTGATCAGCCGGGGGTGACGGCGCGCCAGCTCGATGGACAGCGTCTTGGTGAACGACCACACCTGCTTCTGCGTGGGGCCGCGCACGATGGGGACGTAGACGTGGATTCCGCGCGAGCCCGTGGTCTTGGCGTGGTTCGGCATGCCGAGGGCGTCGAGGGTCTCGTGCAGGATCAGCGCGGCTTCGAGGATCCGCTCGAAGGTGGCGCCGACGACCGGGTCGAGGTCGAAGTGCAGGTAGTCGGGACGGTCCACGTCGTCGCAGCGCGCGTACCACTGGTTCAGGTCGATGCAGCCGAGGTTCACCGTCCACAGCAGGGTGGCCAGGTCCTGGACCATCGGAAAGTCGATGACGCTGCCGGAGGCGTGCTCGATCGCGCAGGTCTCGATCCACGCCGGCCGCGCCTTGGGCGCCCGCTTCATGAAGAAGAAGTCGCCGGCCGCGCCGTTGGGATAGCGCTTCATCACCATCGCGCGGTCGTGAAGATGCGGCAGCAACGCGCCGGAGACGTCGGCGTAGTACTGGAGCAGGTCGCGCTTGGTCAGTCCCAGCTCCGGCCAGAAGACCTTCCCCAGATTGGTCAGCTTGACCTCGCGCTCGCCGATCGCGATCGTCACGTCGTCGAGGTCGCGCGGGATCTCCAGGCGAGCCCCCGCCGCGAGCTTCGGTGACGGCGCTGTGCGCGACGTCACGGCGGGGTGACGATCGCGGGTGGCTCGGGGTTCGAGCTTCGTCGCGCGTTGGGTCGCCCGCGGCTCGTCGGGTTTCGCCGTCGCGCGCCGGGCTCGGGGCATCAGCGCCGCCCGAGCGGAATCGGCGACGGGAGACTCGCGAGGGGTGCGAGCTTGGGCGGGCGCGCGCCCGTGCGCGTGGCGCCGAGCACGGGAACGTACGTGAGCTGGACGCCGGCCCTCACGCAGCGGAGGAGCAGCCCGCCGCGGCTCATGTCCCCGCGTCCCACGAACTCGAGCGGAAAGAGCAGGCGCTCGCCGAAGATCGCGGTCAGGACGTCCACGTACTTGGACGACGCGATGCTGCCGAGGAGCACCACTTCGTCGGCCGGACGAAGCAGCCCGACGAGCGCGCCGGCGCTGGCCTCCAGCGGCTTGCGATAGCGCGGGTTGGCCGCGTTGATGTCGACCCGCGCGGCCTCTCGCAGCGCCGCGGCCGTGAGCGGCAGCGACGGCGACTGCAGCCCGGCGTCCTGCGTGATCACGAGGACACTGGAGGCGGGACGCGCGAACGCTTCCGCGTAGGCGAGCTTGCCGCGGAAGTAGAGCCCGGACAGGAAGCTCATCACCTCGCCGAGCGGGGCCCCGCCGGGCTCGCGCAGGCGCCGGGCCAGCGGAAACGTCGCGCGCGGCGAGAGCATCATCTCCGCGCGCTCGCCGTCGACGCGGGCGGGCGAGAGCAAGAAGACGCGCTGGGGCGCCACCGAGTCGGTCGGCGCTCGTGCTTTTCGGCCCATTGCCACGCCGCCAGTGTACCCGTCCCGCACGTATCCGTTGACTTGGCCCGCGCCGCGGTGCCACGCTGCCGTCATGGACGATCGCGCGATCGACCGGGGCGGCGGCGTCATCGAATGGGTCCACCACTGCGAGCGCTGCGGCGCCCGCATGGAAGAGCAGAAGTGCAAGATCGCCTGCAGGAACTGTGGATACTCCAGAGATTGCAGCGACCCGTAGTCGAGCGGGCCTCCGTGTGGTGCTCGCGCCGAAGTCGAGGCTTGCCCCTCACTATTGCTAGACTGGCGTGAGATGGCTTCCGAGTGGGACGACGCCGAATTCCTCCA
The DNA here is from genome assembly GCA_035317605.1 of Candidatus Acidiferrum sp. Lineage (GTDB taxonomy): Bacteria > Methylomirabilota > Methylomirabilia > Rokubacteriales > CSP1-6 > DATHGT01. The sequence goes on along the minus strand of DATHGT010000138.1, from coordinate 12,383 downwards.
GCACGTGTTCGACGAGACTAACGTGCTGCGCAAGCCGTTGCGTGGGATCATCACCGGCTATCACGTGCTGCCCTACATCCTGGTCGGCGCCGAGCACGACCGGCCCGGTCACTCGGTGGAGGTGCGCGGGCGGATCAAGGTCTCGCCGCGCCTGGTCATCACGCCGGGGCGCGACGGACCCACCTACGGCGAGCTGTTCGGCGAGCACGAGCTGATGGACCAGCGCATCATCGCCCGGATCTTCAGCTTCAAGTACGCCGGGCGGGTGAGCCTGGAGAGCGACGACCTCAAGATCCTGCGCCACCAGCGCGACGCCGGCAGCCACGTCGAGCGCGTGCTGGAGGAGCTGTCCCAGCGCGAGATCATCGACACCGGGGTGATCGTCTCCCCCGACCCCCGCTTCTATCCCGTCTCCGTCGACCGCTTCATCCGCGAGATCCTCGACCAGGAATTCAGAGAACATTGACTCGGGCGGGGCTCCCGCCCCCTCCGTCTCCTTGACACTCGAAACGGGCGGATGCTATCTGTGAAGCGCAGTTATCGTTCGCAGGAGGTCTCCCCATGATGCGAAAAATGCTCGGCGCTCTCGCTGCGGGCGCCATCGTGCTCGTGGCGGGAGTGGCCACCGAGGCCCAGGGGCCGATCCGGATCGGCGCGTCTCTGTCGCTGACCGGCACCTACGCCAAGCTCGGCAAGAACCAGCACGAGGGCTATCAGCTCTGCGAGAAGGACCTCAACGCCAAGGGCGGCGTGCTCGGCCGCAAGATCCAGTTCGTGGTGTACGACGACCAGTCGATGCCGCCCACCGGCGTGCGGCTCTACGAGAAGCTCATCACCGAGGACAAGGTCGACGCGGTGATGGGGCCGTACTCGTCGCCCATCACCGAGGCCGCCGTCAACGTCACCGAAAAGTACAAAAAGATCATGGTCACCCCGCTGGCCGCCACCACCTCGATCTTCCGGAAGGAGCCCCGGCGCAAGTACATCTTCATGATCCTGTCGCCGGCCGAGGTCTACCTCGAAGGCCTGGTCGACATGGCGGCCAAGCGCGGGCTCAAGACCGTGGCCGTGGTCAACGAGGACACGCTGTTCTCCAAGGCCGCTGCGTCCGGCGCGGTCGAGCTGGCCAAGAAGAAGGGCATGCAGGTCGTCTTCACCGAGGCGTATCCGAAGGGCAACACCGATTTCTCCGCGCTCCTGACCAAGATCAAGGCGACCAATCCCGACGTCCTCGCCGCCGCCACCTACTTCGACGACGCCGTCGCCCTGACCCGGCAGATGAAGGAGCTGAACGTCAATCCCAAGATGTACGGGGTCACCGTCGGGGGCGACCTGCCCGAGTTCTACGACACCCTCAAGGGCAGCGCCGAGCACATCTACGGCGCCACCCAGTGGGAGCCCGTCCTCAACTATCCCGGCAACAAGGAGTGGTTCGAGAGCTACAAGGCGGAGTTCAAGCACGAGCCGTCCTACCATTCCGCCGCCGGCTACGCGGGCTGCCTGATCTACGCCGAGGGCGTCAAGCGCGCGGGCAGCCTGGACGCCGACAAGGTGCGCGAGCAGCTGCTCAAGCTCGAGATGCGCACGATGTTCGGCGACTACAAGGTCGACGGGGACGGGTTCCAGCTCGCCCACAAGATGGTCACGTTCCAGTGGCAGAAGGAGAAGAAGGTCGTCGTGTGGCCGGACGACCTGGCGCAGGGCAAGATTCTCTTCCCGACTCCGCCCTGGACTCAGCGATAAGCGCCGAGGGGGGCCTGGCCCCCCTCGCGCACGGTCGCCGCCCATGAACGTCGTCATCACCCCGGCGATGGTGGGGCAGGTGATCATCTCCGGGCTGCTCTCGGGCGTGCTCTATTCGATGGTGGCGCTGGGGCTGGCGTTGATCTTCGGGGTGATGCGGATCATCAACGTCGCCCACGGGCCGCTGCTGATGCTGGGCGCGTACACCACTTTCTTCCTGCACCAGCAGCTCGGGATCAATCCGTATCTCTCAGTCCCGATCAGCATGCTCGTGCTGTTCGGGGTCGGCGTGCTCCTGGAGCGCACGCTGGTGTTCCGGGTGATCGACGCGCCCGAGCTGTCGTCGCTGCTGCTGACCTTCGGGATCTCCATCGCGCTCGTCAACGCGGCCCAGCTCGCCTTCACCTCGGACCTCCGTTCCGTCGAGTACCTCACGGGCTCGTGGGTCGTCGGCGCGTTCGCGTTCTCCAAGCCGCGGGTGATCGCCTTCGTCTTCGCGGCGGGGCTGACCGCGGCGGCGTTCCTGTTCCTGCAGTACACACGGCTCGGCAAGGCGATCCGCGCCACCTCGCAGAGCCGCGAGGTCGCGATGGTGTGCGGCATCGACGTGGGGGCCATCCATCGACTCACCTTCGGGTTGGCCAGCGCGCTGGCCGCGGCCGGCGGCGCGCTCATCGCGGTGATCGTGGCCATCCAGCCGGAGATGGGCCAGATCTGGACGTTCAAGTCGTTCCTGGTCATCGTGCTGGGCGGCGCCGGCAACTATCCGGGGGCGCTGCTGGGCGGCATGCTGCTGGGGCTCGTCGAGCAGCTGGCCTCGCTGTTCCTCACCACGCAGCTCTCCGAGGTCGTGGCCTACGTGCTGCTGGTGCTGGTGCTGCTCGTCCGTCCGACCGGGCTCCTCGGCGGGCGCCAGACGTGAAGCGTCTCGGCCCCCTCGCCGTCGCCGTGGTGGTGGTCCTGGCCCTCGCGGTGTATCCGATGGTCGGCTCCGGCTACGGCACCCGGTCGGTGCTCCAGGTCTTCATGTGGATCGCGCTCGCGGGCTCCTGGAACCTGATTTCGGGACTGACGGGATACGTGTCGTTCGGCCACGTCGCGTTCTTCGGCGCCGGCGCCTACACCGCGGGGATCCTCATCGCCGGGAGCGGCTGGTCGTGGCCGCTGGCCGCACTCGCCGGCGGCCTCGCGGCGGGGCTGCTCGCCCTCGGCATCGGCGTGCCGTGTCTTCGACTGAAGGGTCCGTACTTCGCGATCGCGATGCTCGGGCTCAACGAGGTGCTGCGCGCGCTGGTCTCGTACTTCGAGGGTCTGACCGGCGGCGGCAACGGGCTCTCGCTGCCCACTCTCGACGCCACCGTCCCCGTGTACTACGCGATGGGGCTGACGGCGGTGGGCGTCACGGTGGCCGCGCGGCTGATCATCAGCTCGCGCTTCGGACTCCGGCTCATGACGATCCGCGAGGACGAAGTCGCGGCGGAGGCGATGGGCATCCCGACCTTCCGTCACAAGCTCCTGGCGTTCCTGCTGTCGGCCATTGGCCCGGGGATCGCGGGAGCGCTGACCGCGCGCGACCAGGGCTACATCGAGCCGCTCAGCGTGTTTCCGCTCGCCACCACGATCACGATGATCGTGATGACGCTGTTCGGCGGCAAGGGCACGGTGTGGGGACCGGTGCTCGGCGCGGCCGTGCTCTTCGTGGCCCAGGAGCTGGTGTGGGCCCGCTATCCGTACGTCCATCCGCTCCTCTTCGGCGCCATCATCGTGGCGGTGGTGCTGGCCATGCCGCGCGGGGTGCTCGGACTCTTGCAGACGAAGTACCGGCTGCCGAGGACGATCTGAGCGCCGGCGCCGCGCTCGAAGTCGTGGACGTCCACAAGCACTTCGGGGGCGTCCACGCGGTCAACGGCGTGTCGTTCGCGCTCGAGCGCGGGCGGATCCACGGTCTCATCGGCCCCAACGGCTCGGGCAAGACCACGCTGTTCAACTGCATCACGGGCCTGGAGCGGCTGGATGCGGGGCACGTGATGCTCGAGGGCGAGCGGATCGAGGGCCTCAAGCCCTGGCAGATCGCCCGGCGCGGGGTCGGGCGCACGTTCCAGGTCATCCGCGTGTTCCCCGAGCTGACCGCGCTGGAGAATCTGCTCGTGGTCACGACGGGGCCGCACGAGACCGCGCGCGCGCAGGCCCTCGAGCTGCTCTCTTTCGTCAAGCTCGAGGGCCTCGCCGACGAGTACGCGGGCAATCTCTCGTACGGCCAGCAGAAGCTCGTGGAGTTCGTGCGGATGCTCATGCGCGATCCCCTGCTGATCCTGCTCGACGAGCCCGCGGCCGGCGTGAACCGCACGCTGCTCAACGATCTGCTCGACGCCGTCCGTCGCCTCCGCGATGCGGGCAAGACCGTGCTGCTGGTCGAGCACGACATGAAGGTCGTGATGGGACTCTGCGAGACCGTGTTCGTCCTCGATCACGGCGAGAAGATCGCCGAGGGTCCTCCCGGCGCGATCCAGAGCGACGAGCGGGTCGTCGAGGCGTATTTCGGGCGATGACCGATCTCAGAGGGGTGCAGCTGGTTGGGTGGCTGCCCGTCGTCGGGCTGGCGGGCGTCGTGCTCTACGTGGGATGGCTGTCGTTGCCGTGGCCGCTGATTCACGACGCGCCGATCCTGCACTACGTCGCGTGGCGTATCAGTCAGGGGGCGGTACCGTATCGCGATCTGTTCGACATGAACTTCCCCGGGGCCTACCTGCTCCACCTCGTCGTCCTGAAGACGCTCGGGGGCGGGGACACGGCCTGGCGACTCTTCGATCTCCTCTGGCTGGCGCTGACGTCATGGCTCGTGGCGGCGCTGGCGCGACCGTGGGGCCGGCTCGCCGCGATCGGCGGCGCGCTGTTCTTCGCGGCGTATCACCTCGGCGGCGGGGCCTGGCAGGCCGGTCAGCGCGATTTCCTGCTGTGCCCGTTTCTGCTGGCCGGCGCGCTCGGCGTCGCGCGCTGGAACGAGCGGGGGGAGGGCGGCGCGCTGTTGGTGGGGGGACTGGCGCTCGGAGCCGGGGTCACCATCAAGCCCCACGCGGCCGTGTTCGCGCTCGCGCTGCTGCTGCTCTTGGCGATGCCCGCGTCGGGCGCCTCCCGGCGCCGGGCGGTGGCGACGTTCGCGGGCGGGCTGCTGGCCCTTCCCCTCGCGATCGTCGCGTGGCTCGCGACGGTCGGCGGACTCGGCGCCTGGCGGGAGATCGTCTTCGACTATCTCCTTCCGCTCTATTCGCGCCTCGGGCGTCCGGATTCGTGGACGGTCTACCGATGGTCGCTGTGGCCGTTCATCGCCGTCGCGCTGGCGATCTCGATCGGTCACACCCTGGCCGCGCGTCGCCTGACGTTCCGCCACGTGGTCGTCCTGGTCGGGCTCGGCTACGGCGTGCTGCACCACGTCGGCCAGGGCAAGGGATGGGAATACCACCTCTATCCGCTCGCCGCGTTCGCGGCGGTGCTGCTCTGCTCCGAGGTCGCGGCCGTGCTCCGCGCGCGCCCGGCCGTCCTCGGCGCGCCGCTGGTCGCCGCCCTCGCGATCCTGACCGTGCTGCTCGGGCGCACCGGCGCCGTCACCGCCGACGCGCACTGGATCTGGGACAAGGAGCGGCTGGTCCGCGTGCTCTCCTTCGATCTCGAAGGCGGGCTACGGCCCGGAGATCTCGTCCAGGTGCTCGACACCTCGGACGGCGGCGTGCATGCCTTGCTCAGGCTCGGCCTCGTGGAGCCGACGCGCTTCCTCTACGACTTCCACTTCTTTCACGACACCGATCGGCCCGTCATCCGCGCCCTCCGCGCCGAGTTCATCGCCGGGCTCGACCTCGCGCCGCCGCGCTTCATCGTCCTCTTTCGGCGCGGCTGGCCGAGCGGCCGTGAGGCGCGAATCAAGGGCTTTCCCGAGCTGGTCCGACTCCTGGCCGACCGCTACGCGATCGCGGTCGGGCGGCCGGATTACATCCTGTATGTCAAGCGAGACGGTTCGTAGCGTCATCCGCGCCTACGACGACCCGCTGGTGCGCGCCTACTGCTGGGTGCGCTTCGGGATCCTGCGCCAGCGCTTCCTCGACGAGATCGGCCAGTACCTGCCCGACGAGGGACCGGTGCTCGACATCGGCTGCGGCTTCGGGCTGTTCTCGCTCTACTACGCGGCCGCGGGACCGCGGCGCTTCGTGCGCGGGCTCGATCGCTCCCCCCGCCGCATCGCGATGGCCCGACGTGCCGCTCGGCGGTTGGGACTGGACAACGTCGCCTACACCGAGGGCGACGCCCGTGACTTCAAGGGCGACGGCGAGGCGGCCGGCGCCTACATGCTCGACATCGTCCACCACATTCCGCGCGACGCGGTGGCGCCGCTGCTCCGCCAGCTGCGCCGCGCTCTCGTTCCCGGCGCGCCGCTGCTGGTGAAGGACGTCGACACCCGGCCCGCGGCCAAGCGATGGTTCACGTGGGCGCTCGACAAGGCGATGGCGCCGCGGACGCCCGTTCACTACTGGAGCGCCGAGGAGCTTCAGGCGACGCTGGAGGCCACCGGCTTTCGGGTGCGCCGTCACCTGATGGTCGACCTGTTGCCCTATCCCCACGTGCTCTACGTCGCCGAGGCCCGTCCGTGAGCGCCGCCGGACCGCTGCTGCTGGCCGAGCACATCACGGCGGGCTACGGCCGGATCGACATCCTGCACGACGTCGGCCTCGCCGTTCGACCGGGAGAGATCGTGAGCGTGATCGGTCCCAACGGCGCCGGGAAATCGACGACGTTCAAGACCATCGTGGGATTCCTGCGCCCGCGCACCGGGCGCGTCGTCTTCAACGGCGAGGACATCACCGGGCTGCGCACGGACCTCGTGCTGCGGCGCGGGCTCGCCTACGTGCCGCAGGGCCGCATCGTGTTCCCGCAGATGACCGTGCGCGAAAATCTGGAGATGGGCGGCTTCATCGAGCGCGATGGCGCGCGGCTGGCCGCGGCGCTGGAGCGGGTATTCACGCTCTTCCCCGTGCTCCACGAGCGCCGCCGCCAGAAGGCCGGCACCATGTCCGGCGGCGAGCAGCAGATGGTGGCGATGGGCCGGGCCCTCATGACGGAGCCCAAGCTGATCCTCCTCGACGAGCCCTCGCTCGGCCTCTCTCCGAAGTTCGTGACCTTGATCTTCGACAAGCTCGTGCAGATGAAATCCACCGGCTACACGCTGATGCTGGTCGAGCAGAACGCCACCCGCGCGCTGGCCATCGCCGACCGCGCCTACGTCCTCGAGCTGGGCAAGAACCGCTTCGAAGGCCCCGGCCGCGATCTCCTCGTCGACCCCGAGGTCAAGCGGCTTTACCTGGGCGGCTGAGGCCAATGGGCGTGATATCGTGCGCGGGATGAAGGTGGTGATCCTGTGCGGGGGGTCGGGGAGCCGGCTCCGCGGGGAGACGGAGTTTCGCCCCAAGCCGATGGTCGAGGTGGGCGGGCGGCCCTTGCTCTGGCACATCATGAAGCTCTACGCCCACCACGGGTTCGAGGAGTTCGTGCTGTGCCTGGGGTACCGGGGCGAGCAGATCCGCCAGTACTTCCTCGACTACGAGGCGATGACGCGCGACGTGACCGTGACGCTCGGCCACGTGCCCCGCGTGACCCTGCACGGCGACGACGTCGAATCCTGGACGGTGACCCTGGCCGACACCGGCGTCTCGGCGATGACGGGGGCCCGCGTCAAGCGCGTCGAGCGCTACGTCGACGACGCGACCTTCATGCTGACCTACGGTGACGGCGTCGCCGACCTGGACCTGGGCGCGCTGCTGGCGTTCCATCGACGCCACGGGCGTATCGGAACGGTGACCGGCGTGCGGCCCGCGTCGCGCTTCGGCGAGCTGCTGACCACCGGGACCGAGGTGATCGAGTTCAGCGAGAAGCCCACGACCAGCCAGGGCGGCTACATCAACGGCGGGTTCTTCGTCTTCGAGCGCGCGTTCTTCGACTATCTCACCGACGACGACGGCTGCGTGCTCGAGCGCGAGCCGCTCGAGCGGCTGGCCAAGGACGGCCAGCTCGCGATGTACCCGCACGACGGCTACTGGCAGTGCATGGACACCCCGCGCGATCTCCAGGCGCTGACGGAGGCGTGGGAGCGCCCGGCGCCCCCGTGGAAAGTGTGGCGCGATGGCCGCTGAGTTCTCCTGGCGCGATCGCCCGGTGTTCGTCACCGGCGCGACAGGACTGCTCGGAGGCTGGCTGGTCCAGGCCCTGCTCGCGCGCGGCGCCCGCGTGATCGGGCTGGTGCGCGACAGCGTCCCCCGCAGCCGGCTCGTCTCCGAGGGCCTCATCGACCGCATCGACGTGGTGTGGGGCGACGTGACCGACTACTACTGCGTCGAGCGCGCGCTGGCCGAGTACGAGGTCGAGCGCGTGTTCCACCTGGCCGCCCAGACCATCGTGGGCATCGGCAACCGCTGGCCGCTGTCGACGTTCGAGACCAACGTGCGCGGGACGTGGAACGTGCTGGAGGCGAGCCGGCGCCAGCCGACCGTGCGGTCGATGGTCGTGGCGTCCAGCGACAAGGCCTACGGCGACCAGGAGCGGCTGCCCTACGAGGAGTCGGCCCCCCTCCAGGGCCGTCATCCCTACGACGTCTCCAAGAGCGCCGCCGACCTGATCGCGCAGGCGTACTGGACGAGCTTCGGACTGCGGGTGGCCATCACCCGCTGCGGCAACCTCTTCGGCGGCGGCGACCTCAACTGGAACCGCCTGGTGCCGGGCACGATTCGCTCGGTGCTGCGCGGCAGCGCGCCCGTCATCCGCTCGAACGGCCGCTTGATCCGCGACTACGTCTACGTCGAGGACGCGGTCGACGCCTACCTCGCGGTGGCGGAGGCGCTGGTCGAGAACGACGGGGTGGCGGGGCAGGCCGTCAACATCTCGTACGGCGAGCCCCAGAGCGTGATCGATCTGGTCACGCGCATCCTCGGCCGCATGGGGCGCTCGGACCTCGCGCCCACGATCCTCGACGAGGCGTCCAACGAGATCGTCGACCAGTACCTCGACGCCACGCGGGCGCGCAAGCTGCTCGGCTGGTCGCCGCGCGTGGCCCTCGACGAGGGGCTCACGCGCACGATCGCCTGGTACCGGAACCTGCTCGCCGCCGATCGATGATCAAGGGCGTCGCCGTCCATCCGCTCCGGCGCATCCCCGACGAGCGGGGGATGGTGATGCACATGCTGCGCGCCGACGCCCCGCACTTCGAGGGCTTCGGCGAGATCTACTTCTCGACGATCTATCCGAACGTGGTCAAGGGCTGGCATCGGCACCGGCGAATGACCCTCAACTACGCGGTGGTGTCGGGGATGATCAAGCTCGTGCTCTACGACGACCGCGAGGACTCGCCGACCCGCTCGGAGCTGATGGAGCTGTTCGTGGGCGAGCAGAACTACGTGCTGGTGACGGTGCCGCCGTTCGTGTGGAACGGCTTCAAGGGCGTGGGGACGACGCCCGCCATCGTGGCCAACTGCGCCACGATCCCCCACGACCCCACCGAGATCGAGCGCCTCGACCCGGAGAGCGAGCGCATCCCGTATCGCTGGGACGTCCGACACGGCTGACGTGAATCACGGAGAACGGGCTCCACGCGCTGGGGGGGCATGGGGGGAGCCGCAGGGGCCCCCCATTCCAAGGGTCACGCTGGTCATGTCGGTGTTCGGCCGGCTCGAGCTGACGCGTGCTTGCATGGAGAGCCTGCGCGCGACCACCGAGCCGTTCCGGCTGGCCGTCGTCGACAACGGCTCGACGGACGACACCCGCCAGTTCTTCGAGCGCTTCCCGTACCCGTATCCGCTGCGCTGGGCGCGCAACGACACCAACCAGCCCGTCATCCAGGCGCTGAACCGCGCGTGGAAGCTGGCCGAGACCGAGTTCATCTGCATCCTGCACAACGACACCGAGATGGTCGAGCCCACGTGGCTCGCGCGCCTGCTCGCGCCGCTCGCCGACCCGACGGTCGGCATCACCGGTCTCTACGGAATCAAGCGCCTGCGCCGCGACGGCCGCTTCGTGGGACGCACGATCGTGCACAGCCTCGCCGAGGGCCCCACGGTGCGCCCCGAAGGCGAGGAGGTGGCGGTCATCGATTCGGTGGTGATGTGCCTGCCGCGCCGCTTGATGGAAGAGGTGGGCGGCTTCGACGAGGGCTACGGGTTCTATCACGGCCTCGACCGCGACCTCAGCTTCGCGGTGCGCGAGCGCGGCCGCCGGTGCGTGACCGTGCGCGCGGCGTTCGTGCATCGCGGCGGGGCCACCCGCACGCGCGAGTTCCGGGCGCGACCCGACCACGAGCGCGGCGACCTGGACTTGCGCCGGGCCGTGCTCCAGCGCTTCGTGGCCAAGTATCGTCATCGGCTGCCGTGCGACGTGCGGCCGGTGCGCCAGCGCATCGGCGAGTGGATCGACGCCAAGCTCCTGAGACGACGGTCCCCGTGACCCGCGCGCGCCGCCTGCTCATCACCGGCGGGGGCGGCATGCTCGCCACCGACCTGCACTGCGTGGCCGAGGCCCGGGGCCACGCCGTCACCGCGCCGACCCGTGACGCGCTGGACGTGACGGTGCCGGGTGACGTGCGCGCCGCCTTCGAGGCGTTCGCGCCGGACGCGGTGGTGCAGGCGGTCGGGCTCGCCGTGGACTTCTGCGAGGAGCAGCCCGAGGAGGCCCTGCGCGTCCACGCCTGGGGCACGGCGTGCGTGGCCCGCGAGTGCGAGCGGAGGGGCGCGGCCTTCGTTTCCCTGAGCAGCTGCGGGCTCTTCGGCGACGACGTCCGCTTCTACGACGAGTACGACGCGCCGGTTCTCAAGACGCAGTACGCGCGCTCCAAGCACGAAGGTGAGCGCGCGGCCCTGGCCTCGTGTCGTCGCGCCTACGTGGTGCGTCCGGGCTGGCTCTTCGGTGGGACGTCGGCTCACCCGCGCAACTTCGTGGCCCGGCGCTGGGACGAAGCCCATCGCGTCCCCGTGCTGCGGAGCGCCGGCGACAAGTTCGGCAGCCCCACGTTCACCGAGGACCTGGCCGCGCGCATCCTCGACCTGCTCGACACCGACGCCTACGGGCTCTACCACGTCACCAACGCCGGCGGCGGCTCCCGCTACGACTACGTGCGCCACATCGTCGACACCTTCGGGTTGCCCAACCCGGTGGAGAAGGTCGATTCTTCCCACCATCCCCGCTCGGCCCCGGTCCCCGCCTGCGAGATGCTCGAGAACCTCAACACCAGATTTCTCGGCCTGGCCCCGCTCCCGCCCTGGCAGGACGCCATCGAGCGCCACGTCCGGCAGCTCCGCGCCACCGACCCCGCGTTCCGGTAGCTCCTCCCACGCCCGCGTCACGGACGGACCAGGCGGCGGCCAACCCGTCTGAAGCCTGCTCAGCGATAGATCAGCTTGACACCGTCATCATCTTTAGTGGACTATCCCGGCGACACGTTCCAGAAAACTCATATGGGTAATAACATATCTGACTCACACAGGCGGGCGCTGAGCTATGATTACCCGCCAGCTGCGCCCAGCAGAAACGCCCCAGATCTGGCCATGGGAGGCTGAGCCTTACCGACTATGGAGCCTGGACGCGATGCTTAAATTCGCCGCCGAGCGTTTCGTCGGAATCAGCGCCCATCTCGCGCACGTTGCAGCCACTTCCGTCCACGATGAGGCGCGAGCCGGAGACGCTCTCACGCCAGACGATCGCGAGTACATCCTGAAGGACCTTGAATTCATCAGGGAGCAATGCGCCGGGCTGCCCCTTGAGAAGGTCGTGCTTCACGTCAACCGCGTGGTGCGTATCGTCAAGGGGGAAGACTGTTCATACCAGCAGGTAGCGGAGTATCATCGCTCCCTAGTCGAGCGCTTCACCGACGAATTCTCGTCCGTCTACTGCCTGGCGCTGAGCGCAGATGAGTCGTCGCTATACACAAATCCAGCGCCGTTCGGCGCCGAGATAATCGGAAGGCTCCCTGAGGCCGCTGCGGACATTGATGAATCGACCAAGTGCCTCGCGGTCGGACGATACACGGCCTGCGTCTATCATGCGATGCGCGTCATGGAGATCGGCCTAAACGCGGTATGCGTTGAGCTCGGTGTTCCCATTTACCTGCCGTCTTGGGACGCCAAGCTAAAGAAGGTCGACACGGCACTTGAGGGGCTCGCGCAGCAACAGGGTACTCTGCCGCGAAAACGCTGGGGATTCTTTCGTGAAGTCAATGTCAACTGGCGCTCAGTGCAAACAGCGTGGCGTAACCAGACCATGCACATCGAGAAAACGTACACGCAGGAGCGGGCTAAGGAAATCCACGATGCGGTGAAGGGCTTCATGCGGCATCTCGTCGGCGGGCTGAAGGCCCGCCGCAAGAGAAAAAGCTAGCTGTGATGGTCTCTATTGCTGACGCTTTTCCTTTCGCCCATTACGCCACTCGCGCTCCCGCTTGTCTACCTCTGCCTTCGGCGTCTGCGTCACCTTGCGGGCCAGGGAGACGAAGCGTTCCCAGGGCGTCGAACCCTTTTCCGTCGGTGGCGTCGGCTCGCTCATCGCTGAACCTCTGGCGCGGTCGGTGTGTTGAGATGGTCGCCCCAGATACGGCGCATGTCTGTTCGATATTTCTG
>DATHGT010000137.1:0-7731 GCA_035317605.1 Candidatus Acidiferrum sp. | reverse complement strand
CATGGTCGCTCCCCCAGCCCTATTCCACTGCCAACAGGTGGGCCTGGACTCCCACCCAGCCCGGCCAGTACTCCGTCCAGGTCTGGGTCCGGAACAACGGCTCGTCCGCCAACTACGACGCCTGGGCGGGGTCGGGAGCCTTCACCATCACGGCCTCTGGCACGCCGCTTACGGTGACTTCTCTAACGCCGAACCCCACGCTGCCGCAGCCCGCTGGCACCCCGATCACCTGGACCGCGACGGCGACGGGCGGCGTTGGGCCACTGCAGTACGCCTTCTACCTCTACACCGGAGCCACCAACTCATGGTCGCTCCCCCAGCCCTATTCCACTGCCAACAGGTGGGCCTGGACTCCCACCCAGCCCGGCCAGTACTCCGTCCAGGTCTGGGTCCGGAACAACGGCTCGTCCGCCAACTACGACGCCTGGGCCGGGTCGGGAGCCTTCACCATCAGCGGCCCCGATGCCCAGTTCTTAAGTTTTCCTTTGCCTGCCAGCGAATATCCACAAGGAGCGTATACACCGGGGATGATCACTTCGGTACTCGATCATCACATGAGTACTGTGTACAGCGACCATGACAGCTACATCTTGTCTTTTACTGGTGAATTATTTCAGGCTACAGCACAATATCCAATTACTGCGGCTGTCGCATGCTACCCTAAAGTGGGTAATAGCACTTGGTCATCGTTACTCAGTATTCTTTATGAGGGAACGGGAATTGGTAGTGGTGCACCAAACGACTGTTCGACTAATATTGCGCTCAATTACGAGGCCCATCCTGGGTACGATTACGTTGCGGGAACAGGGACAGTGGTCCTCGCAGCTGCACCGGGGCACGTGGTTAGTTTAAACCGGGGCTGCGTTCCAAAAGGCATGTCAGAAGGTTGTGAGGAGTGGGGAGCGATTGGCGTTGACCATCAGAATGGTTACATCAGCCAGTATCTTCACTTGAGTAGTGTCCTGGTTTCTCCCGGAGATCCTATATCGGAAGGCCAACAGATTGGTCTATCTGGGAATACGTCTCCAGCAAATAAACCCGTCCCTCCACATCTTCATTTTGAAGTGCTCAGGCTTCGTTCTGGGTCTTCAAATGACTACAATGCTGGTAGCTACGCCACAGTAGATCCATATGGATTTGATACCTCAACAGGATATCTCGACTACATGACTACATTCAACGGCAACCTCCCTAACATTTGCCTGTGGAAGGGCGGCTGCAAATTCCAATAGCTTGTCATTGGATCCCCCGCGGTGGGAACGCCCATTCTTGGAAGCCACGGTGGTCGTGGTCGTGATCACGCCGGCGAGATGGGTGACGTCGAGGTTCTCGGGGATGAAGCCGTCGCCGATGCCCTCGATGCCGTGCGGCCCCCACTGCCGGCGGGCCAGCAGCGCGCACTCCTCGGGCTCGACCGCGTAGAGCCGCACGCGCGGATCGTGCTCGCGGAGAAAACGTCCCACGCCGGTCAGCGTGCCCCCGCTGCCCTGCGAGGCCACGAATGCGCCCACGGTGTCGCCGCACTGCTCCCAGATCTCCGGTCCCGTCGTCAGGTAGTGGGCTTCGACGTTGTCGGCGTTGGAGAACTGTCCGGGCACCCAGTAGCGGGCCGGATCGGAGGTGCGGATCTCCTCCAGCCGCGCGAGCGAGAGGTCGACGTCGCTCTCCCCGCCCGGCGTGAACACCAGCCGCGCCCCGTAGGCGCGCATGATCTTCTTGCGCTCGTCGCTCATCCCCTCCGGCATCACGATCGTGCACGGATAGCCCGAAACGGCGGCCACGAACGCGCAGGCGATCCCCGCGTTGCCGGTCGAGCACTCGAGCACCTGCATCCCGCGCGTCAGCTCGCCGCGGGCCTCCGCCCGCTCGAACATGTGCAGGTAGATCCGGTCCTTCAGGCTCCCGCTCGGCCCGAACCACTCGAGCTTGAGATAGATCGGCGGCTGCGCTTCCGCGGCCACCCGGTTCAGCCGCACGAGCGGCGTCCGCCCCACCGCGTGAGCGATCGACGGCAACGCGCTCCGGTACGCGTCCCAGGTCGTCGGCATGACGCTGGATTCTATCAGCCTTTCTCGCGCTCGCTCCGGTGGACTCGCGCCGGCCATGAGCGTCGCTCGAGGAGAGCTGCTGCCGGCGGGCATTCGACCGACAATTGGTTTCATAAACTGAAAGGTAATTTTTTATTTGGAGCTGTCGTCACACTCGCGATAGGTTGTCCGCAACGTGCGCGTTCATCGAACATCGCGCCGCTGGCTGATCCCGAAGCTCACGCTGCTTCTTTTGCTCCTCGTCGCCTCGCCCGCCCATCCCCAGGCCGGCCCCGTGCAATACGGCTACGACCGGCTCGGGCGCCTGATGGCCGTGGTCGACGGCAACGGTAACGCCGCGATCTACAACTACGACGCGGTCGGCAACCTCTTGTCGATCCAGCGGATCGACGCCAATCCACTGGCGGCGGTCTCCATCACGGCGGTCGTCCCCGCCGAGGGGAGGGTGGGCAGCACGGTGTCGATCTTTGGCAAGGGCTTCGGCGCCACCCCCAGCCAGAACACCGTGTCATTCAGTGGCGGTGTCGCGACCGTCACCAGCGCCTCATCCACGGGGCTCCGGGTGACCGTGCCTTCCACGGCTCAGGACGGCACGATCACGGTGACCGCGCCCGCCGGCTCGGCGGCTTCGCCAGCGCCCTTCCGCGTGGTCGGCCCGTTGACGGTCACCCCCACCACCCCGTCGATCTCGGCCGGCGCGTCGCGTCAGTTCAGTGCTGCGAGTGTCGGAGGCTCGCCGCCACCCGTCGCGTGGGCGGTCAACGGGGTCATCGGAGGCAACGCGAGCCTGGGGACAATCTCCGCCAACGGGCTCTACACCGCGCCGCTGACCATGATCCAGGAATTCGTGGCGACGATCGCCGCGATCGACCAGAGCGACCCCACGGCGACGGGATCGGTGGTGGTCACCGTCATGGCCCCGCGATTCGCTTCCGCCGCCCAGGGGGTGAGCGTGACCTTCGCTCAGCCGATGATCTCCAATAGCGTGCAATCGTCGGTGAGCGTGATCCGCGGGGGAACGTCGGTCACGAACAGCCTTCAGACATCGGTGAGCGCCGTGATCGGGGGTACCGCGGTCAGCAAGAACCTCCAGACCTCGGTCAGCGTATCGGTTGGCGGCGATCCGTCGGCGATCGCCGCCACCACGCCCGTGTCCATCAGCTTCGGTCCGGTGATTACCGGCGTTTCGCCCGCGGCGGGCACGCGCGGCGTCGTGGGCCTGGCCGTCACGCTGACGGGCGCCCACTTCACCGACGGGACCCAGGTGACGTTCCTGCGAAACAACGTTCCGGACACGACCATCACCACCTCGATCGTGAGCATCAGCCCGGATGGGACGCAGGCGACGCTGGGGCTCTCGATCGCCAGCGGCGCGCCGACCGGTGACCGCGTCGTGGGAATCACGACACCGGCGGGCACATCGACCGTGGTGGGCACAGGCACCAACGTTTTCACCGTCCAGTGAGAGCTTCAAGGAGGTGCGACATGCGACAGCGGCTTGCGACTCTGCTCGTCGCCTGCGGCGTGATCTGGGCCAATGGCCTCTCCCAGGCGCAGGCGCAAACGTTCAACAGCGGGAGTACCGGCGCCGATGGCGTCTTCAGTCCGACCGCGAACACGACGCTCACGTTGCCGGCCACCGGCGTCTTCAACTTCACGACGATCAACATCCCCTCCGGTGTGACCGTGAAATTCACCAGGAACGCGACGAACACGCCGGTCACCATCCTCGCAACCGGAAACGTGACGATTGCCGGCACGATCGACATCAAGGGCACGAACGGTGTCCTGACCTATCCGGGAACCACCGCGGCGGGAACGACCGGAGGTGCTGGTGGCCCGGGAGGGTTCGACGGCGGGAACGGAGCCACCGGGACGGTATCGACGACCGGCGGAACCGGTCGCGGGCCGGGCGGCGGTACAGGTGGCACCGGGCCACTGGGCGGCGCCGGGGGCGGGGGCTTCTCCGCCGTAGGTGCTAACGGCGGTGCAGGCTCGGGGAGCACGGCGGGTGCCGGCGGCGGGGCTTACAGCGACACCACGCTTCTTCCCCTCATCGGAGGGTCGGGCGGTGGAGGCGGTGGGTCCAATTTCGGATCGACGGGTGGCGGGGGCGGTGGCGGGGGCGGCGCGATCCTGATCGCATCCTCCGGCACGATCACCTCCAATAGCGGCAGCATTCTCGCCAACGGCGGAGCGTTCGCCTGCTGTTACACCGGCGGCCCGGGCGCCAGCGGTGGGGGCAGTGGAGGCGCGGTCCGGCTGATCGCGACGACGATCACAGGCACAGGCACGATCAATATCGCGGGCGGCAGCGCCGGCGCAGGTGTTGGTGGGAACAACGGAGGCCCCGGTAGCGCTGGCCGTCTGCGCATCGAAGGTTTCACGAATACCCTCTCTGTCACGATCACCGGAGGTACCGGCACTGCCGTCAGCTCCGGGCCTCCGACCTCGGTCGTCCTGCCGAACTCTCCGACACTCCAGATCACGTCGATCGCGGGCGTGGCGACCCCGGCGAACCCTACCGGTTCGCTTTCGGCCCCCGACGTCGTCCTGCCTGGCACCACGGGAAATCCGGTGACCGTCAACATCGCCGCGGCCAACGTGCCGGTCGGTACGGCGCTGACCGTGACGGTCGTCGGGTTCATGGGCGCCTCCAGCTCCGCGACGAGCACGCCGCTCAGCGGCACCCTGACGTCCTCGACGGCGACCGCGAGCGTGACGCTTCCGACCAATGAACCTTCCGTCGTCACGGCATCCGCCACCTTCGCCATCGCGGCGCTCGATGGACAGAGCCCGTACTACGCCGATGGAGAACCGGTCGATCGCGTGCGGGTCACCGCGCACAGCAGCGGCCGGAGCGCGCTCGCGCTCGTCACGCGCTCCGGGCGCGAGGTGACCGTCTCGGCGAGGTGATGGGATGAGACGAAGCGTCAGACTCGCGGCACTCCTCGCGATCATCGCCCTGATCCCGTCGACCAGCGCGGCGCCAGTCGACCCGGTCACCGCGCTGGCGCCCGTCGAGGTGTGGGTGGACGGGCTCGGCGATCTCCAGGGCATCGCCGTCGACGCGGAGGGTGCCGTGTACGTTGCGGACCGCCTCGCCGGGACCGTGACGAGGATCGCCCCGGATCGCTCGCGGGCGGTCGTCGCCTCGGGCCTGGATAGGCCGATCGGCCTGGCCTTCGATCCGTCGGGGCGGCTCGTGATCGGCGAGGAGGGTGCGAATCGCGTGGTCCGCATCGAAAGCGACGGAACGCACACCGCGATCCTCGCCAACGTCCAGCGGCCGCGGTGGCTCGCTCTCGGGCCCGACGGGGTGCTCTACGTCTCCGCTCGCGCGTCGACATCCGGCGACACCGAGGCCAGCGCTGGCGCTCTCGAGTCCCAGGTCATCCTGCGTCAGTCATCGGCTGGCGCGCCGACCGTGCTGGCGGACGGCTTCGTCGGACTTCAGGGCCTCGCTGTCCACGATAATGTCGTGTACGCGGCAGCGACGGGGCGATCGGATAGCTCGTCGCCAGGCGGCGTCTACGCGATCACGGTTCCAGCCGATGGCAGCGCGGCAGGGGTGGCCCTGGTGGGCACGCCCGGCCGCGGCCAGCGCGCGGTCGGTCTCGCCATCGATTCGCGCCTCGCGATCTTCGCGACGACGAGAGAACCGATGACGGCAACCGCCGTCTCCCCGCGGGGCATTCTGAAGCTCCGAACCGACGGCACCGCCGCGCGCTTCACGGCCGGGCTCGCGGATCCGGAAGGGCTCGCGTTCGACGCCGACGGCCATCTCTTCGTCGCCGACGGCAGCGCCGGACGGGTGCTCAAGTTCCATGCCCCGAAACCGCCGGTCTTCGGCGCGATCCCGCCATACACGAATGTCTCGCCGTTGAGCATCGCGCTCACCGCCGAACCCGGCGCGGCCGTCGTCGTCGAAGGCGCCAGCACCGTCGCTGGAACGGCCGACGCGCAGGGTGCGGTCGACCTCGCCGCTCCACTGACCGCGAACGCGCCGACGACCCTCGAAGCCAGGGCGATCGGCCGCGGCGGCGACGGGCTTGTCTCACGCGCGGCCGAGGCCACGGTCGTTCACGACAACGTGGCGCCCGCGCTCGATTGGCCGTCTCCTGTGCCCGGCGGTCAAACCGGTGCCACGATCGCGATTCGTCTGAGAGCCGATGATGCCGTCAGCGGCGTGGCCTCGATCACCGTCACTGTCGACGGCCGGCCGGTGAGCGTCACCTCGACGCCCAGTCTGCCGGCGAGATCCGTCACCGCCAGCGCGACGTGGGACGGCGCCACTGACGGCGTCCACACGCTGAGCGTGATCGCGAGCGACCGCGCGGGCAATCCCGCCGCGCTGTCTCACTCCGTCGTGATCGGGACCGGCGCCTCCCCGGGCCAGCCCGCCTCCACGCTGGCGACGTCGACGAGCCTGTCGAACCCGGCCGATCCTCCGGGCTTCAACCTGACGCTGGCGCCCGCGTCGGCCTCGGTACTCCAGGGCGGCACGACGAGCTACGGCATCGAGGCGGCCAACGGCCCTGCCCGTCTGGGATCGGCGCGTCTGAGTGTCGACGGCCTACCGTCCGGCGTGACCGCGTCGTTCATTCCTCCACAACTGGCGCCCGGGCAATCGGCGCAACTGCTCCTCAAGGCGACCCGCGACGCGGCGATCGGGGCCAAGGCGTTCACGGTGCGCGCGCTCGGGGACGGGGGCCAAGCCTCGAGCGTGACCGGGGCCCTGACGGTGCTGGCCGGCGGCCGGACGGCGTTGGCCGGGCGCGTGGTGGACACGGACCGGAAGTCCCTCGCTCGGGTCGCGATCATTCTCGACAACGTGACGGTTTCCACTGACGCCAACGGCAACTTCCTGCTGCTCGATCCCCCGACAGGCGAGCAAGTCGTGCTGATCGATGGCGATCCGGCGGGCAGCGCGGCCAACAAGTACCCGACGATTCCGGTGTCGCTGACGATCGTGGCGAATCAGCTGAACGAGTTGCCGTATCTGCCGCACCTGCATCGCCAGCACGAGCGCTTCACGCCCATCCACCCGACGCAGAAGACGGTGGCGACCGATCCCGACCTGCCAGGCGTCGCGCTGCACCTTGAAGGCGGCAATGACGTGATCGGATGGGACGGTAAGCGCGCCGCCAAGGTCTCGATCCGGACGGTGCCCGCGGATCGGCTGCCGGTGCGGCCGTTGCCGCCGGGTCTGCGAGCCGCGAGCGTGTACATGTTCTACTTCGGCAAGCGGGGCGGCGGCGTGCCGCAGCAGCCGGTGCCGTTCGAAGCGCCGAACGAGCTGGGCTTGGCGCCGGGGGAGAAGGCGGCGCTGTGGTACTTCGACGAGTCGCCGCGGAAGGGCGAGGCGCCGAACGACTGGCGGATCGCGGGGACGGGGACGGTGAGCGCGGACGGGCGGACGATCACGACCGACGCGGGGGTGGGGATCCCGAAGTTCTGCTGCGGAGCGGCGCTGTGGAATCCGCAGGAGACGGGGACGGGGCAACAGCCCGGGCCGACGTCGCAGGGCGGCAACGAAGTGCCCGGGGCCGATCCGGTGGATCTGGCCACGGGCATTTTCACGCTGCGCAAGACCGATCTGGTGCTGCCCGGGCGCATCCCGGTGGCGATCACGCGGACGTACCGGTCGGGCGACACGTTCCCCAACGCGTTCGGCCTGGGC
>DATHGT010000136.1:0-5412 GCA_035317605.1 Candidatus Acidiferrum sp. | reverse complement strand
GACTCGAGGATCTCCCAGCGCTGGCCGAGGCGGTCGAAGACTTCCGGCCGAAGCGTCGTGCTCGAGAACGCCGCGGCGTAGCCCTGACGACCCTCCAGCGCGGTCTCCGACGCGGTCATGCCCTCGCGCGCGAGCTGGGCGGCCAGCACGCCGTTCCGCGCGGCGTGACCGGCGTGATAGGGCTTGGTCATCGAGCCGAAATTCTCCTTGAGCCCCGAGGCCAGCGACGCGGCGATGCCGAGCGCGTTCACGGTCTGGTCGGTGTCGAGGCCGAGGATGCGCGAGGCGGCGGCGGCGCAGCCGAGGGTGCCGATCGACGTGGTCGCGTGCCAGCCGCGCGTGTAGTGGTCGGGGTTGAGCGCGCGCCCGAGCGCGGCGTCGATCTCGAAGCCGATGACGTAGGCGAGCGCGACGGTGGCGCCGTCCGCCATCTCGGCTTCCCCGGCGGCGAGCGAAGCCGCCAGCAGCGGCACGCTCGGATGGCCGGTGAGCGCGAAGTTGGTGTCGTCGAAGTCGTGGGCGTGACCGGCGGCGCCGTTGGCGAGGGCGGCCCACGTCGGCGACGTGCGCATCGAGGTGCCGAAGACCCGGCAGAGCGGCGTGCCGCCCTCGGCGCGAGCGACTCGACGGACGATCGCGGCCACCGGCTCGGTGGCCCCGGCCAGCATGCAGCCGATCGTGTCGAGGACCGCCCGGCGGACTTGAATCAGCACCGGCTCGGGACAGTCGGCGAGCGTGGTCTTCTGCACGAACTCGGCGAGACGGTGGGTTGCGGTCATGGCAGGCACCATAACGAACCCGCCGCAGCGTTGCAAGACGAGCTGTATCCGGATTTCTACTCTAGGCGGGCCGGCGTCGGTTGGTTATGATGCCGGCATCGTCCAGACTGAATTCCTCCACGAGACCATCCGGCGCGTCTGGGGCTACGATCAGTTCCTGCCGCTCCAGGCCGAAGCCATCGCTGCGATTCTGGACGGCCGCGACTCCGTCGTCGTCCTGCCCACGGGCGGCGGCAAGTCGCTCTGCTACCAGGCGCCGGCCGCGCATCTGAAGCGTCTCGCCGTCGTGGTCTCGCCGCTGATCGCGCTCATGAAGGATCAGGTCGACGGATTGCTCCAGGCCGGGGTTCCCGCCGCGTTTCTCAACAGCAGTCAGACGCCGGCCGAGCGCGCCGACGTGTTTCGAGGACTCGCGGGCGGTCGCTATCAGCTTCTCTACGTCGCGCCCGAACGGCTGGTGATGGACGGCTTCGCCGAGCGCCTCGCCCGCGCCCAGCCGGCGTTCGTGGCCGTGGACGAGGCGCACTGCATCAGCCAGTGGGGCCACGACTTCCGGCCGGAGTATCGGCAGCTCGCGGTGCTGCGCGAGCGGTTTCCCGGTCTGGCGATCCACGCCTACACGGCGACCGCGACCCCGCAGGTGCGCGAGGACATCGTCGCCGAGCTGAAGCTCAAGGACCCGCTCGTGCTCGTGGGATCGTTCGACCGGCCGAACCTCGTCTATCGCGTCGTGCCGCGGACGGACCGGATCGTCCAGGTGCTGGCCGCGATCGCCCGCCATCGCAATCAGGCCGGCATCGTCTACTGCATCCGCCGCGCGGAGGTCGAGGATCTCACGGCCGCGCTGGTCCGCCGCGGTCTCCAGGCCGTGCGCTATCACGCCGGACTGGCCGACGAGGAGCGGCGCGCCAACCAGGACGCGTTCGTCAACGAGCGCGTCGATATCGTCGTCGCCACGGTCGCGTTCGGGATGGGCATCGATCGCTCCAACGTGCGCTACGTCATCCACGCGGGGATGCCGAAGTCGCTCGAGCACTATCAGCAGGAGGCCGGCCGCGCCGGCCGCGACGGGCTCGAGGCCGAGTGCCTGCTGCTGCACAGCGGCGCCGACTACGGAATGTGGAAGTCGGTGCTGGGCGAGGTACCGCCGCCGGGAGCGCTCCGCAAGCTCGGGGAGATCTACGCGTTCTGTCAGGACGCGATCTGCCGGCATCGCGCGCTGGTGACGTACTTCGGCCAGCCCTACGAGACCGCGAGCTGCGGCGCGTGCGACGTCTGTCTCGGCGAGACCGTGTCCGGGACCGACACGACCGAGGTCGCCACGAAGATCCTGGCCGCCGCCGCCGAGCTGCGTGGCCGGTTCGGCGGCGCTCACGTGGCGGACGTGTTGTGCGGGGCGCAGACCGGCCGCATCGGTCAGCTCGGCCACGAGCGACTCGCGGCGTACGGAAGCCTGCGCGGCGAGAAGAAGTCGCAGGTCCGCACGTGGATCGATCAGCTCATGGCCCACGGCCTGCTGGCGCGCTCGGGCGACGAATATCCCACGCTGTCGATCACCAGGGAGGGCGCCGCGGCCCTGCGCGGCGAGCTCACGGTGGCTCCGCTGACCACCAGTCGACGCGAGCGACACGTGGCGTCCGCTCCCGAGGCGTCGCCGACGACCCGTCGACGTGAGACACAGGACGCGTCGCCGCTTGCGTCGAGTGGACTGGACGTTCCCGACGTCGCGGTGTTCGAGGCGTTGCGGACGCTGCGCCGGGCCATCGCCGAGGAGCGCGGGGTGCCGCCCTACCTGGTCTTCTCCGACGCCTCGCTTCGCGACATGGCGCGGCTCCGTCCGACCACGCTGGAGACGTTTCGGACGATCAAGGGCGTCGGCGACTGGAAGCTCGACGCCTTCGGCGAGCGCTTCGTGGCCGCCGTCCGTCAGGCCTGCTTGGCTTCCAGCTCGGCCCAGCGCGCGTAGAGCCGGTCGACCTCGGCGCGCGCGGCCTGGAGCGCGGCGTAACGCTCCTGGAGCGCGGCGGCATCGGACACGATGGCCGGATCGTCGACGGCCCGCTGACAGAGTTCCAGCGCGCGCTCGGCCTCGAGGATCGCGCGCTCCATGCCGTCCCACTCGCGCTGCTCGCGATAGGCCAGGCGCCTGGACGCCGGCGCGCGCGGGGCCGGTGTCCCGCGCGCTCGCGCCGCGGCCTCGCCCGTCGACGCCCCCGTCTCGGGGATGGAGCGCGACGTCGCTCGCGCGGCCGCCTGGGCGTAGTCCGCGAACGTCGCGGCGCCGCCGCGGCCGTCGAGGGTCACGATCGTCGTGGCCACGCGCTCCAGCATGAAGCGGTCGTGGGTGACGAGGACGAGGCCACCCTCGAAGTCCACGAGGCTCTCCTCGAGGACTTCGAGAGTCGGGATATCGAGGTCGTTGCTGGGCTCGTCGAGGATCAGCAGATCGGCCGGCTCGCGCATGAGCCGCGCGATGCGCACGCGGGCCTGCTCACCGCCGGAGAGGCGGCCGACCGCGACGTCGAGCTGCTCGGGCCGGAACAGGAAGCGCTTGGCCCACGCGGCCACGTGCAGGCTGCGCCCCTGCCACGTCACCGCGTCGCCCTCGGGAGCGAGCGACCGGCGCAGGCTCTGGGCGGGATCGAGATCGTTGCGCGCCTGGTCGAAGCGGACCACGCGAAGGCCGTCGGCGCGCTCGATCTGGCCGGCGTCGGCGGGCAGCGTGCCGGCGAGCACGCCGAGGAGCGTGGTCTTGCCGCTCCCGTTCGGCCCGATGACTCCGACCCGTGTGCCGGGCGTGATCGCGAGGTCGAGGTCACTCACGAGGCGGCGGTCGCCGAGCGACTTCGTGAGTCCGCGCGCGACCAGCAGCTTGCGGGTCCGGCGGCCCGACCCGCTGAACTCGATTCCCGCGGTCGCGGCGACGCCGCGATCGCGCGCGTCGCGAAGCTCTTCCATCAAGCGGCCCGCTTCCTGGATCCGCCCCTTCGCCTTGGTCGATCGAGCCTTGGCCCCCTGGCGCAGCCACGCGATCTCGCGACGCACGGTGTTGGCGAGCGCTTCCTCCCACGCCGCCTGCCCCCGCAGGAAGTCCTCGCGACGGGCCAGGAACTCGCTGTAGGGGCCGTCGCTCTCGAAGCGTCCGCCGGGATACGCGTGATTCAGCTCCACCACGCGCGTGGTCACGTGCTCCAGGAACCAGCGGTCGTGACTGACGGAGACGAAGGCGCGCGCCCCCTCGCGCAGCAGCTCCTCCAGCCAGAGGATGCCGTCCAGGTCGAGGTGGTTGGTCGGCTCGTCCATCAGCAGCACGTCGGGCTCGGCGACCAGCGCCTGGGCGATGGCCAGTCGCTTGCGGGCGCCACCGGAGAGGGTGTCGATCGCGGCGTGATGACCGGCGAGTCCGGTGCGGCCGAGGGCCTGCGCGGCGCGGGCGGGTCGGTCGGCGTCGTCGACGCCGGCCAGCGCTGACGCCATGACGCCCTCGATCGTCGCGCCGGGCGGGAAGGCGGGATCCTGCGGCACGTAGCCGATCCGGACGCCGCCGCGCAGCGAGCGCGTTCCCCGATCGGGGGTCTCGAGCCCGGCCAGGATCTTGAGGAGGGTCGACTTGCCCGAGCCGTTGGGACCGACGAGCCCGACCCGGTCCCCTTCGAGCAGACCGAACGACAGGTCGTCGAAGAGGCGCCGGGTCCCGTAGCTCTTGGCGACGCCTTCGCAGCTCAGCAGGACGGAACGGCTCATGTCCGGCTACTTCTTCTTCTGCTTCGGCTTCTTCTTTTCCTTGCGCATCCCCGTTCCCTTGGCCATCTGGCTCACCCCCCTTCGCGAGCTCACTTCGCGTCGTGGAAGATTATCCCAAGCGTATAGCGTGTTCCCCAAGTGATCGTGCTCACGCCGTGGCGGGTGGTGCCGCGGTACCAGCCGCGGGCGCCGCGCAGGGGACGATGACGGGTGGGGAAGATCACCAGCTCGCCCTGCTCGGTGTGGATGGCTTCGCCGCGGGACATTGCCCGCGGGCGCTGCTCGACGAGCAGGAAATCGCCGCCCTCGTAGTCCACCCCGCGCCGGCTCAGGAACGCGGTGATCTGCAGCGGGAACGCGACGTCGCCGTAGAGGTCCTGGTGCAGGCAGTTGTAGCCGCCGGCCTCGTAGTGGAGGAGGAGCGGGGTAGGTTTGGTCTGGCCGTGACGACGGCACAGCGCGAGCAGATCAGCGAGATCGTCCGGATAACGAGTGCGCGAGCCCAGCGCCTGCTCCCACGCGTTGGCCAGCGCGGCCAGCCGGGGATAGGCTTCGTTCCGCAGCGATTCGACGAGCGGAGGCAGCGGGTGCGCCAGGTATTTGTAATCGCCCTCGCCGAATCGATACCGGGCCATGTCGACTCGCGAGCGAAACCGCGTCTCGTCGGCGTAGACGGCGACGAGCTCCTCGCACTCGGCTGGCGTGAGCAGCGGTGCGGTCTTCGCGTAGCCCTGATCCCAGAGCGAGCGCTCGATGCTCTCCCAGTCGAGAGCGGACAGGCGCGCTGCGACCGACGTGTCGTTCACGAGCCGATCATACGATGGACGCTCGAGGCCGCTACGCTTGACCATCTAGCGGCTTGATGGTGAACCCGTGGTGGTCAGCGGCG
>DATHGT010000135.1:0-27144 GCA_035317605.1 Candidatus Acidiferrum sp. | reverse complement strand
CTCCGCGCAACGACACGCCCGTTCGGCCGCCGGCGCGTGGACTACAATGCCGAAGACCATGCCAGGGAGGACGCCATGAAGATCGCGCTCTACGACGACTACAAGGTTGGGCTTCTGGACGACGGCCACGTGGTGGACGTCGGCGCGGTGGTCCCGACCGGCGCGGTGCCACAGCAAACCGTCGAGAACCTCATCGCCGACTTCGCCTCGCTCCGGGGCGCGCTCGAGCGCGAGCTGAAGCAGGGCAAGCGCGTGCCGCTCGGCAGCGTGACGCTGCGGGCGCCGGTGCCGCGGCCCGGCAAGATCGTGTGCATGGGCGGGAACTTCGGCGAGTTCGTCGGGCGCAAGGGCGTGCTCTGGGGCTTCCTCAAGTCGCCCGAGGCCGTGCTCGATCCCGGCGGCACCGTGGTGCTGTCGCGAGAGGACGCCAACATCTTCCATCACGAGGCCGAGCTGGTCGCGGTGATCGGGCGCACGGCATCGGCCGTGAGCAAGGACGGCGCGCTCGGCCACATCTTCGGCTACACCTGCGGCTGCGACGTGTCCGGGCGCTTCGCGCCGGACAGCCGGCAGCAGTTCGGCAAGTCGTTCGACACCTTCGCGCCGATCGGTCCGTGCATCGTGACCGCCGACGAGATTCCCGATCCCCATCGCGTTCACGTGCGCATGTGGGTCGACGGCCAGCCCCGCCACGACTATCCGATGAGCGACATCGCGCACTCCGTCGAGGAGAGCCTGGCCTGGATGAGCACCATGGTCACGCTGAAGCCGGGCGATCTGTTCTTCCTCGGGACCAATCACCAGGGCATCGGGCCGCTGCAGGACGGCGAGCGCGCCGTCATCGAGATCGACGCCGTCGGCCGCCTGGAGTTCGGCGTGAGCGATCCGCTGAAGCGCCGCTGGCCCAAGGGCATCGACGAGGTGTCGGCGAAGGACCTGCGCGAGGGCACGGGCGTGGGACCGGGCCGGCGCACCCGACCGCTCGCGTGAGAACGTCATGAGCAAGCGGCCGAACTTTCTCTTCATCATCACCGACCAGCAGCGGGCCGACCATCTGGGGGCGTACGGCAACCCGATCGTGAGCACGCCGAACATCGACGGACTCGCGCGCGGGGGCTTCCGAGCCGAGCACTTTTACGTCGCCACGCCGATCTGCATGCCGAACCGCGCGACCCTGATGACCGGGCGCATGCCGTCGCTTCACGGCGTCCGCCACAACGGCATCGAGCTGTCGCTGGAGGAGACCACGTTCGTGGACGTGCTGCGCGAGGCCGGCTATCGCACCGCGCTCGTCGGCAAGGCGCACCTGCAGAACATCACCGGCGCGCCCGCGCAGTGGCCGCCGGACCCGAGCGCGCGCCTGTCGCGGGAAGCGCGCCGGCCCGGCTCCGGTCGCTACGGTCAGGAGAGCGGGACGACGTGGGAGAAGGACCCCGCCCACGAGCTGTCGCTGCCGTACTACGGGTTCGAGACGGTCGACCTCAGCATCCGCCACGCCGATCAGCAGTACGGCCACTGGCGCCGCTGGCTCCGGACGCAGACCAAGGACGCGGATCAACTGATCGGGCCGGATCACGCCGTCCCCGCGCCCGAGTTCGAGCTGACCAGGTGCCGGCAGGCCTGGCGCACGCGCGTTCCCGAAGAGCTCTACCCGACGAGCTGGATCACCGAGCGCACGCTCGGCGTGCTGCGCGACTGCGCGAAGAGCGATCGGCCGTTCTTCATCCAGTGCTCGTATCCCGATCCCCATCACCCGTTCACGCCGCCGGGCAAGTACTGGAGCATGTACGCGCCGGAGGACATCCCGCTGCCGCCGTCGTTCGCCGCCGCCCACCGCGATCTGCCGTCTCACGTGCGCTGGCTCCACACGGCGCGCGATTCGGGCAAGGCGGTGAAGAACACGCAAGCGCTGTTCGCGTGCTCGGAGCGCGAAGCCCGCGAGGCCATCGCGCTGAACTATGGATCGATCTCGCTGATCGACGAGAGCGTGGGCCGGCTGCTGGCCGAGCTCACCCGACTCGGCCAGGCCGAGGACACCGTGGTGATCTTCACCAGCGACCACGGCGACTTCCTCGGCGACCACCAGCTGCTGCTCAAGGGACCGATCCACTACAGGGGCTTGGTGCGCACGCCGTTCATCTGGAAGGATCCCTCGGCGCCGGGGCCGCGCGCGTCCGCGGCGCTCCTGGGCGCGATGGATTTCGCCCCGACCGTGCTCGCCCGCGCCGGCGTGCCCGCCTTCAACGGCATCCAGGGCGCGTCGTTGCTTCCGCTCATCGCCGGCGGCGCGACCACGCTCCGCGACGAGCTGCTGATCGAGGAAGAAGGCCAGCGCCTCTATCTCGGCTTCTCCGGCCGCGTGCGCATGCGCAGCCTCGTGACGACCCGGCATCGGCTCAGCGTCTACGACGGCGTCCCCTGGGGCGAGCTGTACGACCTCGGCGACGACCCGCACGAGACCTCGAATCTCTGGGACGACCCGAGCGCGGCGAAGCTTCGCGCCGAGCTGATGGCACGCCTCGCCCGCGCGATGCTCGCCGGCGCGGAGACCAGCCCCTACCCCAGCGCGCTCGCGTGAGTCGTGGCCTCGCTCTGGCGACACCGTGAGTTCCTGAAGTTCTGGGCGGGCTCGGCGATCTCCGACGTCGGGTCGCAGGTCACCGCGCTCGCGGTCCCGCTGATCGCCGCGCTGACCCTCGACGCCACACCCTGGCAGATGGGATTGCTCTCGGCGGCGGGAGGGGCGCCGATCCTGCTGGTCGGTCTCTTCGCCGGCGTGTGGGTGGATCGGGTGCGGCGCCGGCCGGTGATGATCGCGACCGATCTCGGCCGCGCCGTCCTGCTGCTGATCATTCCGCTGGCCGCGGTGACCGGTGTCCTCCGCATCGAGATCCTCTACGCGGTGCTGCTCCTCACCGGCGCGCTCACGGTGCTCTTCGACGTGGCGAACATGTCATTGCTCCCCTCGCTGGTGGTCACGCCCGATCGGATCGTCGAGGGCAACACCAAGCTCCAATCGACGGCGGCGGCGGCCCAAGTCGTGGGCCCGAGCGTGGGCGGCGTGCTGGTGAGCCTCTTCACCGCGCCCTTCGCCCTGCTCGTCGACGCGCTGTCTTTCCTGATCTCGGCCGCCTTCATCGCGCGCACGAATGTGCCCGAGGCGGCGCCCGACACACGCGGCGCGAGCGCGGGAGTGGTCAGCGAGATCGCCGAAGGCGTGCGCGTGGTGGTCGACGATCGCGTCCTCCGCGCGCTCGCCGGCGCCTCGGCGACCACCATCCTGTTCGGCCGCATGTTCATGGCGGTCTACGTGCTCTACATGACGCGCGTGCTGGGCTGGACCGCGGTGGGCGTGGGCCTGGTCTTCGCGACCGGCGGGGTGGGATCGCTCGCCGGCTCGGTCGTGGCCGAACCCTTGGCCCGGCGCTTCGGCCCGGGTCCGACCATGATCGGCGCGCAGGTCGCCTTCGGTCTCATCGGCATGATGGTGCCGCTCGCCGTGCTCGTCCCGTCGTGGGCGCTCCCGATGATCGTGGCCTCGGAGTTCGGGCAGTGGATGGCCATCCTGGTGTACTTCGTGGTCGCGATCAGCGTCCGCCAGGCCATCACGCCCGATCGCGTGCTGGGCCGCGTCAACGCCACCATGCGCTTCCTCGCCGGCGGCGCCAACCCGATCGGCGCCGTGATCGGCGGCGCGCTGGGCGCCCTGATCGGCGTCCCCCTCACGCTGGTCGTGGCCTCGTTCGGGATGCTGCTGGGCTTCCTCTGGCTCCTGCTGTCGCCGGTGCGCGAACTTTTCGTGATGCCGGCGACGAATCCCTCGGGGCCGTCGTCCACCGCGGTGCCCGCCGCCACGGTCTGCTGAGCGGTACGAATCCCGGCCCAATCTCTTTTTTGAGATAATACCATTCCATGGGATGGGCGGTCGAGACCCTGAATGCTCGGTCAACGAGGAAGTCGCCGCGTTACCAGCGGATATGCGCGCTCGTCTGGTACGCCTGACGGAGCTTATCGAGCAGAGAGGCTTCGAGGCGCTACCGCGGGACAGCGTCAAGCATCTCGAGGGCCGGCTGTGGGAATTGCGCGTGACCGGGCGGGATGGAATCTCTCGGGCGATCTATGTCACAGCGATCGGAGGGCGGGTAGTGATCCTGCGGGTCTACATCAAGAAGACCGCGAAGACGCCCCCGCGTGAACTGGAAATCGCCCGCCGGCGGGCCAAGGAGATGCGATGACCAGGATCAAGGATCTGCACAAGAAGTGGATGAAGGACCCCGAGTACCGCAAGGAATATGCTGCGCTGGAGGAGGAGTTCGCGCTCGCCGCCGAAGTCGCCAAGGCGCGCAACCGCGCGGGCCTGAGCCAGGCCGAGCTAGCGCGGCGCATGAAGACCACGCAGAGCACCATCGCGCGCCTCGAAAGTGGCCGCGGCAAGCCCTCGACGCGCACGCTCGACCGCTTCGCCAAGGCGACGGGTCATCGCGTGAGGATCAGCTTCGAGCCGGTGAGGAGCACCGGTAAGGCCCGGTAGGACGGCGCGACGGGGTCGTTCTCGCGCTCGCGGCGTGGGCGGTCAGTGACCGCCGGCGGTGACGGTGACGCCGGTGAAGGTGGCCAGGCGCTTGGCGAGCGCGGTGTTACGGCTGCGGCCCACGCGGACGACGCCGTCGACGATCACGCAGGAGATGCCGGGGATGTCGCCGCGGGCCATCGCGTCGAAGCCGTCGCGGGCGAGCGAGGCGGCGGGCGCGTCGCAGACGACCAGGTCCGCGGGCTGGCCGGCCGCGATCGTTCCCGTCGTCAGGCGGAACGCGCGGGCGTTGTTGCCGGTGGCCAGCGCGATCGCTTCGGCCGGCGGCACGCCACCGAGCGAGGCGACTTCACACACGGTCTTGAGCACGCCGAGCGGCATCACGCCGGTGCCCGTCGGCGTGTCGCTGGCCAGGCACACGCGGGCCATCGCGCCGTGCTTGCGGGCGTGGTCGAGGATGTGCAGCGCCGAGCGGAGGTTGCCGGCCTGGACGATCTGAAGCGCCATGTCCGTGGTCGCGACGATCTCCTCCAGTCCCGCCTCGTCGAGCGAGGTGGTCCCGCCGTTGACGTGGCCGCAGACGTCCGGTTTCAGATACAGCAGCACGTCGTGGGTGATCGGGCTGGAGCCGGGGATCGAGTTGCCGCCGCTGTGCGACATCACGCACAGTCCGTGTTTCTGGGCGCGCCGGACCTCCGGCTCGCCGTCGCGGGGCTGGGCGTAGCCGCCGAAGCCGTACTTGGCGTGACGGACGCCGTGTCGCGCCATCTCCGCGAAGTCCTCGTCGGTGAGGCCGGGCTCCAGCACAACCGAGCCCGCGTTGACCTTCATCCCGTTGGGATGGAACGCGGCGAAGCACTTGGCGGCGGCGATGGCGATGGCCTTGGACGCGACGGGGTCGTGAGGACGGCCGGGCGCGTGCACGCCCTCGCCCGCCGAGACCACGCTGGTGATCCCGCCGTGGACGTACGAGTCCAGGAAGTCGACGGTCTTCTGGCGGGGCGTGTAATCGCCGAGCACGACGTGACAGTGCGAATCGATGAGCCCGGGCAGCACGGTGGTGCCCCCGCAGTCGACGACCACGTCGGCGCCGCGGGCCTGTGAGGCCGCGCCGATCGCGCCGATGCGTCCGTCCTCGACGAGGATCGCTTCGGCCTCCACCCGCGGCGTGGCGAGCATCCCGGTGGCGAGGGCGCCGATGTTGACGAGAGCGAGCGTGGCCATGCGGCACATCTTATACTGCAGTCTGCCGCGCGGGCTCACCCGCTCGCTCACCGACCGATTCGCTCGACACGGAGGCATCGACGATGCGCCACGGACCTGGGTCACGACTGCTGTTCCTCCTCATCCTCTTCGTTTCCTTGCTGGTCGCAGTGGCGGCGGAGGCGGAGGACGAGATCTTCGTGCCGAACGTCAGCGCCAATTCCGTCACCGTCTACAGCCGCACCGCGAACGGAAACGCCGCGCCCCTGCGCACCATCGCCGGCGCGTCGACGTTCTTGAACGGCCCCGTCGCGGTGGCCGTCGACCTCCTGCACAACGAGCTGTTCGTGGTGAACGGCGGCAACAATTCCGTCCTCGTCCACGGCCGGACCGCGAGCGGTGACGCCGCTCCGTTCAGGATCCTCAGCGGCCCGGCCACGGGATTGAGCGCGCCCGTCGCCATCGCCGTCGACCTCCTGCACAACGAGCTGGTCGTGCTGAACAGCGGCCCGCCCTCGATCACCGTGTACAGCCGGAACGCCGGCGGCAACTCGAGCCCCCTGCGCACGATCCAGGGACCGGCGGCGGGGTTGAACAACGTCGGCGGCCTCGCCCTCGACCTCGCGCACGACGAGATCTTCGTGGCCAACCGTGCCAACACCGTCACCGTCTACAGCCGGACCGCCGACGGCAACGCCGCGCCGCTCCGGACTCTCGCCGGCGCCGCCACGGGATTGAGCGGTCCGACGGGCCTCGCGCTCGACTTCGCACACGACGAGCTGGCCGTCGCGAACGCGGATGCCGCCAGCGTCACCGTTCATGCACGGTCTGCCAGCGGGAACACCGCGCCACTCCGGACCTTGAGCGGCCTCGCCACGGGACTGGGTCGTGCCGTCGGCGTCGCCGTGGACCTCAAGAGCAGTGAGCTGATCGCCGACAGTTTCGACGGCCAGGCGGTGCTGGTCTACCCCCGGACCGCCAGCGGCAACGCCGCTCCTCTGCGGAAGATCCAGGGCGCGGCCACCGGATTGAGCGGCCCCTCGGGGCTCGCGCTCACGCCTCAGCTCGGCGTGATGGCCGCGACCAATCAGAAGACGTTCACCGCGGGCCAGACCTTGACCGTCACCGTCGGCGTCCTCAATCCCGGCTTGCCGGCGAACGTCGACGTGTTCATCGGCCTGTTCTTCCCCCCCGACCGCCTCATGTTCATCGTCCCGGGCGGCACCGCGAACGGCCTCGCGTCGAACCTGTCGACCATACGACCGATCGCCGCGGGGGTGTCGCTGACCCCTCCCCTCACGGTCATCGTGCCGAACTTCTTCTCGTACACGTTCACGGGGAACGACCCGCACGGCAACTACGCGGTCTTCTTCCTCGTGGCCAACGCGGGCAGCCTGGTCGACGACATCCTGAACGTCGAGGACATCGTCGCGTTCGAGGTGACGCCGCTCTTCGTGCCCTGAGCGGGGACGAGCCTCAGTACTCGCCCAGGCAGCGGTCGACCATGGCCTTGGCGGCGACCCAGTCGTACGAGCGGAACATCCGCGTGTTCACCACGGGCTGCGAGGCCGAGTAGAACATCTCGTACTGGAGCTGGCGTCCGGCGAACTCGGTGCCCACGAAGTCCCAGATGAGCTTGAGCAGCTTCACCCGATCGCGCGCGGAGGCGATGCCGGAGCGATAGTAACGCTCGGTGTCGGCACGGCTCTCCTCGCCCGTGAAGCTCGCCTCCGAGCTGGGCACGGCCTGGAACGCGCCTCCCGCCAGCTCGCGCACCGCGCGCATGAGATCGACGATCATCCGGCGCTGCAGGCTCATGCCCGAGTAGATGTACTGCGGGTGCGGCCGCGCGATGCCGTCCTCGATCAGCGGAAAGCGCTGGGCCGCGTGAACGAGCGCGTCGAACGCCGCGCACTGCGCCGCGATCTCACCGCCGAGCTGAGCCTGCACCGCCCCCTGCCCCTCGCTGCTGTGCAGCTCCACCAGCTTCATGGCCAGGCCGGCCAGGAACTCGAGCTTGACCCCGAACCGCACCAGCGACTGGAAGTTGGCCAGCGTGTGCGAGGGCGTGTCGTGAAACTGTCGATTGACCAGCTCGACGTTCCGATGGATGAACACCTGCTCCCATGGCACGAACACGTCGTCGAGCACGACGGTCGCGTCCACCTCGTCGAACCGCGACGACAGCGGATAGTCGTACACGCTGGTGGCGATCGCGCTGAACGGCCGCCGCGGATAGAGCTTGAGCCCCGGCGCGCCCGTCGGCATCACCACGCAGATCGCATAATCCTCGTCGCCCTTCACGAGCGGCGTGATGTAGGACAGGAACAACCAGTCCGACATCGCCGCCGAGGTCGCGATGGCCTGACACCCGCGCACGACGATCCCGTCGTCCCGCTCGCGGACGATCCCCGGATAGAGAAACGGCTCCGGCTGCCGATGCGCCGGCTGCGACCGATCGATCTGCGGCGGCACGATCGCGTAGGAGACATACAGATCCTCGTCCCGCGCCCTCTCGTAGAACCGCACGACGTTCCGCGCGAACCCCTCTCCCCCTCGCGCGAAGAACTCCGGCACGCTCGCGAACGCCGTCAGCACGCACGCCACATGATCCGGCGTCCGCCCCATCAACCCATAGGAGGCCTCCGCCCAAAACCGGTGAACGCGCCTGCGAATCTCGAGATCCTCAGCCGACCGCGGAATGAGCCACATAGACCCATACCGCTGGCCAGTGGTCGGGTCGAGATATGTCGCGATCGGCTCAGCCTCGGCCGACCGCGCTGCGTCGTAGCGATCGGCGATCCGCCGGATGGGCTCTGCAAAAGCTGAATGCTTGGTAACGTCCGCGACACGCTCGCCGTCGAGAAAGACGGCCCGCCCGTCCCGCAAGCTCTCGACGTACCGATCCCCGCGTCTCATCCGAGAATCGAGCGCTAGCGCAGATTCGCCGCGAGCGTCGTACGCCCGCCCGGCGGGTGGCAGCGGGGTGGCCCCGTCGGCGGGGCGAAGTGGGACCCCTTCGTCCGGTCCGCAGTGCGAAGCACTGCGCTCCGGCGAACGGGTGACGCAGCCCCGCCGACGGGGCCACCCCGCTGCCAGGACCCGCCGCCTCGCGCAACCTGATTCATGAACTCAGAACGGAACCTCGGTACGCTCGTCCTTGACCCGCCGCGCCTTGTGATCCCACCGCGGAAGCTCCCCAGGCGCCGTCAGCTCGACCCCAGCGCGGATGCCGAGGCCAATGCGTAGCGACTCCGCGACCGTCCGCTGCAAGCCCGAGCGCTCATCGGCGCCGAGCCCGGGAGACGGGTCGACACGCACGAGGATCTCGTCGAGACCTTCGACGCGACGGAACACGATCTGGAACTCGTCGACGCCGGAATGTCCGCGCACCAGCTCCTCGATGCGCCGCGGGTACACGATGATCCCGCGGATCTTCTTCATGTCGTCCAGCCGCGCCAGCACCCCGCCCTCGAAGCCGACAAACGTCCGCCCGCACGGACACGCGCGGTCGGCGAGCTGCACGACGTCACGCGTGCGATAGCGGACCAGCGGCATGGCCTTGCGGTAGAGGCTCGTGAACACCAGCTCGCCCCGCTCACCCGGCCCCACCGGACGGTCCGCTTCGTCGAGGACCTCCGGATAGCAGTAGTCCTCGTGCACGTGCGTGATGCCCGAGCGCGCCTCGCACTCGAAGCCCCACGCCGCGATCTCGGTGAGCCCGGGCAGGTCGTAGGCCTTGGCGCCGAACGCCGTCTCGATCCGCTCGCGGGTGGCGGGGATCGACGCGCCCGGCTCCCCCGTGTGCCAGGTGATGCGAACGCGCGTCTCCTTCGCGAGGTTGATGCCCTTCTTGGCCGCCTGCTCGGCGAGGAACAGCGCGTACGACGGCGTGCAGCCGAGCACGGTGATCGGATACGTGCGGAGCGCGTCGATCCGCTGATCGGTCGACAGCCCACCCGCCGGGAACACCAGACAACCCAGATCCTGCGCGGCGTAGAAGCCGGACCAGTAGCCGATCCACGGCCCGTAGGAGAACGCCGCCATCACCATGTCGCTCCCGCGCACGCCGAACGCGTGGAGCGAGCGCGCGTAGGAATGATAGAAACCCTGCCAGTCCTCGGCCGTGTCGAGGAACGCCAGCGGCCGGCCGGTCGTCGCCGAGGTCATGTGCACACGCAGGCACTGCTCGAACGGTACGGCCAGCAGCGTGCCCCACAACGGGTGATCGGCCTGGTCCTGCTTCAGCTCGTCCTTGGTGGTGAAGGGCAGCGTGCGGAGATCGTCGAGCCGCTGAAAGGCGCCGGCCGTCACGCCCGCCTCGTCGAACTTGCGGCGGTAGAACGGGCTCGCGTCGTACGCGTGGTGGATCTGCTCGCGCAGCTTCCGCTCCTGGAGTGCCTGCAACGTCGCGCGCGAAGCGGTCTCGATGTCGGGTTCCAGATACTGACTCATGATTGCTTCAGCACGGGCGCCGCGGCGGCGATGGCCTTGACGATGCCGTGGTAGCCCGTGCACCGACACAGCACCGCCGAGATCCCCTCGCGGATCTCCTGCTCGCTCGGCTGGGGATTCGTGCGCAGGAAGTCGAGCGCGGTCAGCAGCATCCCCGGCGTGCAGAACCCGCACTGCAGCCCGTGGTGCTCGTGGAAGGCCTGCTGGAGCGGGTGGAGCTTGCCGTCCTTGGCGAGCCCCTCGACCGTGATCAGCTCGGCGCCGTCGGCCTGAACCGCGAGCATCAAGCACGAGCGCGCCGCTTCGCCGTTGACCAGGATCGTGCAGGCCCCGCACACCCCGTGCTCGCACCCGACGTGCGTCCCGGTGAGCGCGAGGTCTTCCCTGATGAAGTCGACCAGCAGCTTGCGCGGCGGGCAGCGTCCTTCGTGAGGGGCGCCGTTGACCGTCAGCTTGACGGTCGCGGTCTCGTTCTTATCCATGGCCGGCCTTGGCGAGCGCGCGCCTGATCGCGCGGGTGGTGAGGACCCCGGTCAGATGCCGCCGATAGTCGGCAGAGGCGTGGATATCGGCGTCGGGCTCCACCAGCTCCGAGGCCCGGCGCCCCGCGGCCTCGATCGCCGCGTCGCCGAGCCCGTCGCGCTCGAGAATCTGCTCCGCCTCGCGCAGGCGGATCGGCACGGGCCCGGTGCCCGACGTCGCGAGCCGGGCCATCGTGCAGCGCTCGCCGTCGCGCGCGACCACCGCGGCGATGCCGACCAGCGCAAAATCGCCGTGGCGCCGCGCCAGCTCCTCGAACGCGTAGCCGGCTCCGGCCGGCATCGCGGGCAGCCGGACCTCGACCAGGATCTCCTCGGCGGCGAGGCTGGTCGTGAGATAGCTCTGGAACAGCTCAGCGGCCGCGACGGTGCGCTCGCCCTCGGGGCCCCGCGCCACCACCGAGCCGTCGAGCGCTCTGAGCACCGCGGGATACTCCGCCGACGGGTCGGCGTGGGCGATGCTGCCACCGATGGTGCCGCGCGAGCGGATGGGCAGGTGGCCGACCCAGCGCGTGGCCTCGGTGAGCAGCGGCACCCGCTCGAAGACGAGGGGGGAGAACTCGATCGTGCGCTGGCGGGTCATCGCGCCGAATCTCACCTCGCCGTCCTCCGCGCGGATGTAGGCGAGGGCAGGGATCCTATTGAGGTCGATCAGCGCGGCGGGCCGGCTCAACCGGAAGTTCAGCAGCGGCACCAGGCTCTGCCCGCCGGCCAGGATCTTGGCGTCGCCCCCGTACCGCGCGAGCAGCGCGAGCGCTTCGTCGACGCTGGCCGGCGCGTGATAGTCGAACTTCGGAGGCTTCACGCCTTGGCCCTCGCCTCGCGGATCAATGGCCAGAGCCGGGTGGGGGTGATCGGCAGCTCGGTGATGCGGATGCCGAGCGGGGCCAGCGCGTCGCTGACCGCGTTGGCCAGCACCGCCGGCACCGTCATCGAGCTGGACTCGCCGAGCCCCTTGGAGCCGAGCGTGGTCAGCGGCGAGGGCGACACGACGTGCGCGATGTCGATCTCGGGCGCCTCGCTGGCCGTCGGGACCAGGTAGTCCATGAACGTCGCGGTCAGCATCTGGCCGTCGGCGTCGTAGGCCATCTCCTCGTAGAGCGCGCCGCCCAGGCCGTGCAGCGCCCCGCCGTAGATCTGCCCCTCCGCGATCATCGGGTTGATGATGGTCCCCGCGTCGTGCACGGTGACGTAGCGCAGGATC
Organism: Candidatus Acidiferrum sp.; assembly: GCA_035317605.1. GTDB lineage: Bacteria > Methylomirabilota > Methylomirabilia > Rokubacteriales > CSP1-6 > DATHGT01. The sequence continues at coordinate 15,212 of DATHGT010000135.1, read as the reverse complement.
TTGATCGTTGCCGTCGCGGGATCGACTTCCACCGCCATGACCTCCGCGATGAACCCGTAGGTGTTGGACGAATTCACGCGGTCCTCGGCGTCGACCGCCTGCGAGACGGTGAAGCCGAACACGGCGGTGGCCTGGAGCGCGGGCTCCATCCCCTCGGGGAGCGACTGCGTGTGCCAGTGGGCGCGCCCGGCCAGGTCCTTGACGGAGTACGAGGCGCCCTTGCCGGTCCGCAGCCGCACCGCGCCGTCGCGAAACTCCAGCTGCTCGGCGGGGACGTCCATCAGATGGGCGGCGTACTCCACGAGCTTGGCCTTGAGCTTGCGCGCGGCCAGCGCGGCCGCGCTGGTGCCGACGGAGCCGAAGCGGCTCGAGTAGGTGCCGGAGGAGATCGACCACACGCGGGTGAACGTGTCCATCTCGTCGACCACGGTCACCTCGGGCGGCGTGAGCCCCAGCTCGTCGGCCACGATCTGGGACACGATCGTCTGATGGCCCTGCCCCTGCGGGGTCGTGCCCATGATCACGGTCACGCGGCCGAGCGGGTCGATCTTGACCGTCGCGGAATCGACGGCTCCCGACTTCGGCAGGTACTCGGGCTTGGCGCGGAACTGGGGATCGAGGGCCACCGCCACGTAGCCCATGTTCGAGACCGAGGGATCCACGGCGAGCGCCAGGCCGATGCCCACGTAGCGACCGGCCGCTCGCGCCGTCGCCCGCTCGCGCTTCAGCTCGTCGTACTTCGCGATCTCCAGCGCCTTGTCGAGGGTGGCCGCGTAGTCGCCGCTGTCGTAGTAGCCGCCGGTCGGCGTGCGGTACGGAAACGCGTCGGCGGGAATCAGATTGCGGCGGCGCACCTCGGCGGGATCGAGGCCGACCTCCGCGGCGAGCAGGTCCATCATGCTCTCGGTCTCGAAGTAGAGATGGCCGCAGGCGTAGCCGCGGTTGGGCCCGGTGAGGCTCTTGTTGGTCATCACCACCGAGGCGTCGACCTCGAGGTGCTGAAATCGATACGGTCCCACGAAGTTGCCGGTGGGCCGGAAGCTACAGCCGGGCTCGGGGCTGCGGATGTAGCCGCCCACGTTGTCGAGCCACCGATAGCGCATGCCCAGCACGGTGCCGTCGCGCCGGGCCGCCAGCTCGCGGTCGGCGATCCGATCGGTCCCGCTGGACGACGCGATCAGGTGCTCGCGCCGGTCCTCGATCCACTTCACGGGCACCCCGGTCTTCATGGCGCAGAGCGCGATCAGCGCGATGTAGGGATAGATGCTCGACTTGATCCCGAAGCTGCCGCCGATGTCGGGCGGCACGATGAAGCGCATCCGGTTCTCGGGCACGCCGAGCACGCGCGCGGTGAGCGGGTGCATGATGAACGGCCCCATGAAGTTCGACCACACCGTGAGGATCCCCTCGAGGTCGTCCCAGCGAGCGATGATCCCGTACGTCTCGATCGGGGTGGAGCCGTACTTGGGGAACCGGAAGCGCTGGCGGATCACCACCTCGGCGTCGGCGAACGCGCGATCGGGATCGCCGTACACGAGCCGGCGGTGGCCGGCCAGGTTCGACCCGACCGCCTCGTGCAGGACCGGCGCGTCGGGCTCGAGCGCGCGCTCGGGATCGACGACCACCGGCAGCGGCTCGTAGCGGACCACGACCGCCTCGGCCGCGTCCTCGGCCAGGTAGCGATCGCGCGCGACCACCACGGCCACGGGCTCACCCACGAACCGCGCGCGGTCGGTCGCCGCGCAGTAATACTGAACGGGCGCGGTGACGCCGACCGAGAACGGCTTGGTGGACTTCGCCACGTCCTCGCCGGTGATGATGCCGACCACGCCCGGCATGGCCAGCGCTTCAGCGACGTCGTAACCGAGGATGCGCGCGTGCGCGTGCGGTGAGCGCACGATGGCCGCGTGGCAGGCGTTGGCGACGGGCGGGTGATCGTCGATGAACGCGCCCCGCCCCCTCAGGAGCCGCGCATCCTCGACGCGCCTGACCGGTTTCCCGATCCAGCTCCCCTCCGGAGCGGATTTCCCTGGCAAAGTGCGCCCATTCTCACCACGGGTCCCGAACGTGTCAAGCCGCGCGGCCTATCCTCGACACTGCTGGGGGTCGAACGACAGCACCGAGACGCGGTAGCTCGGCGCCTTCTGCGGGACCGGAACCTCGAAGTACGCGCGGGTGCCCGGCGTGACGTCGCCGAACACGTAACCGATGTACGTCGCGGTCACGCCGCCGGCGGGGTCGAGGGCCTCGATGCGCATCCTGACGTTGTTGACGCCGATCCCCCATGCGTTGGTGACGTGTCCGGTCACGATCGGCTGGCCTCGCCGCTCGCCGGCTTGCCAGTCGATCGGAAAGTACCCCTCCATGCCGTAGACCCCGTAGCTCTGAGCGCTCGCGCTGGCCGACGTGCTCGGCGCACTCTGCGTCATGCCCCCCGCGCACCCCTGGATCAACACGGCCACCACCGCACACGTCACCACCGTTTCCAACGCTCGACGCATGTCGCACCTCCTCGGCCCGTTCAAATGTGTCCCTGGATGATATCGAACGAGAGGACCGTGACCCGGTACGTGGGCGCCGTCGCCGGCATGGGCGCCTCGAAATACACGCGCGAGCCCGGGGTCACGTATCCGTTCACATACCCGATGGAGCTCGCGATGACGTTGCCGGCGGCGTCGAGCGCCTCCACGCGCAGCCTGACGTTGCGCATGGGCAGACCCGCCTGGTTGGTGACGTACCCGCTGACGATCGGCTGGCCACGCCGCGCGTCGGCCTGCCACTCGAGCTTGAAGTAACTGTCGGCCCCGTAGATGCCGTAGCTCGGGACGCCCGGGGCGGCCGCGCCGCTCGAGGCGCTCTGCACCGCGCCGCCCGCGCACGCCTGGATGAACATCGAAACGACCGCGCACATCACGCCTGTCGACGCCCTGGACATGACCGCCTCCTCGCCCGGCTCTCAGCGACCCGTCGCCGCCGGGTCCGCGAGGAACGCCGCGAACACCCCTTCGTCGGCGGCCTCAACAGAGGTGAGCCAAACCCGGGTGAGGGTCTCCGGCGCCCCGGAGACCACCTTACCGTAGAGATCGCCGGAGTCCCGGCCGAGGGCCGGATACGTGAGCGTCAGCCGGACGTTGGTGAGCGGCGCCAGTGACGTGCTCAGGCGGGCATCGACCCGGCGGCGACCGAGGCGCACGACGACCCCCCGGATCGCGTCCGGCCCGACGACCTTGCCCTCGACGACCGCGCCCACGAGCGGCAGCTCGACGGGCACGTCGACGCCGTCCTCGGACTCGTCCTCCAGGCGCTGGGCGAAGCGTCCACCGATACCGCGCAGCTCGTAGAGCAGGAGCGGCTCCGACAGGCCCTTCAGCTCGAGGGAGACGGGCGGCGCGACCTCGGCGAGGGCGACGAGGGCGGCATGGGTCGAAGCGGTCACGAAGATCTGGCCGCCCACGGTCGCCCCCTCGACGCGGCCGGCCACGTTCACGACGCTGCCGACCACCGCGTACTTCGCCCGCTGCTCCGATCCGATGTTGCCGACCACGGCCTCGCCGGTGTTGATCCCGATGCCCATCTCGAAGGGCGGCAGGCCGCGGGCCACGTGATCGGCGTTGATCTCGACCATCGCCCGCTGCATGGCGAGCGCCGTCGCGGCCGCCCGCTCGGCGTGGTCGGGATGCGCGAGCGGCGCCCCGAAGATCGCGAAGATCGCGTCGCCGATGAACTCGTTGATGGTGCCGCCGTGGGCCACGACGATGTCGGTCATGCGCGCGAGATAGCCGTTGAGGACGTTCATGACGTCGGCGGGATCGCCGTGCTCGGCGAACCGCGTGTAGCCGCGCAGATCGGACATGAGGATCGTCACCACCCGCTTCTCTCCCCCGAAGCGGAGTCCTTCGGGCGACTCCAGCAGGGTCTTGACGACTTCCGGAGACACGTAGCGGCCGAACGTGTTGCGAATGAAGTCGCGCTGGCGAAGCCCCTCGACCATCCCGTTGAACGCGCGCGTGAGCTGGCCGATCTCGTCGGACGACCGGACGGGCAGCGACTGCGACAGATCGCCGCCGGCGACCCGGGCCACTCCACGCGTCAAGGCGCTGACGGGCCGCGTGATGCGCCGGGCGAAGAGCAGGCCGAGCACGAGCGCGCCCAGGCCGCCGGCCAGTGTCCCCTGGAGAATGGTCATCGCCAGCTCGCGGGACCGGTCGAGGAAGATCTCGACGGGGTAATCGACGACGAGCACCGCGATATTCTTGCCCGCGAGCACGATGGGCGCGAAGGCGGTGATCCACCGGCCCTTGCCGTTTCCGTAGACGCGCGTATAGCGGGCCACCCCGTCTTCGAGCGTCCACCCGAGCGGCTCCACCACCGCGGGCGCGATGGCGTAGAGCTGACCGGCGCGCTGGTCGTCGCCGCTGGTGACCACGACCCGCGCGCGGCGGCGCTCGGGGTCGTAGTCCGCCAGCGTGTAGATGGGCGTGGTGAGCACCGTCTCGGACTGCACGGCGGCGAGCGCCCGCTGAACGCGGGCGTAGGCCGGCGATTCGACGCCGGAGGCGCGTTGCAGCTCCGCGTGCGTGGCGGGGTCGACCAGCAACGCCGCGGTCCGGGCGATGTTGAGGAGCTGGGTCCCGACCATGTCCTCGACCTCGCGGCGCTGGCGCTGGTAGACGAACGTCCCCACGAGGCCGACGGCGAGGAGCGTCACGAGCGCGAAGAGGGCGGCCAGGCGCACGTCCAGACGCTGCCAGAGGCGCGGGCGGCGCCACGGCACGTCCGGCGCGGGCGCCGTCAGGGGCGCGGGCTCGGGGGTTGACACGACCGTGACAATCGGTGCCCACTGGCGCCGTAGGCTGGACGTCGAAGGGCGACGAGCGCAGTGAACGATACTTCCATGGAGGCGTCGATGAAGACTACCACGAGCGTGCTGCTGGCGTCGGCGATGGCCGTCGCGCTGTCGCTGACCTTCGAGGCGGCGGCCCAGAGCGGGCCGGCGCCGATGCCGAAGTTCGAGCACGAGAAGTGCTACGGCATCGCCAAGGCGGGCAAGAACGACTGTCAGACGACCAACTCGTCGTGCGCGGGAACGTCGAAGCGTAACGGGCAGGGCGACGCCTGGATCTACGTTCCCGCGGGGAGCTGCGACAAGGTCGTCGGCGGCAGCACCAAGCCCAAGCAGAGCTGAGCCGCATCGGCGGGGCCGTGGTCACCGACGATCCCACGGGAGCCGCGGCGCGGTCCACCGGCATCGGCCTGCGGGGCCCGCACGTCGCCCAGGTGATCGCGACCCGTCCGGACGTCGGCTGGTTCGAGGTGCACGCGGAGAACTACATGGGCGGCGGCGGAGCCCTCCGCGCGCTCGAGCGCGTCCGCGCGGACTATCCGATCGCGCTCCACGGCGTGGGTCTCTCGCTGGGCGGCGCCGACGATCTCGACCGCGTCCATCTCCATCGTCTCCGCCGTCTCGTCGATCGGGTCCAGCCGGCCCTCGTGTCAGAACACCTATCGTGGAGCATCGCGGGGGGCGCCTATCTGAACCATCTGCTGCCCCTTCCCTACACCGAGGAAGCGCTGGCCGTGGTCAGCGCCCACGTGGCCCTGACCCAGGAGGCGCTGGGGCGGCGCATCCTGCTGGAGAATCCCGCGTCGTATCTGCGCTTCGGGCATTCGACCATCGCCGAGCCCGACTTCCTCGACGCGATCGCGCGGACCACCGGCTGCGGACTCCTATGCGACGTGAACAACGTCTACGTCAGCGCCCACAACCTCGGCTTCGACCCCATCGCCTACGTGGACGGACTCGCCGCCTCGGCCATCGGGGAAATCCATCTCGCCGGCCACCAGGTCAACGACGCCGATGGCCGGACCATCCTCATCGACGACCACGGCTCGAGGGTCGCGCCCGAAGTCTGGCGGCTCTACGCGCACGCGCTCGCGCGGGTCGGCCACCGGCCCACCCTGATCGAGTGGGACACGGACCTCCCGGCCCTCGAGGTCTTGCTCGAGGAGGCTCAGCGTGCGGAGGAAATCGCGGCACACGCGCGCGGGGCGGAGGCTCATGGCTTCGCTTCGTGAGACGCAGCAGGCCTTCCGGGGCGCCCTCCTGGACGGCGCGGCCGAGCACGCCGACCTGGGGATCGCCGAGGACGGGCTCTCCGTGGAGGCCCGGCTCGCGATCTATCGGCATCACGTGCTCGCGTCGTTGACCGCCGTGCTGGAGTCCGCCTACCCCGTCGTCTGCCGGCTGGTCGACCGGCGATTCTTCGCGTACGCGGCCGACGCGTTCATACGGCGGCATCCGCCCCGAGGGCCGTGCCTCTTCGAGTACGGTGACGCGCTGCCGGAGTTCCTGGCCGAGTTTCCCGCGTGCCGGCACCTCGCGTATCTGGCCGACGTCGCGCGCCTCGAATGGGCGATGCACGGCGCCGCTCACGCTGAGGACGCCGTCCCGCTTGCCAGGGCGTCCCTCGAAGGTCTCGACCCGGCGCGGGTCGGCGAGCTGAGATTCTCCTTCGATCCGTCCCTCTCCCTGATGAGCTCGCGGTGGCCGATCGATCGCATCTGGCACGCCAACCAGGAGGGCGCCGACGCCACCGTGGACCTCGACACGGGAGGCGTGTGTCTCGAGGTTCGTCGTCGCGACGACGACGTCGTCTTCCGCGCGCTCGGCGCGGCGGCCTACGCGTTCCGGCGCGCACTCCTCGACGGCGCGTGTCTGGCCGCGGCGGCGGGGCGCGCGCTCGACGCCGACGAGACGTTCGATCTGCCCGGCGCGCTCGGCGCCCTCGTAGGTGACGGCGTCCTCACGGGTGTCACGGAGCCACCGCGCGTCAATTGTGTCCGTTGATGGGATCGAACGAGAGGACCGTGACCCGGTAGCTGGGCGCCTTCGCCGGCACCGGCACCTCGAAATACACGCGCGCGCCCGGGGTCACGTATCCGTTCACATACCCGATGTACGTCGCGGCCACGCTGCCGGCGGCGTCGAGCGCTTCGACGCGCAGCCTGACGTTGCGCGCCCCCAGGCCCCACTGGTTGGCGACGTATCCACTGACCATCGGCTTGCCGCCCCGCTCGTCGGCCTGCCACTCGACCTTGAAGTAGCTGTCGACCCCGTAAATGCCGTAACTCGGCGCGCCCTGGGCCGCCGAGCCAGGGGAGGGGCTCTGCGTTACGCCGCTCGCACACGCCTGCATCAGCATCGCAACGACCCCACACCCCACCGCCACCCTCAACACCCTTTGCATGTTCGCCTCCTCGCCCGCTCGACCAACCACTCACGGCACCCCATCAGGCTGCTCGCTGTCGGAACCAGCGGCGGTGTCGCGGCGTTCCATTGATTCGCTTCTTCTGGGGTATACTGTTCGGCGTCTGGTTCGACCGAGGGTCATTCGCGACCCCGCCTTTCGCAGACCGCGTTTCCCGGCAACTTCCGCTTCGTGGGGCGTGTCGACGTTCAAACCGCGGAAGACTGCCGGGCCCAGATGTGCCCCGAAAAGGACGCTGCTCCATGTCGTTCTCCACCTTCGACCTTCACCCTGACCTGCTCCGCGCCGTCGATGCGTTGGGCTTCACCGTGCCGACGCCCATCCAGACGGACGCGATCCCGCCCGCGGGCCAGGGCCGCGACGTGCTCGCCTGCGCGATGACGGGCAGCGGCAAGACCGCGGCGTTCATGCTGCCGATCCTCCACCGGCTGATCGACAAGCCACGGGGCGTCACGCGGGTGCTCGTGCTGGCGCCCACGCGCGAGCTGGCCGCGCAGATCGACGAGCACCGGCAGCAGCTCGCGCGCTTCACGCGCATCAGCGGGGCCGCCGTCTTCGGCGGCGTCGCCATGGATCCTCAGGAGCGGGCGTTCCGTCGCGGCGTGGATATCCTGGTCGCCACGCCCGGCCGGCTGCTGGACCATTTCCAGCACCCGTACGCGAAGCTGAGCGGGCTGGAGGTCCTCGTCCTCGACGAGGCCGACCGCATGCTCGACATGGGGTTCCTGCCGGACATCCGGCGGGTCCTGCGCGCGCTGCCCACGACGCGCCGCCAGACGCTGCTGTTCTCGGCCACGCTGCCGTCGGAGATCACCGCACTGGCCCGCGAGCTGCTCGATAAACCGGCGATGATCAATGTCGAGCGGCCGAGCGCGCCGGCCGTGGGTGTCACGCACGCCGCTTACCCGGTCGCGTCGGAGCTGAAGCTGCCGCTGCTGCTCGAGCTGCTGAAACAGCCCCAGGTGCGCAGCGCGCTCGTGTTCACCCGCACCAAGCACCGTGCCAATCGCCTGGCCGACGGCCTGCTCAAGCGCGGCGTCTCCGCCGACCGCATCCACGGTAACCGCACGCAGGCGCAGCGTACGAAAGCGCTCGAGATGTTCAAGGCGGGCAAGACGCGCATCCTGATCGCGACCGACATCGCCGCGCGCGGCATCGACGTCACCGGGCTGAGCCACGTGGTGAACTTCGACGTGCCGCACGTCTCCGACGACTACATCCACCGCGTGGGCCGCACCGCACGCGCCGAGGCCGTCGGCGACGCGGTCACCTTCGTGTGCCCCGAGGAGGAAGGCGACTTCCGCGCCATCGAGCGCGCGGTGGGCCGCCGCATCCCGCGCGTCACCGTCCCCGGTTTCGACTACACCGCCCGTACCGCGGAAAAGCTGGAGATCCCCTTCGCCCAGCGCATCGCCGAGATCCGCGCCCGCAAAGCCGACGACCGCGCCCGCGCGCGGAGGAACGCCGAGCGCCGTTCCATCGGGCTCTCGGCACCTCGCGGAGGGCGAACGGCGCCGGCGATGGGAGCTCACGAACGTCCCCTGAGCTACCAGCCCCTCGCGTGAGACGCCCGTCGCGTCGCCCGCGGCCCGACATTGTCGGGCTCCGGGCAACGTGTTATACCGGGCACGCCCGAGTCGTTCCGATCGAAGAACAAAGGAGGACCCCCCGTGCCGCGTATCGTCTTTTCGCCGCAGATCCTGCCCAAGACCGTGGTCGATCTCGCGCGGAGCATGGCCCCGGCCGGCTTCGACCTCACGGTCGCCGATCCCGGGACCGCCGCGTTCTCCACGGCCGTGAGTGACGCCGAGTACTTCCTCGGCTTCGTGCGCGGCGGCATGGACGACGCGTTCTTCAAGGGCGCGTCCAAGCTGAAGCTCCTCCAGCTGATCAGCGCCGGCTACGACCGGGTCGACATCGAGGCGTGCCGGCGCGCCGGCGTGCTGGTGGCCAACAACGGCGGGGCCAACTCGGTGGCCGTGGCCGAGCACACCATGATGCTGATGCTGGCCGTGATGAAGCAGCTCCACACCCAGCACGCCAACGTGATGGCCGGCAAGTGGCGGGTGAACTTCGAGGGCACGCGCACCTTCGACCTCGAGGGCAAGACCCTCGGCATCATCGGCCTCGGCAACATCGGCAAGAAGGTCGCGCGGCGCGCCCAGGGCTTCGACATGAACGTGCTGTACTACGACATCATCCGGCTCACCGAGGACCAGGAGGACACGCTCGGCGTGCGCTTCGCGCTCTTCGACGAGGTGCTGGCGAAGTCCGACGTGGTGACCTGCCACACGCCCCTCACCCCGAAGACCCGCAACATGATCAACGGGCGCGCGTTCGGCAAGATGCAGGCGCACGCGATCTTCATCAACACCTGCCGCGGCCCGGTCGTCGACGAGGAGGCCCTCTTCCAGGCCCTGACCACCAAGCAGATCGCCGCCGCCGGCCTCGACGTGATGGAGCAGGAGCCGCCGCCGGCCGACCACAAGTTCTTCAACCTGCCCAACATCACGATCACCCCGCACATGGCGGGCCCCACCGTCGACAACTGGCCCAAGGCCTTCCGCAACGGCTTCGACAACATCGAGCGCATGCACGGGGGCCGCACGCCGTACTGGGTGATTCCCGAACTGCGCACATGAGCACGGTTCGTCTCGAGCGTGACGGCGCCGTCGCCCACGTGACCCTTGACCGCCCCGCCCAGCTCAACGCGATCAGCCCCGAGCTCCTCGGCGACCTCGACCGCGCGTGCGCCGGCATCGAGAGCGACCCGAGCGTGCGCGCGGTGGCTCTGACCGCCGCCGGCCGCGCCTTCTGCGCCGGAGCGGATCTTTCGGTGGTTCAGGAGCTGGCCCCCGATCCGGACCTCTGGCGCGGCTTCATGGACCTCTGGCACCGGGTGTTCGATCGCCTCGAGCGCCTGCCCGTACCCGTGGTCGCCGGCGTGCACGGCGTCGCGCTGGCCGGCGGGCTCGAGCTGACGATGGTCTGCGACCTCGTGGTCGTCGACGCCGAGGCACGGCTCGGCGACCAGCACATCAACTTCGCGCTGCTGGCGGGCGGCGGCGGCAGCCAGCGCCTGCCGCGGCTCATCGGCGCGCGCCGCGCGAAGGAGCTGATGCTGCTCGGCGGCTGGATCGACGCCCAGCAGGCGCTCGCGTGGGGTCTCGCCAACCGGGTCGCGCCCGCGGGCACCGTGGTCGAAGCGACGCTCGCGCTCGCCCGCGAGCTGGCCGCCAAGAGCGTGGCGGCCAGCCGCGCCGCCAAGCGCCTGATCGATCGCGGTCTCGACGTCGACCTGCGCACCGGGCTCGAGCTGGAGAAGCGGGTGGTCGCCGAGCACATGCGGGGCGAGGACGCCCAGGCCGGCCTGCGCGCCTTCGCCGAGCGCAAGCGCGGGAAGGATCGCGGCTAGCCGCGATCGCTCAGCGCGAGCAGACGGCGTGGCGCGTCTCGCAACCCTTGGCGCCGCGCTTTCGACAGTCCGTCATGGCGTCGGCGCTGGCCGCCGCTCGCGTCTTACCGAGACCTGACGCCCAGACCCCGCCGCTGGCACTGGCGATCGCGCCGCACTGATCCCTGAACCAGACGGCCACCGTGCAATCGCGCGCGCGCCGGCCGCACTCGCCGAGCGCGCGTTGCTCGGCCCCGCCCCGGCTGGGGTAGCCGAACGCGTCGCCCCAGGCCCCGCTGGCGGGGCTGAACGCGATGGCTCCATAGGTGCTGCTCGCCTCTTCCCCGCCGCGACGGCAGCGCACCTCGCAGTCGCTCTTGGCGATCGAGCAATAGCCGGGCTGGACGCGGCTCGATTCGTACTGCAGACCGCAGCCTTTCTCCGACATGCAGGAGCCGATACAGTCGGCGCGGGCCGGGGACGCGACCATCGTCAGCAGGCCCGCCGCGACCACGACGCCGAGCAGCCCCGCCCGCATCGCGGACGTCACGGGGCCGAGAACTTCTGCGCGTTCCCCATGTGGGGCCACACGTAGGCCTGCACGTTGGCGAGGATCTGGCGGACGTGGTTACGGTCGTGGTGGATCCACTCGTTCAGCAGGTCGGCGACTCTCAGGTGGCCGACGGTCGGATGCTGGCCGCCGCGCGCCAGGTCGCCCGCGCTCAGCCCCTCGACCAGGCGGACGCTGTCCTGCCGCATGGTGGCCAGCTCGCCGAGCAACTCGCGCCCGTCGCGCTCGCAGTCCCGCCGCGCCGTGGCCACCGCGTTCTGGTCCCAGCCTTCGAGGCGCGGTTCCTGGCCGGCGAGGATGATGCGGATCCGTCCCGCGAACCCGCGCCGCTCGGTCTCGATCAGGTGGCCCAGCACGTCCTTGACGCACCACTCGCCCGGCGCGGGATGCCACGCCAGCGCGCTCGCCGAGAGCGCGCCGACCTCGGCGGTGAGGGTGGCGATGGTCGCACGCAGGAACGGTGCGACGGCGGCGGGCGTCAGCGGAGTCGGCGCGTCACTCATCAGCGGTTTCTCCCCGGTCGGATCCTACGCTATCCTCGCGGACACGATCAGACTTCGACCCGAGGTGACGGATGAAAAGGCCGCGGGCCCTGTGCCTCGTCGTCTTCCTGACCACGGTGCTCGTCGTGCCGTCCCGCATCGGCCTTGCTGCCGTGGTGGATCCCTTCCCCGTCTGTATCGGATTGAAGGCGGCGGGGCTCGGCTCGCCGAGGATCGATCTCACCCTCACCGCCTCCCCAGCCGGGCCGGTGTTCCAGCTCACCGGCGAGGCCCGATTTTCCCAGGCCATCGCGCCCCCGAACGGCTTGGTCGTCTACGCGGTCAGCGGCACCGCCATTCCCAATGCCGACGGGTTCTGGGTCTCCCTCACCGGCGCCGGATACGATCTGGCCAAGAGCGTGTTCCACGGGACGTTCGCCATCCAGCTGAGCGCGGATCCCGCGAAGAACACGCTCGCGTACGCCAAGCGCAGCCTGGACGGAACGACCACCTCAGTCGTCACCGGCGCCGCCGAGGTCGTGAGCTGTCCGTGACGAACACCGGCTACCGGTCGAGCCAGAGCGCGGCCGCGCGGTTGCCGTAGTCGAAGCTGACGTTCGGCGCGTAGCCCTTCACGTAGTTGGGCCACGACGTCGTGTAGCCGAGCGAGTACAGATACACGTAGTACTGCTGCTCGGCGGCGTGGCGCTGGAGGTCGAGGACGAGCTTCTTGCGCGCCGCCAGGTCCTTGGTCCGCATCTCCTCCCGCAGCAGCGCGAGCATCTTGGCGTCGGTGACGTGGCTCGAGTTGCGGCCCTGCTCCGGCACGTACATGCCGTAGAGGTTGCTGTGCGGCTCCCACGAGATGCTGAACGGTCCCACCGCCATGCCCTCGTACTTGCCCTGGAACGTCGTGGACATGTACGCCCCGTATTCCTGGACGTTCAGCGCCGCGTCGATGCCGCTCTCCTTGAGCTGGCGCTGGACGAGCTGGAACGCGTCCAGGGCGTCGGCGCCGTATCCGCCGGTGACGCTGATCTGGGTCTTGAGCCCGTTGGGGAATCCCGCCTCGGCGAGCAGCCGCCGCGCTTCCTTGGGATCGTGCGTGTAGTACTTGGCGCCGGCGCCGAGCTGATCGATGGGGGCCGACCACTCCGTGAGCCCCGGCGCCACCGCCGGCGGCGGCTCGCCCTTGATATAGACCGCGTCGATGATGGCCCGCCGGTCGACCGCGTGGGAGATGGCCCGACGCACCCGCACGTCGTTGAACGGCGGCTTGTCCGTGCGCATGTAGATGCCGTTGGCGACGTTGGAGAGCACGTCCCGGTACTGGAGATCGCTTCGGCGCTTCTTCAGGGCGGGAAGATCGGCCTGGCGCACCACCCAGAAGTGCCAGGGGCCGGCGTCGATCTGTCCGGTGGTGTAGGCGGCGAGGCCGACGGAGTCGTCTTCCATCACCGTCCACTCCACCCCGTCGACATATGGCAGCGGCGCGCGGAAATATTCGGGGTTGCGCTTGAAGACCGTCTTCACGTTCGGCTCGTAGCGCTCGAGCATGAACGGCCCGGTGCCGATGGCCGTCTCCGGCCGCTTCAGATCGCCGAACTTCTCCACGGCCTCCCGCGCCACCACCCACGTGTTGATCGGGTTGGCCAGCGCGGGGACCAGCCACACGAACGGTTCCTTGAGCCGGAACCGCACGGTGTAGCGGTCCACGACCTCGATCCGGTCCACCGAGTCGAGCATGAACCGCTGCGGATTGCCCTTCTCGGTGAGGAACCGGTCGTAGGTGAACTTGATGTCCTCGGCCGTCAGCTCACGTCCGCTCACCGGCGGCTTCTTGTGCCACTTCACCCCGCGCCGCAGGAAGAACACCACGGTCGTGTCGTCCGGCTCCTCCCACCGCTCCGCCAGATCCCCCTCGATCGGAAACGTCCCCGGCGTCACCCCAGGCCCGACCTTGTGCCGCACCAGCTTGCTGTACACGAACGACAGCGTGGTATTCGTCTTGAAGTTCAACGTCTGATGCGGATCGAAGTGCGGCGGATCGTACCCCCGCACCCGAAGGATCCCCCCCGCCTTACCCTGAGCGCGCGCCGGCGTGGTCAACGCCCCTCCGGAGAGCGCGACGCCCGCCGCCAGGCCAGACCCGATCAGCTCACGACGCGTGATTCGCGATGCCATGATCACCCTCCATCGCCGGCCACGGCCGCCGGCGGTCCGATCCAGGGGCCAACGCGAGCTATCGATGCTGGCTGTCTACAACCACGACCATCCAGCCGTCAAGTGGACGCAGTCAGCGCATCGCGTGGGTCCTTGCCGGTCGGTCAGGCGCTCGGCGGCGCGCCTCCGCTCGACGGAGCTCCCATGTCGTCTGCAGATTCATCCAGATCTCAGGAGAAGTTCCGAGCGCCTTGGCGAGGTCAAGCGCGGTATCGGCAGTCACCCCCCGTTTGCCCTTCACCAACTCGTTCAGCCTGGCCGTGGTCCACCCGAGCTTCACCGCGAACTGGCGCTGGCTCACGCCCATCGGACGAAGGAACTCTTCAAGGAGCAGCTCACCCGGATGCACAGGACGCCGCGGCCTCATCTTCTTCTCCCGTTTAGTGATAGTCCGTGACCTCGACAGCGTCGACGCCGTCGCGTTGCCAGTGAAAAACGATGCGCCACTGGTCATTGATGCGGATCGCGTGGCATCCGCGACGATCGCCTTTGAGCGCCTCCAACCGATTGCCCGGCACCACGGCCAAATCGCCAAGGCTCACGGCGGCGTTCAAGTACTGAAGTCTGCGGCTGGCCGCGCTCCTGAGTTCCGATGGGAATCGTCGTGTCCTCGACGTCAGCCGCTCGTGAAACAGATCCTCCGCCAGCCGGTTCCGGAAGGCCCGGATCACACCCCGATGTTATCGGGTATCGATAGCGTGAGCAAATCGCCGCGCGGCGTCCATCTCGCCCGCGGAGGCCCCAGGCCATACCCAGCCGAGTCCAACGCGCTAACACGTCGGGAGCGAACCAGGAGCAACCGGCTGCGGCCGTCTCGGGTTCGCTGTGACTCTGTCAGAATCCCTACCAAGGACCGGCTGCGCAGTCCTGGCTTGATCCACACGATCGTCCCAGCCCGCCGGAGCGAGTCGAACGCGGCGCGGTCGATCACCCCGGGATCGAAGACTTCTGGGCCCTCCTGAAGCGCGGCATTAAGGCCACCCACCTCAACATGGAGCCGTACCATCTCCACCGCTACGTCAAGGAGCAAGCGTTCCGCTATAACGAGCGGTTCGGAAAGGACGCCCACCGCTTCGCCTCCGTGCTGCGTGCGATCGTAGATGGTCGGATCACACCGGACATGCTCTATTTGCGGCTGCTCTCCCAAAAGTGTCAGGGCAATGGGAGGCCGGCGCAGCCGTGATAGATGTTCGCGATGTAGGTCCACGCGGTCCGGTACCCGTAGGCGCGATGGCTGATGACTTTGACCTTGTTGTTCATGCCTTCGAGGGCAC
>DATHGT010000134.1:0-43345 GCA_035317605.1 Candidatus Acidiferrum sp. | reverse complement strand
GCGCGCTGCAAGAAGGCGGCGGGCGAGCGCCAGGTGATCTCGTTCGGGGCGCGCCGCATGCACCCGACGCTGGCCCCGATGATCGAGCGCAACGCGTTCATCGGGGGCTGTGACGGGGTCGCGGTGACCAAGTCGGCCGAGCTGATCGAGGCCGACCCGATGGGGACGATCCCGCACTCGCTGGTGCTCATGGTCGGCGATACGGTCGAGGCGCTCCGGGCGTTCCACGAAGTGGTCGATCCCAAGGTGCGCCGGGTCGCCCTCGTCGACACGCTCCAGGACGAGAAGTTCGAGGCCATCCGCGTGGCCGAAGCGCTGGGCAAGGATCTCTACGCGGTCCGCCTCGACACGCCCTCGTCGCGCCGCGGGGACTTCTTCCGCATCCTGCAGGAAGTCCGGTGGGAGCTCGATCTGCGCGGGTTCGAGCACGTGAAGCTCATCGCTTCCGGCGGGGTGGACGAGTACGAGATCCTCATCCTCAATCCGGTGGCCGACGCCTACGGGGTCGGGACGTCCATCGCCAGCGCGCCCGTGCTCAACTTCGCGCTCGACATCATGGAGATCGAGGGCCGCCCGATGGCCAAGCGCGGCAAGTGGTCGGGCGCCAAGGACGTGCTGCGCTGCCGTGCCTGCCGGACGACCGTCGTCGTCCCCGCCGGCAAGCCGCCGGCGCCGTGCCGGTGTGTGGCCGTGCGAGGTGAGTCGCGCTCGGGCGACGAGCCGAGCCCTTCAGTGGCCCAAGCATCGTGGGAGAGCGTGCTGAAGCCGCTCGTGAGCGGCGGCCGCGTCGTGCGCGATCTGCCGCCGCCGCGGACGATTCGCGACTTCGTCCTCGACCAGCTGACCCATCTCCCGATGGACACGCTCCGCCGTCGAGGCCTCCGACAGGATTTCTAGCAGGCCGATGAAAAAGGGCCATCTGCGTCGTTGGCTCGTCGGGCGGACTTTTGGGCCATTGAAGGGTCGGCTCGTCCTGACGGCCTCACCTCCGACTGCCACGCGGCGTATGCGGCATACGCCTCGGTCGCGCCACTCCTCGCCGCCTAGCATCTGGCCCTTTTTGATCGGCCTGCGGACTCGGTAGTCTGCAGATGTCGATTTTGGATGAGATCGTTGCCCACAAGCGGCAGGAGCTTGGGCGGCAACGGCGGGACGTGCCGCGGAGCGAGCTGGAGCGCCGGAGCGCGGCGCGCCCGGCGCCCCGCGATTTCGCCCGCGCGCTCACGCCGGAGTCGGGCGGCGTCCGGCTGCTCGCCGAGGTGAAGAAGGCCTCGCCGTCGCGCGGGGTGCTGGCCGAGCGCTTCGACCCGCTGGCCCTGGCCGAGGCCTACGCGGCCAACGGCGCCGCCGCGCTGTCGGTGTTGACCGACGAGAAATACTTCCAGGGCAGCCTGGAGTTCCTCACCGCGATCCGCGATCGCGTGGACGCCCCGATCCTGCGCAAGGACTTCACGCTCGACGAATATCAGATCTGGGAGGCGCGGGCCGCGGGGGCCGACGCGGTGCTGCTGATCGTGTCCATCCTCGACGCCGGGCGCCTCGCCGATCTCCGGCAGGCGGCCACGGGCCTCGGGCTGGCCGCGCTGGTCGAGGCGCACACGGCGTCGGAGATCGACGTGGCGTTGAGGGCGGGCGCCCGCATCGTCGGCATCAACAACCGCGATCTCAAGACCTTCGAGACCCGCATCGAGACCAGTCTCGAGCTGCTGCCGATGATCCCGCGCGACGTGATCGCGGTCAGCGAGAGCGGATTCTTCACCGCGGACCAGGTCCGCACGGTCGTCGCCGCCGGCGCCCACGCCGTGCTGGTGGGCGAGGCCCTCGTGCGCGCGCCCGACGTAGCGGCCAAGGTGCGGGAGCTCGCGCTGACGGGATCGGGGGGTCATGTCGGCGCCCCCCACGTCGATCCATGATCCGGGTCAAGATCTGCGGGATCACCAACGCCGCCGACGCTCGGGCCGCGGTCGACGCCGGTGCCGACGCGCTCGGCTTCATCTTCGTCGAAGGCACCCCGCGCTTCGTCACGCCCGCCGAGGTGGCGCCGATCGTCCGCAAGCTGCCGCCCTTCGTGACGCCGGTGGGTGTGTTCTGGGACCATCCGTCCGGTCACGTCAAGGCGGTGGCCGAGGCCTGCGGGCTGCGCGCGCTGCAGTTCCACGGCGACGAGAAGCCCGAGGACCTCGAGGGTTACGCGCTGCCCGTGATCAAGACCATCAAGTTGCCGCCCGCCTCGACGCTCGAGGGCCTGCCCGAGTACCGCATACGGGACCGCTGGCAGGCGTTCCAGTACACCAAGGTCGCCGCCGCGATCCTGCTCGACAGCACGGCCCGCTGGAGCGAGGGCGAGACGCGTGAGCCGCTCGAGTGGGCGGTGGCGCGGACCATGGTGTCCCACGGCCCCGCCTCCCGGCTCGTCATCCTCTCCGGCGGGCTGACCCCGGATAACGTGGCCCGCGCGGTCGCGGTCGTGCGCCCCTACGGCGTCGACGTGAACTCCGGGGTGGAGGCCTCGCCGGGCCGCAAGGATCACGACGAGGTCCGGCGATTCGTCGAAGAAGCGAGGCGGGCGTGAAGCGCTGGCCCGACGCCGCCGGCCGCTTCGGCCGCTTCGGCGGCCGCTTCGTGCCGGAGACGCTGATGGCGCCCCTCGTCGAGCTGGAGAAGGCGTACGCCCGCGCCCGGCGCGATCGGGCCTTTCAGTCGCGGCTCGGCGGGCTCCTCAAGGACTACGCCGGGCGGCCCACGCCGCTCTTCTTCGCGGCGCGGCTCACCGAGCACGCGGGCGGCGCGCAGATCTTCCTCAAGCGCGAGGATCTCTGTCACACCGGGGCGCACAAGATCAACAACGTGCTCGGCCAGGCGCTGCTCGCCCAGCAGATGGGCAAGCCGCGCGTGATCGCCGAGACCGGGGCCGGACAGCACGGGGTGGCGACGGCGACGGCGGCGGCCTTGCTCGGCCAGGAGTGCGAGGTCTACATGGGATCGGAGGACGTCGAGCGCCAGTCGCTCAACGTGTTCCGCATGCGCCTGCTCGGGG
Organism: Candidatus Acidiferrum sp.; assembly: GCA_035317605.1. Lineage (GTDB taxonomy): Bacteria > Methylomirabilota > Methylomirabilia > Rokubacteriales > CSP1-6 > DATHGT01. Next base: position 40,308 of record DATHGT010000134.1, on the reverse strand, counting down.
CCCGCGTACGGCCGGTCGAGACCGGAAGCCGGACGCTCAAGGACGCGATCAACGAGGCGCTCCGCGACTGGGTGACCAACGTCCGCAATACCTACTATCTGCTCGGCTCGGCCCTCGGCCCGCATCCGTATCCGATGATGGTCCGCGACTTCCACGCGGTGATCGGACGCGAGACGCGCCGGCAAACGCTGGCCACGATCGGCCGCCTGCCCGACGTGCTGGTGGCGTGCGTGGGCGGGGGCTCGAACGCGATCGGGCTCTTCCATCCGTTCATCGGCGATGCGGGGACGCGCATCATCGGCGTGGAGCCGGGCGGCCACGGCATCGCGAGCGGACAGCACGGGGCCAGCATGACCGCCGGCCACGTGGGCGTCCTGCACGGCTGCATGAGCTACGTGCTCCAGTCGGACGACGGCCAGATCGCCACCGCGCATTCGATCTCGGCCGGGCTCGACTATCCGGGCGTCGGTCCCGAGCACGCCTACTATCGGGATGCCGGGCGCTTCGAGTTCGTGTCGGTGACCGACGAGGAGGCGCTGGAGGGGTTCCAGATGCTGGCGCGTCTCGAGGGCATCATGCCCGCGCTGGAGTCGGCGCACGCGGTGGCCCACGCGGTGCGGCTGGCCAAGCAGCTGCCGTCCTCGAAGACGATCGTGGTCGGGCTCTCGGGCCGCGGCGACAAGGACGTGCAGGTCGTGGCCAAGGCGCTCGGGTCATGAGCCGGCTCGACGCGACGTTCAAGCGCCTGCGCGCGCGTGGCGAGCGGGCGCTGATGCCGTACTTCACCGCCGGCGATCCCTCGCTGGAGACGACGGCGCGCCTGGTGATCGAGGCCGAGCGCCGCGGCGCCGACGTGATCGAGCTGGGCGTCCCGTTCTCGGACCCCGTGGCCGACGGCCCCGTGGTCCAGCGTGCCGGCCAGCGCGCTCTGGCCGCGGGATCGTCCCTTCGCCGGGTGCTCGACCTCATGCGCACGCTTCGAGGCGAGGTGGCGCTGCCGATCGTGCTCATGACGTACTACAACCCGCTCCTGGCCTTCGGCCTCGCCGCCTTCGCGGAGACCGCGGGGAAGGTCGGCGTCGACGGCGTGATCGTGGTCGATCTGCCGCCCGAGGAGTCGGCCGAGCTGCGCCGGGAGACCGACGCCGCGGGCGTGGACATGATTCACCTGGTGGCCCCTACCTCCACGCCCGATCGCGTCCGGTTGATCGCGCGGCGGACGCGCGGCTTCGTCTATCTGGTCTCGCGGACCGGCGTCACCGGCGAGCGCGCCGCGGTGCCGGACGACCTCGAGGCCCAGGTCCGCGCGCTCCGGCTGGTGACGACCAAGCCCATCTGCGTCGGCTTCGGCATCAGCCGGCCCGAGCACGCCGCCGCCGTCGGCCGTCTGGCCGACGGCGTGATCGTGGGCTCGGCCATCGTCCGCGCCGTCGAAGAGCGCGCGGGCTCGCCGTCCTTGGTCACCGACGTCGGCGACGTCATCGAGTCTCTCAAAGCGCCGCTGCGCGATCTCGGAGCGACGCCGACGCCGAGCTAGCGGTGGCCTGGTTCAGGCGGAAGGACGGTGACGGGTCCGGCGGCAAGAAGGTCGTCATCGCCGAAGGCCTGTGGATCAAGTGCGACTCCTGCAAGGAGATCGTGTACCGGGCCGAGGTCGAGCGCGCCGGCCGGGTCTGCCCCAAGTGCCGCTACGCCTTTCGCATCGGCGCCCACGAGCGCATCGGAGCCCTCGTCGACGCGGGCTCGTTCGAGGAGCGCGACCCCGGGCTCGTGAGCGCGGACCCGCTGAACTTCCGGGACACCAAGCGCTATCGCGATCGCGTGCGCGCCGCCCGCGACAAGACCCGCCTGGCCGACGCGGTCGTCTGCGGTCTGGCGCGGATCGGCGGCCATCCGCTCGCGATCGCCGCCTTCGACTTCGGCTTCCTCGGCGGCAGCATGGGCTCGGTCGTGGGCGAGAAGCTGACGCGGGCGATCGAGCTGGCCGTCGACAAGCACGTCCCCCTCGTCATCGCGTCGGCGTCGGGCGGCGCCCGCATGCAGGAGGGCATCCTCTCGCTCATGCAGATGGCGAAGACCGCGGCGGCGCTGGGACGGCTGGGGCGCGCCGGGCTGCCGTACATCTCGCTGCTCACCGATCCCACCACGGGCGGCGTCACCGCGAGCTTCGCGATGCTGGGCGACGTCATCCTCGCCGAGCCGCGCGCGCTGATCGGCTTCGCCGGCCCTCGAGTCATCGCCGAGACCATCCGCCAACCGTTGCCCGACGGCTTCCAGCGCTCCGAGTTCCTCCTGGAGCACGGCCAAATCGACCTCATCGTCGAGCGCCACGAGCTGCGCACCACCCTCCGTCGGCTCCTCGAATTCTTTGCCAATTGAGATGGGAGGGCCCCGAAATGGCCCCCCAAACCCCCCAACTTGCGTAACGCCCCGGCGAAGCCGGGGCGCGCCTTGGCTGACGCGTTGACTTACGAGGAGGCGGTCGGGCGCGTGCTCGCGCTCCGGGGCGGCGAGCGCGCGGGGATGCGACCGGGCCTCGAGCGGATCGAGGGATTGCTTGGAGCTCTCGGTCATCCTGAAGGGCGCTACACGCTCGTGCAGGTCGGCGGCACCAACGGCAAGGGATCGATCGCGGCCATGCTGGCCACGATCCTCAAGGCCGCGGGCCGCCGCGTGGGACTCTACACCTCGCCGCACCTCTGCTCGTTCCGCGAGCGCATCCGCGTGAACGGCGAGCCCATCCCCCCCGACGCGGTCGTGGACGGGGTCGACGCGCTCGGCACGCTGATCGCGCGCTTCGACGCCACGATGTTCGAGGCCGCCACCGCGCTCGCGCTCGATCACTTCGCTCGCGAGGCCGTCGACGTCGCCGTGCTCGAGGTGGGACTCGGCGGCCGGCTCGACGCCACCACCGTGGGTCGGCCGGCCGCCACCGTGCTCGGCCAGATCGATCTGGACCACAGGGAGTATCTCGGCGACACGCTCGCCGCGATCGCGGGCGAGAAGGCCGCGATCATCCGCTCGGGCGTCGCGCTGTCGGCGGCGCAGGCGCCCGAGGCGACGGACGTCATCGTCCGCCGCGCGGCGGAGGCCGGGATCCCGCTCCTGCTCGAAGGCCGTGATCTTCACGTGATCGTCGAGGCCAAGAGCCTCAGCGGTCAGCGCATCTCCTGCACGGGCCCCGACTTCCGGATGAGCGGCGTCGAGCTGCCGCTCCTCGGCGCGTTCCAGCCCGGCAATGCGCTCCTGGCCATCGCCGCCGCCCGCGTACTGGGCGTCGGAGAACCCGCCATCAGGACCGGCGTGGCCCGCGCGCGCTGGCCTGGGCGCTTCGAGATCGTCCGCCGCGATCCGTTGCTCGTGCTCGACGGTGCCCACAACCCGGCGGGCGCCCGCGCGCTCGCCCGTTCGCTTCGCGAGCTGTTCGGTGAGGCGCCGCTGACCCTGGTCCTCGGCCTGTCTCACGACAAGGACGCCGCGGGGATCCTCGCCGCCTTGGCGCCGCTGGCGACCCGCCTGGTCCTGACCCGCGCCTCGAACGACCGGGCGGCGGACCCTCACGCCCTGGTCGCCGCCCTGCCGACCGGCGCCCCCCCGGCCGAGATCGCCGAATCGGCGGCCCAGGCGCTACGGGTCGCGATGCAAATCCCGCATACCCCCATCGTTTGTGTTGCGGGGTCGCTGTACCTCCTGGGAGACGTGCTCATGCTCCTGGCCGGCGAACCGGATAAACCTTGCTCCATCGAAAAGAGCGCTGATATATAGGGACTTCCGAGACATGGCATGATGCGTCGAAGTCCGGGTGTCCCAGCTGTCGTCGCTTGCCTTCTCGCCGCCTGGATTCTCGGCGGCGCCGCCTCTGCTCGGGCGCAGGCGCCCTCTCCGGTGGTGGTGGAGACGCCCGGCGGCGAGGTCATCATCACCGCCGACCTCATGGAGCAGCCCGGCCCGAACGTCCTCATCGCGCGCGGCAACGTGGAGCTGACCCGAGGCACCACCCGGGTGCTCGCCGATCGGCTCGAGGTGAACCGCGACACCGGTGACGCCGTGGCTCTCGGCCGGGTCATCTTCTACGACGGCAACGACCGGCTCACCGGAGAGCGTATCGACTACAACTTCAAGACCGGCACCGGCGTCGTCCACAACGGCCAGGCCCGCACCGCCCCGTATTACCGGATCTCGGGTCAGGTCATGGAGCGCCTGGACGAGAGTCGCTACGTGATTCGCCAGGGCATCTTCACGACCTGCGACGACGATCCACCGACGTGGTCCTTCCGCTTCGGAACCGCGAACGCCGACCTCGAGGACATCGTCTACGGCACCAACGCGTCGATTTGGGTGAAGAGCTTGCCGGTGCTCCCGTGGTTTCCCATCCTCGGCGCGGCCTTGCGCAAGGAGCGCCAGACGGGGTTCCTGTTCCCGACCTTCGGGAGCTCGAGCCGCAAGGGCTCCTTCGCCGAGATCCCGTTCTTCTGGGCGATCTCCGACAGCCAGGACTTGCGCGTGGAGCTCGACCTGTACAGCAAGCACGGGGTCGGGCTCACCGGCGAGTATCGTTACGTGCTCTCGCGGTCTGCGGGGGGAACGATTCGAGCCTTCGGGATCCACGAGACCGAGTCGGTGGACAATCAGCTCAACACTCCGGGCGCGACGACGCCGGGCTCGACGAGCGCGGGTACGGCGCTGCGCAAGCCCGACGACCGCGGCTGGTGGGGTATCCAGCACAACTGGAACATCAAGCCCGGCCTGTCCTTCAAGGTCGACGTCAATGGCGTCTCCGACGATCTCGTGCTGCGCGAGTACGCCGACAACCTCTACGATCGCAGCCGTCAGAGCGTGCAGTCCAACGTGTTCCTCACCAAGACCTGGCCACACGCGAACCTGGTCGGTAACCTGTTCTGGTACCAGGACCTCACCACGCTGCGGCCGGTCGAGCTGAACCGCTTCCCCGACGTGCGGCTGTCCATGCCCCGGCAACCCCTCCCGGGGCTGGCGGACGTACCGGGGCTGTCGTGGCTCACCTACGACCTGTCGGGGCAGTTCACGAAGTTCGTTCGCGACCTGGGCTCGGACGGATCCCGTCTCGATGTGTTTCCGCGGCTGTCGCTACCCCTGTCCGTCGACGGCCTGTTCACGATCACGCCGTTCGCGGCGCCGCGGCTGACCGCCTTCAGCAAGACCGCCACCGGTTCGCAGGTGCTCGGCGACGGCACCATCATCGAGACCACCCGCGACGAGCCGATCGCCCGCCGCAGCATCGACATCGGGGCGGACTTCGAGGCGCGCGCCTCGAAGATCTACGACCTGGGCGGGTTCGCCGGGGTGGACGGCGTGTTGCACTCGATCGAGCCCCGCGCCACCTACACCTGGCGGGACGGCACCAACCTCGATCCGGCTCTCCTGCCCCAGTGGGTGACCGACAACACGCCGGAGGCGAGCAACATCGTGTTCTCGCTCGTCAACCGCCTCCGTGCCCGGACCGTGGCCCCGACGGGGACCGAACCCTATCGCTGGGAGCTCCTGCGCTTCACGATGTCGAGCGGGTACGACTTCAAGCCGACGACGGACCGTCAGGTGGGACCCATCAGGGCCGAGCTGATCCTCGATCCCAGCCGATACTTCTATTTCCGGGGGGACACGACCTACAGCATCTACAAGGGCGAGGGGTTCCTGGCCGGCAACACCGACTTCGTGTTCACCGTGCCCCGGTTCGCGGCCTCCGTCGGCACGCGATACACCAAGGCCAGCACCAACTTCGTGCAGGGCAGCACCACGTTCCTGCCGAGCGGCACCAATCTCCTGCAGGGCGACACGAAATTCGTGCAGGGCACCCTCCGCGCCGATCTCCACCGCTACGTCTCGGCGAACTTCAGCACCGCCTGGGACGTCCGCACCGACACGTTCGTCGAGAACCGGTTCGGCCTGAACTTCCGCTTCCAGTGCTGGGCGCTCGATTTCTCGTACTACAGCCGCGCGAAAGAGCAGGGGCTCACCGGCTCCGACAACGGGTTCCGCTTCGCGGTCTACCTCCTGGGCGTCGGCGGGCCGTTCGGCGTCGGCCAGAGCTTCAGCAGCGGCGGAGCCGCGGCCGTCCCGGGCAAATGATTCCCCTCGTCGATCTGACCCGCCAGCACGCGGCGCTGCGGCCGGCGCTGCTGGCCGCGATGGCGCGCGTGCTCGACTCGTCGCGATTCATCATGGGCGCGGAGGGTGAGGCTCTGGAGACCGCGCTGGCCGCCCGTTCCGGCGTCCGTCACGGCGTCGGTGTCGCCTCGGGCACGGAGGCGCTCCGCCTGGCCCTGCAGGCCCTCGACGTGGGTCCGGGCGACGAGGTGCTCACGCCCGCGTTCTCGTTCGTGGCCTCGGGCTCGGCCATCGCCATGGTGGGCGCGACGCCGGTCTTCGTGGACATCGAGCCCGAGACCTACGCGCTCGACGTCCGCGCCCTCGAAGGGGCGATCACGCCGCGCACCCGTGGCGTCGTGGCCGTGCACCTCTACGGGCATCCCGCGGCCATGGACGTGGTCATGCCGTGGGCGCGCGCGCGTGGATTGTTCGTGATCGAGGACGCCGCGCAGGCGATCGGCGCCGCGCTGGGGGACCGTCCGGTGGGCGGGTGGGGCGACGTCACGTGCCTGTCCTTCTATCCCACCAAGAACCTCGGGGCCTGCGGCGACGCGGGGATGATCCTGACCGACCGCGACGACCTCGCCCAGCGCCTCCGCCGCCTCCGCCACCACGGCGAGGGCGGGCGCTACCGGCACCTCGAGCTCGGCTCGTCGAGCCGGCTCGACGAGCTGCAGGCGGCGATCCTGCGCGTCAAGCTCGAGCACCTCGACGACTGGACGGCGGCCTGCCGCCGGATCGCCGCGCGCTACGACGCGGTCCTCCACGACGCGCCCCTCACGCGGCCGGTGGAGCGTCCCGGCGCGCGACACGTCTATCACCTGTACACCGTGCGCCATCCGGAGCGCGACGCGCTGGCCAAGGCCCTCGCGGATCTCGGCGTCGGCACCGCGGTGCACTATCCGATCCCGATTCCCGCGCAGCCGATGTTCGGCGGTGACCCGCGCGGGTGGCCCGAGGCCGCGCGCGCGTCGCGCGAGGTGCTCTCGCTGCCGTGCTTCGCCGAGCTCACGGACGCCGAGGTCGAGGAGGTCGCGAGCGCCGTGCGGCGCGCGTGCGAGCGCTTCTGATCGCGATCCTCGAGGCGATGCGCCCGCGCCAGTGGGCGAAGAACCTGTTCGTCTTCGCCGGGCTGCTCTTCGGTCAGAAGCTCTTCACCTCGCGCGCCGCCCTCGCCGTCGCCGCCTTCGCGATCTTCTGCGCGCTGTCCGGCGCCATGTACCTGCTCAACGACGTGGCCGACCGGGAGAAGGACCGCCTGCACCCGCGCAAGCGCGACCGCCCGATCGCCTCGGGCCGGCTGTCCGTTTCCACGGCCCTCGCCGCGGCGGTGGCCTTGCTCGTGGTGGGCCTGGGAGCCGGCGTGGCGATCTCGTGGCCCTTCGCCGCCGTCGCCGCGGCCTACGCGGCGCTGCTGACGTCGTATTCCGTCTGGCTCAAGCACGTGGTGATCGTCGACGTGCTGGTGGTGGCCATCGGCTTCGTGCTGCGCGCGGCCGCGGGCGCGGTGGCCATCGACGTGGAGATCTCGGGCTGGCTCCTCATCTGCACGATCCTGCTCGCGCTGTTCCTGGCCCTCGGCAAGCGCCGCCACGAGTACCTGGCGCTGGGCGATGCCGCCGCGATGCACCGGCCCATCCTCGCCGAGTACAGCGCCGGCCTCCTCGACCAGATGATCGCGGTGGTGACGGCGTCCACGGTCACCGCGTACGCGCTCTACACGATGTCGCTGGAGACGGTGGCCAAGTTCCACACGCACCTCTTGCCGGCCACGCTGCCCTTCGTGCTGTACGGGATCTTCCGCTATCTCTACCTGCTCTACCGGAAGCAGCTCGGCGGCAACCCGTCCGAGCTGTTCCTCCACGACGGGCCGCTGCTCGTCAACACGTTCCTGTGGTTCCTGGTCGTGCTCGCGATCGTCTACGGCCCCGCGGTAAGATAGTTCTCGATGCCCCCCCAGGTCGCCGTCCTGCGCACCCGTCCGGAGACCGTGGTGGAGGACTACGGGCGTCTCATGCGGCTGGTCAAGTACGACCAGACGCTGCCCCGCGACGTGGACTTGATCCTCAAGCTCAACCTCTCGTGGACGAAGTACTTCCCGGCATGCTCGAGCCAGCCCTGGCAGGTCGACGGCATCGCGACCACGCTGCTCGCCGACGGCTACGATCCCAGGCGCATTCTGCCCGTCGAGAACAAGACCGTGGTCACCAACCCCATGAAGGGCTCCCGCGCCAACCGCTGGCAGCCGGTCCTCGAGCGTCACGGCCTCGGCTTCACCCCGCTCCCCGACGTGGAGTGGACCGTCTATCGGTTCAAGACGCCGCTCCTCAAGCTCAACCACATCTTCCCGGACGGCATCGAGATCCCCAAGATGTACGTGGGCCGCAACATCCTCCACGCCCCTACAGTAAAGACGCACGGGCACTCACGGACCACCGGGGCGATCAAGAACGCGTTCGGGGGGTTGCTGAAGGAAGTCCGGCACTACGCGCACGAGTTCATTCACGAGGTCATGGTGGATCTCATGCTCATGCAGCGGGAGCTGCACCCCGGCGTGTTCGCGGTGATGGACGGGACCGTGATGGGCGACGGGGCGGGGCCGCGCACGATGGTGCCGCGGGTGGGCAACCTCATCCTCGCCTCGGCCGACCAGGTGGCCATCGACGCGATCGCCGCGCGGATCATGGGCTTCGATCCGCTGGGGATCCGGTATCTGAAGATGTGTCACGAGCGGGGGCTCGGCGTGGCCGACCCGCGCGACATCGAGATCGTCGGCGACGTCGAGGCCGCCGAGGTGAACATGGGCTTCAAGACCAGCCGGAGCCTCGTGATCTGGGGCGACCAGCTCATCCGCCGGGGGCCGCTGCGCCCGCTCAAGCACCTGCTCCTGCACACGCCACTGGTCGCGTGGGCGCCCTTCGCCTCGAACGTCTACCACGATTTCCTTTGGTACCCCACGATCGGGAGGTCCCGCATCCGCGAGTTCAGCACGACTCCGTGGGGGCGCCTCTTCCAGACGTACTGACGAGGCTCACCGACGTGGCCTCCACCGTTCGCGTCCGCTTCGCTCCCAGTCCCACCGGGCACCTGCACGTGGGCAGCGTCCACACGGCGCTGTTCAACTGGCTCTACGCGCGGCATCATGGCGGCGTGTTCATCCTGCGCATCGAGGACACCGACCGCTCGCGCTCGACCGACGCGAACATCGACGCCGTGATCGACGCGCTACGCTGGCTGGACCTCGACTGGGACGAGGGGCCACCGACGCCGGGATTCCGACAGACGGAGCGCTTCGCGCTGTACCGCGAGCACGCCGAACGGCTGGTGCGCGCCGGCCGCGCCTACTACTGCGACTGCCCGCCGGAATTGCTGGAGCAGGGGCGGAAGGCCGCCGAGGCGCGCAAGGAGACGTTCCGCTACTCGGGGCGCTGCCGCGACCGCGGGCTCGACGCGGGCGCCCTCCGCCTGCGCATTCCCGACGACGGCACCACGGTCGTGAACGATCTCATCAACGGCCCGGTCACCTTCGACCATCGCCAGCTCGACGACTGGATCCTCGTGCGCAGCGACGGCACCCCGACCTACAACTTCTGCGTGGTCGTGGACGACGTCACCATGGGGATCACCCACGTGATCCGCGGCAACGATCACCTCTCGAACACGCCCAAGCAGATCCTCTGCTACGAGGCGTTCGACTACCCCGTGCCCGAGTTCGCGCACGTGTCGATGATCCTCGGGCCCGACCGGGGCCGTCTCAGCAAGCGCCACGGCTCGACGTCCGTGCAGGCGTTCCGCGACGAGGGGTTCCTGCCGGATGCGATGGTGAACTACCTGGCGCGGCTCGGCTGGTCCCACGGTGACCAGGAGATCTTCTCGCGGGGGGAGTTGATTGAGCTGTTCGACGTCAAGGACGTCTCCTCCTCCGGCGCCGTGTTCGACCGCACCAAGCTCGAATGGCTCAACCAGGAGACCATGAAGCGGATGGACGACCGGCGGCTGGCCGAGCTGTGCGAGCCCTTCATCGAGCGCGCCGGCCTGCCGGTGCCGGGTGATCGCGCCTGGCTCGCCCGCGTGGTGGCCACGCTGAAAGAACGGGCGAAGACCCTGGTCGAGCTGGTCGCGGTCGGGCGCTTCTACTTCGTGGCGCCGTCCGGCTACGACGACAAGGCCGCCGCGAAGTTCCTGACCGCCGCGGGCGCCGAGCGCCTCGACCGTCTCATCGCGCGCCTGGGTAGCGCCGACTTCGCGCCGGCGGGGCTCGAGGCGACCTATCGAGGGCTCGCGGAGGCGCTCGGCGTGAAGCTGGTCGATCTGGCTCAGCTCTCGCGGCTCGCGGTCACCGGGACCACGGCGTCGCCGCCGATCTTCGACGTGCTGTCGATCCTCGGCCGCGAGGAAACGCTGGCGCGACTGCGGCGCGCGCGGGCGGCGATCCCGTGAGACTCCACCTGGCCCGGCACGGACAGTCGCTCTGGAACGAGGTGCGAAAGTTCCAGGGCGGAACCGACGTCGAGCTGTCCGCGCTCGGCCGCCGGCAGGCCGAGGCGCTCGGGCGCGCGGTGCGGGGGCGCCGCCTGGCCGCCGCCTACGCGAGCCCGATGCAGCGCGCGTTCGAGACCGCCACCATTGCGCTCGAGGGCACGGGCGTGCCCCTCGTCGTCGTGGACGAGCTGCGTGAGCTGTCGCTCGGGGAATGGGAAGGCTGCACCGTCGACGAGGTCAGCGCCCGCGAGGGCGATCCCTACCGTCGCTGGGTGCGGGCGCCGCTCGATTGCCCGCCGCCGGGCGGCGAGGCGCTGCCCGAGGTGTGCGGGCGCGTGCTGCGCGCGATCGATCGGATCGCCGAAGCCCATCCCGACGGCGACGACGTGCTGGTGGTCGCCCACGGCGGCGTCATCTCGGTGTACGCCTGCCATCTGCTCGGCTGCTCGTTCAACACGCTCTGGCGCCTGCGCGTCGACAACTGCTCGCTCACCACCGTCGAGCCGCCGCGCATCGTCACCCTCAACGACACGAGCCATCTGAACGACATCGGGAGCGTCGCAAAGGCGGCAGTCTGACCCGGCGTACTCTGAGGAGGACGAGATGAAGAAGATCGAGGCGATCATCAAGCCGTTCAAGCTCGACGACGTCAAGGAAGCCCTCACCGAGATCGGGGTGATCGGAATGACCGTCACCGAGGTTCGGGGCTTCGGGCGCCAGAAGGGTCACACGGAGCTGTACCGCGGCTCCGAGTACACCGTCGACTTCCTGCCGAAGGTGAAGATCGAAGTCGTGGCGCCTGACCACCTCGTGGACAAGGTCGTCTCCACCATCGCCGGCGCCGCCAAGACCGGCTCGATCGGCGACGGCAAGGTCTTCGTGTTGCCGATCGGTGAGGCGATCCGCATCCGCACCGGCGAACGGGGGGATTCCGCGGTCTGAACGCCGACACCAAGCTGCTCCGGGGCTCCGCCTCCGCCGAGCGCGCGCTCGCCGCCCGGCTCCGGCGTCTCGGCTTCGCGGAGCCCGACTCCGGCGTCGCGAACCTCCGGAGCCTCACCCCCACGCCGCGCGACGCCGAGCTGCTCGCGCCCAGCCTGGGCCGCCTGCTCGGGGAGCTGGGCGCGTCGCCCGACCCCGACATGGCGCTCAACAATCTCGAGCGCTACGCGGCCGTCGTTGACCGCCCGTTGTTCTTCGGCACGCTCGCCCAGCATCCCGGCGCGATCCCGCTCCTGACCCGGCTGTTCGGATCGAGCCAGTTCCTGGCCGACGCGTTGCGCCGCCGTCCCCAGAACCTCGCGTGGCTCCTCGAGGGCGGGACCATGCGCCAGTGGCTCTCCGACGAGCTCGCCGCGGATCTCTCGGCCGCGCTGGCGCCGTTCACCGCGCGGGCCGCGCGCATGAACGCGCTCCGGCGCTTCAAGTACCGCCAGCTCCTGCGCATCGCCAGCCGCGACCTGCTCGGCGACGCCGACCTCACGGTCACCACCGAGGAGCTGTCGCACCTCGCGGATGTCTGCCTGGCCGAGGCGTGGCGGACCTCCGAGACGGAGGCCCGCGGGGAGTGGGGCGCGCCCCTCGACGCCGACGGCCACGAGACCGGCCTCGGCGTGATCGGGATGGGCAAGCTCGGCGGCGATGAGCTGAACTATTCGTCCGACATCGACCTCATGTTCGTCTACGGCGCCGACGGCGAGACCGCGGGCGGCCGCGGCGGACGTCTGGCCAACGGCGAGTACTTCGCGCGGGTCGCGCGCGACGTGTGCGAGTTCATCGAGGCGGTGACCGAGGAGGGCTACGCGTTCCGCGTTGACCTGCGACTGCGTCCCGAGGGACGGATGGGGGCCGTGGTGCTCTCGCTCGACGGCTATCGCGCGTACTACGAGCGGCGGGCGGAGCTGTGGGAGCGCCAGGCCTTGCTCAAGGCGCGGGTGGCCGCGGGCCACGATGAGACCGGCGCGCGGTTCATGGCGCTCGCCCGTGAGGTCGTGTACCGGCCCGGCGTCGACGAGGGGATCGTGCGCGCGATCCGGCACATGAAGGGCGAGATCGATCGTTCGCTCCTCGCCAAGGGCCGCGGGCGCGACAACGTGAAGCTCGGCAGGGGCGGGATCCGCGAGATCGAGTTCCTCGTGCAAGCGCTGCAGCTCCTCTACGGCGGCGACGATCCATGGCTGCGCGAACGGCCCAGCCTCAAGGTGATCTTCCGTCTCACCGAGCGCGGCTACCTGGCCCCCGCGCTGGGCCGCGCGCTGTCCGAGGCCTACGTGCACCTGCGCACGGTCGAGCATCGGCTGCAGATCCTTCACGAATTCCAGACCCACACGCTGCCCACCGACGACCGCGAGCTGGGCCGACTGGCCCGGCGGGTGGGCATCGACGCGCCGCCGCCACGGGCGGCGCGGGAGTTCCGGCGTCGCCACGGCGCGGTGACGCGCGAGGTCCATCGGGCGTTCAGCGAGTTCTTCCGCGAGCGTCCCCGCGCGCTGGCCGGGCGCGTTCGGTTGCCGAGCCGGTTGGCCCTGAGCGCCACCGGGTTCGCCGATCCCGAGCGCGCGCTGCACAACTTGCGGCTGATCGTCGAGGGTCGCCCGCTGGTCCCGTACGCCGCCGCCCTGCGCGGAGCGCTCACCCGCCTGCTGCCGGTCCTCCTCGACGCGGTGTGGAAGAGCGGCGATCCCGACGAGGCGCTCAACCAGTTCGAGCGCTTCCTGGCCGCCGCCGGCCCTCGTGCGGGATTGATCGAGCTGCTGGCGGCCGACGCGGGAGTGCTCAGCGGCGTGGTGAAGCTCTGCGCCGGCGGCGATCTGCTGACGCAGTTGCTGATCGCCCAGCCCGAGTTGCTGACCTCGCGCGCCGATCGCCGGATGCTCGCCCGCCCCGTGACGCGGCGCGAGTTTCGCGATCGCCTGGCCGCCGCGTTCGCCCCGGGCCTGACCGCGGCGGAGCGGCGCGATCACCTGCGCCGGATCAAGCAGGCCGAAGAGCTGTCGGTGGTCTGGCGGTATCTGCTCGGCGTCACCGGGATCGAGCGCTACTCGCGCGAGATGACCGCGCTCGCCGAGGCCGTCCTCGACGCCGGGTGGCTCCTCGCCCTCGAATCGCTCGTCGCCCGGCACGGCGTTCCGCGCGCGGCGGACGGGAGTTTCATTCCGGCCGTGATGGTCGCCCTCGGCAAGCTCGGCGGGCGGGAGCTGACCACCGGCTCCGATCTCGACGTGTTCGTGGTGTTCGAGCGGGACGGGGAGACCGACGGCGCCGAGCGAATCGACGCGCATACGTTCTACAGCCACGCGGTCGAGCGGCTGTCGGGAGCGCTCGGCGACATCACGGTGGCCGGCGTCGCGTTCCCCGTCGACCTCAGACTGCGGCCGGGTAGCAAGGGCAGCGGCTTCGCCGCGAGCCTCCACGCCGCCGAGCGCTACTACACGGAGTATGGTGATCTCTGGGAGCGTCAGACCCTCACGCGCGCGCGACTGATCCTCGGCGACCGCGCGCTGGGCCGGCGGGTGCGGGCGCTCCTGCGGCGCGTCGTCTACGGCGCGCCACTCACGCGAGAGGAGGTCAAGGCCATCGTCGACGTGCGCAGGCGAATGGAGATCGAGCTGGGGAAGGAGACGCCGGGACGTCGTCACGTGAAGTACGGCGTGGGCGGCCTCGTCGACGGCGAGTTCCTGGTGCAGACGCTTCAGCTCCTGCACGGCGCCGAACGCCCGGAGGTCCGCGCGCCCGGCACGCTGGCCGCGCTGGCCGGTCTCGCGCGCGCGGGTGGCCTCGACACCACGAAGGCGGACGAGCTGGCCGCCCACTATCGCTTCTTGCGTCGCGTCTCGGCGGGACTCCGCCTGCTCTCGGTGCGTCCGTCCGATACCATCGATCTCGCCGGCCCCATCCCCGCGCGCGTGGCCGCGGCCCTCGGTTATGCTTCGCGCGACGTCTTTCTGGATGAGTACCGCACGCGCACCACCGCGGTCCGCGCACTGTACAAGGAGCAGATGAGTTGAGCTTCTATGTGGCCGTGCGAGGTGAGCCGCGCTCGGGCGGCGAGCCGAGCCCTTCAATGATCGAGATCGACTCTGAGGAGATGGCGTGAGCTTCTACGTCGTCGACGGGATGTCGCACGTGTTTCGCGCGTACCACGCGGTCGGCTATCTCTCGACGTCCAAGGGCGTCCCCAGCCACGCCGTGCTGATCCTCAGCACCATGCTGTGGAAGCTGATCCGCGAGGAGAAGCCAGACTACCTGACCATCGCCTGGGACGCGCCGGGGGGCACCTTCCGCGACAAGCTGTACGCGGACTACAAGGCCACGCGCAGCTCGATGCCCGACGACCTGTCGCGACAGATCCCCTACGTGCGTCGCCTCTTCGAAGCGCTGCGCACGCCGGTCGTGGAAGTGCCCGGCTACGAGGCCGACGACGTGATCGCCACGCTCGTCGATCGCGCGCTCGCCGCCGGCCAGGACGTCGTCATCGTCACCGGCGACAAGGACATGCTCCAGCTCGTCGGCCCGCGCGTGCGCGTGCTCAGCGTGCTCGGGCGCACCGGCGAGCGCGTGGTCTACGACGAGGCGAAGGTGCGCGAGCGCTGGGGCGTGGAGCCGGCGCAGATCGCCGACGTGCTGGCCCTCATGGGCGATGCGATCGACAACATCCCCGGCGTCCACGGCGTCGGCGAGAAGACCGCGGTCAAGCTCGTCAACCAGTTCGGCGGGGTGGAGAAGCTCTACGAGAACCTCACGCTGGTGGCCGGCAAGCTCCGGGAGACGCTGGCCGCCGGTCGCAAGGACGCGCTGCTCTCGCGCGAGCTGGCCGTGCTGCGGCCCGGCATGGACCTGCCCTTCGACCTCGAGACGTCCCGCCGCCTCGAGCCGGACTGGCCCAAGCTGCGCGCGCTCTGGATGGAGATGGAGTTCGTCCGGCTGATCAAGGAGCTGCCGGCGCCGACGCCGACGGCTTCGACCGAGCCCGTGCAGGCGCTCACCGATGCCCCCGCGCTGGCCGCGTATCTGGCGACGATTCCCTCCGGCGCTCCGCTGGCCGTCGACTGGACGGGCGAGCACCAGCCCCCGACGCCGCGCGTGGATGCCGTCGGGCTCTTCCATCCCGCGGCGGGCGCGGCGTGGATGGCGACCGGCGACACGCCGTTGGATGTCGGCGGTCACCCGCTGATCGTTCACGACGCCAAGCCGCTGATCGAGTGGTCGCTGGAGCGAGGCGTCGCGCTGCCGGTCACCGACGACACGGCGGTGGCGGCCTATCTGCTCAATCCGGCGCGACTGACCTACAAGCTCGACGAGGTCTGCATGGACGCGTTCGCCGAGTGTCCGCCGTCGCTGGCCGCCGGTGAGCCGCCGGCTGCCGCGGGGGACAAGCTTGGCGAGCGGGCGCGGTGGCTCGCGCGCTTCTGGGAGCACGCCTCCGCCGAGCTGAGCGCGGTCGAGCTGAAGCGGATCTACGACGAGATCGAGCGTCCACTGATCCCGGTGCTGGCCCTCATGGAGCGTCACGGCATTCGCGTGGACCCCGGCCGGCTCGAGGCCTTCGGCAAAGAGCTGGAACGCCAGCTCGACAATCTCACCCGCGAGATCTGGACCCTGGCCGGCGAGGAATTCACGATCGCGTCGCCCAAGCAGCTGGCCACGATCCTGTTCGAGAAGCTCAAGCTGCCGGCCATGCGGCGGACGAAGACCGGCTACTCCACCGACGCCGACGTTCTCACCGAGCTGGCCGTCGGCCATCCGCTGCCGGGAAAAGTCCTCGAGCACCGGACGCTGGCCAAGCTCAAGGGCACCTACGCCGACGCGCTGCCCGTGCTCGTGAATCCGGCGACCGGGCGCATCCACACCACCTTCAACCAGCTGGTGGCGGCGACGGGACGGCTCAGCTCGCAGGATCCGAACCTCATGAACATCCCCATCCGCACCGAGCTGGGCCGGCGCATCCGCGCCGCGTTCATCCCCGAGGAGGGGTGGCGCTTCGTGGCCGCCGACTACTCACAGATCGAGCTGCGCATCCTCGCGCATCTCTCCGGCGAGCCCGGGATCATCGAATCGTTCCAGCGCGGGGAGGACATCCACACCCGCACCGCGTGCGAGGTGTTCAAGGTCGCGCCGGAGGCCGTCACCTCGCTCCAGCGCACCATCGCCAAGAGCGCGAACTACGCCATCCTCTACGGCGTGTCGGCGTTCGGGCTCTCGCAAGCCACCAAGATCGACCAGAAGGAAGCGCAGCGCTACATCAACGCGTACTTCGCGGCGCACCCGCTGGTGCGCGCGTTCATCGACAGGACGCTGGCCGAGGGCCGGGAGCGCGGACACGTGACCACGCTGCTGGGGCGCCGCCGCTACCTGCCGGACCTGCGCTCCAACAACCCGGTCGCCCGCAACGCCGCCGAGCGCATGGCCATGAACGCGCCGGTGCAGGGGACGGCGAGCGACATGATCAAGATCGCGATGGTCCGCGTCCACGAGGCGCTCAGGGCGCGCGGACTGCGCGCGCGCATGCTGCTCCAGGTCCACGACGAGCTGTTGTTCGAGGCGCCGCCGGAGGAAGTCACCGTGGTGGAGGCGCTGGCCCGCGAGATCATGGCCGACGCGCTGCCCTTGTGCGTGCCCGTGGTCGTCGACGTCAAGTCCGGCAAGGACTGGTCGGAGGTGTGACCCCGCCCCGCCCCTTCCTGCTCGTGGGGCTCACCGGGGGCATCGCGACCGGCAAGAGCACGGTGGACGCGATGCTCCGCGCGCTCGGCGCGGTCATCATCGACGCCGACGTGCTGGCCCGCGACGTGGTGGAGCCGGGCGAGCCCGCGCTGGCCGAGATCGCCGCCGAGTTCGGCGCCGGAGTGCTCGGTCCCGGCGGGCGCCTCGACCGCAAGGCGCTCGGCGCCATCGTCTTCGCCGACCCCGACCGCCGTCGCACGCTCGAGGCGATGACGCATCCGCGCATGCGCGAGCGCCTCTTGCGACGGATCGACGAGCTCACGGCCGAGCACTTCCGCGGCCTCGCCTTCTACGACGCCGCCGTGCTGATCGAGAGCGGCAGCCACCTCATGATGGACCGCCTCGTGGTCGTGATCACGGACGAGCCGACGCAGATCGCCCGCCTCATGGCCCGCGACGGTATCGACCGCGACGAAGCCCTCCGCAAGATCAGGAGCCAGATTCCGCTCGCCGAAAAGGCCAAGCTCGCCGACCACGTCATCGACAACTCCGGCGTGCCCACCGCCACCGAGGCGGCGACCGGACGCGTCTACCAGGCGCTCCTCGCCGAGCTCGCCGCGCGAGAGGCATGATCGACGTCGTCGCCGTCGGAGGCGTTCGCGTTCGTCGGGCGCGTTGACGTGGCGGCGGGGAGCCGGCGTCGCGCGCTCGGTCAGCACTTCCTGCGTGATTTCGGGATCGCGCGGGCCATCGTCGATCTCGTGGCGCCGACCCGCGACGATCTCGTCGTCGAGATCGGCCCCGGAGACGGTGCCCTCACGGGCGAGCTGGCGCGGCGGGCCGGAAGGGTGATCGCGCTCGAGGTCGATCCCGAGCTCGCGGCGCGGTTGCGTCCGCACGCTCCCGGCGTGGAGGTCGTCGAGGCGGATGCGCGGGGCTGGGACTACGGGACCCTGGTGGCGCCGCCGGGTGGGCGCGTCGTGATCGTCGGCAATCTCCCGTACAGCGTCGGCAAGCCGATCCTCATGGCGCTGGTCGCCGCCCGCACCGCCATCGATACGATGGCGCTCATGCTCCAGCGCGAGGTCGCCGAGCGTGTGGCGGCGGCCCCGGGCAGCCGTGTCTACGGCAGCCTCTCGGTGCTGACCCAGCTCTACTGCGACGTGACGCTGGCTCTGCGGGTGCCGCCGGAAGCCTTCCGCCCGCCGCCCAAGGTGGAGTCGGCGGTGATCCGTCTGGACGTCCTCCCGTCGCCGCGGATCCCCATCGCCGACGAGCGCCGCTTTCACGTGGTGGTCAGGGCGGCGTTCGCCCAGCGGCGCAAGACGCTCGCCAACGCGCTGGCCGCGGGACTGGGTCGACCCGCGGACGTTCTTCGCGAGGCGGCCGAGTCCGCAGGGATTGATCCCTCTCGACGGGCGGAGACGTTGGCGATCGCGGAGTTCGCCGAGCTGACTCGTCGGCTCTCCTGAGGATCGGCGCGCACGCGTAGCCACCCGGCCACCGCGATTCGTGGCCACGTGGCAATTGCCGGCGGCGCGGTTGTTGGAGTATCAATCGCACGACGCCGGACGCCGCGGCGTTCCGACGTCGATGCGATCCCCGTTCCTCACCGCGTTCGCCGCGTGCTCGGTCCTCGCGCTGGTGGCTCTCGCGAGCGCGCAGGGGCTCATCACCCCGACGCCTCCCGAGGACGTCGTGAGGCTTCCCCCCGTCATGGTCATCGCTCCCTCCCCGCTCGCGGCGGGAGGCGTCGGGATCGATCGCGACAAGATCCCGGCGACGACGCAATCGCTGTCGGCCGACGACGTGTCACGTCTGGAATCACCGAACCTGACCGACGCGCTCTTCCAGCGCATTCCCGGTCTTTCGCTGTCCGACCCGCACGGCAACAGCGCTCAGCAGGAGATTCGGTACCGCGGCTTTGCCGCCTCGCCGCTCCAGGGCCGGCCGCAAGGCCTCGCCGTCTATATGAACGGGATCCGGATCAACGAAGCCTTCGGCGACACCGTCAACTGGGACCTCGTTCCGACCAACGCCATTCAACGCGTCGACGTCTGGTCGAGCAACCCCGTGTTCGGCCTCAACGCCCTCGGCGGAGCGATCAGCCTCCAGATGAAGAACGGGTTCGACTATCACGGGTTCGAAGCCGACGTGATGGGCGGCTCCTTCGGACGCGTCGGCGGCGGGCTGCAATACGGGGCTCAGCAGGGTGACGTCGCCGTCTACGTGGCCGTCCAGGGACTCCGTGACGACGGCTGGCGCGACCAGTCACCGACCGAGATCGGGCGTCTCTATCTGGACCTGGGCTGGCGGAACGACCGAGCGGAGGTTCATCTGATCGGCGCCGTCGCCAGGTCTTCGTTCGGGGCGGCGGCGGCGACGCCCATCCAGCTGCTCGGCCGCGACGAGCGCGCCATCTACACGAATCCCCAGACGACCGACAACGAGATGGCCATGCTCGCGCTCAACGGCCGGTACGCCCCGAGCGAGAGCTGGTCGGTGCAGGGGAACGTCTACGTCCGCGCCTTCAAGCAGGCACACGTCGACGGCAACGCGGCCGAGCTCGAGCGCTGCAGCAACAGCGCGTCGCCCCAGTTCCGCGATCACCTGTGTCTGGAGGATGACGGCTTCCCGCGGCCCAGTCCCCTGACGACCCTCTTTCGCGATCAGTTCGTCATCCTCGATCAGAACGGCAAGCCGATTCCGTGTCCGCCCGGATCGGGCAATACGTGCGCGCCGATCCCCTACGGCACGATCGACCGGACGGAAACGAAGGCCCTGACGTTCGGCGTGTCGGCGCAGGCCACCCATACCGGCGAGCTGTTCGGGCACGGCAACTACTTCACGGTGGGGGCGAGCCTCGACCGCAGCGCGGTCGAGTTCACCGCGCGCAGCATGCTCGGGTTCATCAACCCCGATCTGTCGGTGACGACCGTGAACCCGCGAGTCCCCGGCCTCGGCTCGATCATTCACACGCTCGGTGACGTCGGCGTCGGCTCCGTCGACGTGACGGCGACGAATACCTACTCCGGCGTCTACGCCCTCGACACCTTCGACATCACCGATCGCCTGTCCGCGACGCTCGGCGGGCGCCTGAACGTCGCCACGATCAGCCTGAGAGATCAGCTCGGCACCAGCCCCGAATTGAACAGCGACGCGACGTACCACCGCTTCAATCCCCTGGTCGGCGTCGCCTACAAGATCCGCCCGGGGGTGTCGATCTACGCCGGCTACGCGGAATCGAACCGGGTGCCGACCCCGCTCGAGAACGGCTGCTCGAATCCGGCCAAGCCGTGCCTGATCGAAAGTTTCCTCGTCGCCGATCCGCCGCTGAAGCAAGTCGTCGGGAGGACCTACGAGGCCGGGCTCCGCGGGAACGTGCCGGTGGCCGACGGCCGGCTGGACTGGAAGCTCGGCCTGTTTCGAACCGACAGCGACGACGACATCGTCCAGGTCGCCAGCGTCATCCTGGGGCGCGGCGTGTTTCAGAACGTTCCCAGGACGCGGCGGCAGGGACTGGAGACCAGCCTGCAGTACCAGTCCCCGCGCTGGCTCGCGTACGCGAGCTACAGCTTCCTCGACGCGACGTATCAGTTCACGGGCACGCTGCCGTCGCCGAACAACCCCTTCGCCGACGAAGAGGGGAACGTCCGGGTGGCGCCGGGGAGACACCTTCCCGGCATCCCGGCGCACCAGGGCAAGTTCGGACTCGACTACCGGGTGACGCCGGCCTGGAAGATCGGTGGAGACGTGGCGGTGGTGGGAAGCCAGTATTTCGTCGGCGACGACGCCAACCAGAACGTCAAGCTGCCGGGCTACTGGGTGGCGAACGTCCACACGTCGTATCAGATCGCCAGGAACGTCGAGGTCTTCGCGCTGGTCAACAACCTGTTCGACAAGCGCTACGCGCCCTTCGGGACCTTCTTCGATCCGCAGGGCGTGGCGAACGCCGGACTGCCGATCGCGCTCACCGATCGTCGGACCGAGGTCTTCGGCCCGCCACGATCCATCTACGGCGGGGTGCGCGTCAGGTTCTGACCGCGCCCGTCGTTCAGAGCAGACCGCGGCGCACGGCCACCACGGCGGCCTGGGTCCGGTCGGAGACATCGAGCTTTTCGAGGATGCGCTGGACGTACTTCTTCACGGTGCCCACGCTCCAGCGCAAGCGCTCGGCGATCTCGCGATTGGTGAGTCCGGCCGCCAGCAGCGCCAGCGCCTCGAGCTCGACGCGGGTGAGCGGCGCGGCCGCGGCCGGTTCGGCGGCGTCGCGAGACGCCGGGGCGGCGAGCGAGCGGAGCAACGCCGGGTCGAGCACCGAGCCGCCCTCCCGCACCGCGCGCACGGCGGCCAGCAGCTCCCGGCGCCCGATGCCCTTGAGCACGTAGCCCGCCGCTCCCGCCTCGACCGCGCGGCGGACGATCGAGGCATCGTCGTGCATGCTGACCATGAGCACCGCGGTGTCGGGCACGCGGGCCTTGAGTCGGGTCAGCGTTTCCAGGCCGTCCACGTCGGGCAGCTCCACGTCGAGCAGGACGAGGTCGGGGCCGAGCGCGACCGCGCGCTCCACCGCCTCGGCACCGCTGCCGGCCTCGGCGACGACCTCGACCTCGTCGCCGGTCAACATGCTGCGCAGCCCGGCCCGCACCATCGGGTGGTCGTCGACGACGAGCACGCGCAGCGGCGGTGGCGAAAGCGTCATGGCTTCGCCAGCGTCCCTCGCGCGTCGCCGTGGAGACTCGCGACGCGGCGTCGCGCGTCGTTCGAGCGCAGGGGCAACGTCGCCCGAACCAGCGTGCCGGCACCCGGCTCGCTCACGACCGTACAGGTGCCGCCGACGAGCCGGGCCCGCTCACTCATGCTCGCCAGACCCAATCCGCGGCCACCGGTGACGTCGCCGACGGGCAGGCCGCGTCCCGAGTCGCGGACGGCGAGGACCAGCCGGTCGTCCTCGCGACGTAGCTCGACGTCCACGCGGCGGGCGGCGGCGTGCTTGCGCGCGTTGGTCAGCGCCTCCTGCAGAATCCGAAACGCGGCGGTCTCGGTCGCCGGAGGAAGGCGCGCGTCGCCGAGGTTCTCGGTGAAACCGACGTCCCAGCCGATCTCCTCGGCGATCTGCTCGAGGCTCTGGCGCGCCGCCGCCGGGAGACCCAGGTCGTCGACGATGGCGGGGCGGAGTGCCAGCAACACGCGGCGAGTCTCGACGATGGCCTGATCGAGCCGCTCGAGGCCGACGCTCAACTCCCGCGCCGCCCGCTCGGAGGCGGGCGGCCACAGGTCAGCGCAGGTGTCGAGGTGTTGCTTGGCGCTGACGATCAATTGGGCCACGCCGTCGTGCAGATCGTAGGCCACGCGCCGCCGCTCCTCGTCCTGAGCCTCGACGACTCGTTCCATCAGGCGCGCCATCGCTTCCGCGTGGGCCGTCTTGCCGCGCCAGGCCCGGAGCACGGCATAGCTCGCGGCCAGGATCACGACCACCTGCACGGCGTGGACGAGCCAGGACGTCCACGAGGTCCGGGCCGGCTCCAGCGCCCGCATCTCCAGCAGCTCGTAGGAGGCCATGACCACGAACGCCGCCGCCAGGGCCACCTCGTGATGCCGGCGGAGGATGACACCTACCCGTGACCACCCCATGCGGTCCTCCCCGAACGGGCCGACGCCCGGTGTCGGTACATAGCATGGTTTCAGGGGACCGGGTGCTAGGATCGAACGTCAGCAATGAGCCTGGTCGACGTTCCTCCGCCCGCCACGGAGCCTGCGGTCCGGCTGATCCCCCTCGGAGGGCTCGGCGAGATCGGGCTCAACATGATGCTCGTCGAGTCGGGCGACGACCTCATCGCCATCGACTGCGGACTGATGTTCCCCGATCCGGACGAGATGCCGGGCATCGATCACGTGATCCCGGACTTCACTTACGCGTTCGCCAAGCGCGACGGGTTCCGCGCCGTGTTCCTCACCCATGGGCACGAGGACCACATCGGCGCGCTGCCGTACCTCCTGCGCTCGGTTCGGGTGCCGGTCTACGGCACGCCGATGACCCTGGCCCTGGTCGGCGAGCGGCTGCGCGAGCACGGGCTCCTCGAGAGCGCGGACCTTCGCGAGATCCGCCCGCGCCAGCGGGTCGAGATCGGCCCCTTCCGGGTGGAGCCCATCCGGGTCACCCATTCGATCGTCGACGGCATCGGGCTCGCCATCGATACGCCGGTGGGCACGCTGGTCCACACTGGCGACTTCAAGCTGGACCCGAGTCCGCTCGACGGCGAGCCGCCCGACTACTACAAGTTCGCCGAGCTGGGCGAGCACGGCGTGCTCGTGCTCTTCTCGGACTCCACCAACGTCGACCGCGCCGGCCACACCCGCTCGGAGATCGACGTGGGCGTGGCGCTGCGCGGCCACTTCGAGCACGCGGCGGGACGGATCATCCTGGCCACGTTCGCCTCGCACATCCACCGTATCCAGCAGGTGCTCACGCTGGCCGCCGCGCACGATCGGCGCGTGGCCCTCCTCGGCATGAGCATGCAGAAGAACGTCGCGGTGGCCTCGGGGCTCGGCGTCCTTCGCGTGCCCGAGGGCGTGCTCGTGGCCCTGGAGGACCTCGTCAAGCTTCCGCGCGAGCGGCAGATCATCCTGTCGACGGGCAGTCAGGGCGAGCCGAACTCGGCGCTGGCCCTGATGGCCGCCGCTGAGCACAAATACGTGCAGGTCGAGCGGGGCGACCTCGTGATCATCTCGGCGCGGGTCATTCCCGGCCACGAGCGCACGATCGGTCGCGTGGTCAACGCGCTGCTGCGCCTAGGCGCCGAGGTGCTCTACGACGACAACGCGTTCGTCCACGTCTCGGGCCACGCGAGCCAGGAAGATCTCAAGCTCATGCTGAATCTCACCCGGCCGCGGTACTTCATTCCCGTCCACGGCGAGTACCGCCATCTGCTCGGTCACGCGCGGCTGGCCGCGGGCGTGGGACTGTCTTCCGACCGCGTCTTTCTGGTCGAGGACGGCACGGGCGTCGAGGTGACGAAGACCACCGCGCGCGTGGTCGGCCGCTATCCGACGGGCCGCGTGATGGTGGACGGCAAGGGCGTGGGGGACATCGGCGCGGTGGTGCTGCGCGATCGCCAGATCCTCTCCCAGGACGGCCTGGTGTCCGTGTCGCTCGTCGTCGACAGCCAGGGCGCCGTGGTGGCGGGTCCCGAGATCGCGTCGCGCGGATTCGTGTACGTCAAGGAGAACGAGGAGCTGCTCGGTGAGCTGCGGACCGCGGTCCTCGACGCGCTGGCCGCGCGGGAGCCCGAGCTCATCCCCGATCGCGAGGCCCTGGGGGCGCTGGTGCGCTCCGCGGTCCGTCACTTCATCAACCAGCGCTTCCAGCGCAAGCCGGTCGTGCTGCCGGTGATCCTTCAGGTCTGATGGCGAAGAAGAAGCGCGAGTCGGGCCGCTGGCTCCGCGAAGCGCGGGCGATCCTGCTCCTGGTCCTCGCCGGCTTCGGGGCGATCACGGTGTGGAATCACACACGTGGGGTCGATCCCCAGGGCGTCGTGGGTCACCTGGGGGCGTGGCTCGGCGCCGCGCTCTTCGTCGCCTTCGGCTACGGTGGATTTCTCTTGCCGCTGATCCTGGCCGTGGTCGGCGCCAACGTGTTCATCCGTCCGATCGCGGCCCGCGGGGTGACGCCCCTCGCCGGCGTCGCCGTGCTGCTGCTCAGCGCCACCGGCCTCTTGACCCAGACGGCGATGACGCTGTCGTCACCCGCTCCCGACGAGCGCGTCGTCGCCGGGGGGCTCGTGGGCTGGGGCCTCGTCGAAGCGTTGCGGCTCGCGCTCGGTGGGGTCGGGACGTGGCTCGTGCTCCTGGCCGGGGTCCCCATCGGCGTCCTCTTTCTCACGCAGGTCTCGTATGCCGCGCTCGCGCGCGTGGTGATGGCGCGGGTGGCCCGACTGCGGCGCCGGCCGAGCGTGAAGGCGGCCAGAGCGGCGGGCGAGCCGGTTGCGGCCGTGGTCGGCGCGACCAGCAGCGAGGTCATCGAGGCCGTGCCGCCTCCACCCGTCGTGGTCGAGCCGCGTCGCGCGAAGCCCAGCGTCAAGGAAGGGCTGGCGTGGCAGGAGACCTTCGACTTCGGCAAGGGCGGCGCGGAATCGTTCCAGCTTCCGCCCACCGGACTCCTGCAGGCGCCGCCGGACGATCAGAAGCCGGCGATGAGCCACGAGGAGCTCCAGGAAAACGCCGAGACCTTGCGCCGGAAGCTCCAGGACTTCGACGTCGAGGGCCGGATCGTCCAGGTGAGCCCGGGTCCGATCATCACGTCCTACGAGTTCGAGCCCGCGCCGGGGATCAAGATCAGCCGGGTGGTGAATCTGGCCGACGATCTGGCCCTCGCCCTCAAGGCCGCCTCCGTGCGCATCATGGGACCGATCCCCGGACGCGGCACCGTGGCCATCGAAACCCCCAACGCCAGCACGACCACCGTGTACCTGCGCGAGATCTTCGCGTCACCCGACTTCGGAGCGTCCAAGGGACGGCTCCCGCTCGCTCTGGGCAAGGACGTGACGGGCGGTCCCGTCGTCGCCGATCTGGCCAGCATGCCGCACCTGCTGGTCGCGGGCGCCACCGGCACCGGCAAGTCGGTGGGACTGAACGTGATGATCTGCTCGATCCTCTACAAGATGACGCCGGCCGAGGTGCGCTTCCTGATGATCGATCCCAAGCGGCTGGAGCTGTCGGTCTACGAGGGCATTCCGCATCTGCTCTCCCCGGTCGTGACCGACGCCAAGGAGGCGGCGGCGCGCCTGCGCTGGATCGTCGGCAAGATGGACGAGCGCTACAAGCTTCTCCAGGCCAAGCAGGTGCGCAACATCGAGGGCTACAACAAGGCGGTCGCTCCCGAGGAGCACCTGGCCTACTGGGTCGTGGTCATCGACGAGCTGGCCGACCTCATGATGGTCTCGTCGGGCGAGGTGCAGGCCTCACTGGTGCGTTTGGCTCAGCTGGCGCGGGCCATCGGCATCCACCTGATCCTGGCCACCCAGCGCCCGTCGGTCGACGTGGTCACCGGCCTGATCAAGGCGAACTTCCCCACCCGCATCGCCTTCCAGATGGCCTCCAAGGTCGACTCCCGCACCGTGCTCGACGCCAACGGCGCCGAGCAGCTCCTGGGCCGGGGCGACATGATCTTCCTGCCCCCCGGCGCCAACAAGCAGATGCGGGTGCATGGAGCCTGGGTCGGCGATGAGGAGGTCAAGGCGGTCTGCGAGTTCCTCCGGACCCAGGGCGTGGCCCAGTACGAGGAGATCGTGCTCGCCACCGAGGACGAGATCGCCGCCGGGGACGGCGCCGAGCGCGACAACGTGTACTGGGACTGCGTGCACCTGGTCGTGGGGCAGCGCCAGGCGTCGATCTCCTTTCTCCAGCGGCGTATGGGCCTCGGGTACCCGAAGGCCGCGCGCTTCATCGACATGATGGAGCAGGACCGGATCATCGGCCCTGGCAATGGGTCCAAGCCCAGGGAGCTCCTGGTCGGCCCGGAGTACCTGGCCAAGCGTAGCCGGTAGGGTGACGCGTCGCGCTATCCACGAAGAAAAGGCTTGTGCTCATTGCGGGAGACAGGTTAGGCTCCGGCCGACCGATCCCGGCCTCGAGACTGGTGGATGGCCGCCCGGTTTCTGTCTTTGTTGTGGTGATCTGCTCCTGTTGATGGCTGGTTTGTCGTTGTTGAGAGGCGGCCTTTCACCCGAACCACATGAGGAGAGGCAATGAAAAGGGCTGGCGTCGTCGTCCTTGCCGTTCTCGTCGCCATCGGGGTCTTGGCCCCGCCGAGCTTTGCTCAGGGGCCCGCTCCGAAGGTGACGATCAACGGGCTCGTCGATTTCGTGACCACCGCGGGCATGAACCTGGCGTACACCAACAACCAGGCCGGTCAGTCTCCGAACCTGCCTGACGGCACCATCGGGAACAAGGAGAAGACCTGGTTCTCCCGTGAGCGTGGCGTGTTCACGATCACCGGTGAAGTGGGCAAGGTCAAGGGTGTGTGGGCCGTCGAGTTGGACTTCACCAACGGCGCCGGCAACTTCAACGCGTCCAGCCAGCCGGGCAGCCTGACGACCGTCGGCGTGGCCACCAACGGCACCTCGGCGAACTTCGACCTCGACACCGACGTGCAGGGCGCGGTCGAAACCAAGTGGCTGTATCTCGAAGCGCCGATCACGGGTCCCGGTTCACTGATGCCGTTCATTCCGGTCGCGACGATCGGGCGGTTCGGGGGCCAGGCGTTCAGCGGGCACGACTACAAGCCGGGCGTGCTGGCCACCGGCGATTTCCCCGGCGTGAATCTCCAGACCACGTGGACGCCGGACGTGCGCAGCACCGTGACGTTCGTGCAGATCAGCGAGGCTCTGGATAAGTTCATCGCGCCGAACCAGAAGGACTCGTGGGCGATCGTCGCGAGCCTCGAGGCCGACCTGTTCAAGGGTCTGACCATCAAGCCCACGTACGCCTACGGCTCTTGGGACGGCGGTAACTGCGGCACGGCCAACCTCGGCACCCCGGGCGTCGGCGGCTACAGCCCGAACACCAACTGTCCCGCCGTGGTCGTCGGAAACGTGGCGGGGCCGGGTCTTCCGGGCAGCCGGATCACGCGCCACTACTTCGGTGGCGACCTCCGATGGCAGATGGGGCCGTTCTCCTTCCAGCCCACGTTCATTTATCTGCTGGGGAACGAGGAAGTGCCCCGGCGTGGGACCGCAGTCAAGAACGACGTGGACATCCGGTCGTTCCTCCTGGATGTGATCACGGGGTTCCGGACGGGACCCCTGCTCATCGAGTCGCGCATCGCCTACACGCCCGGCATGCAGGCCCAACACGACATCCAGAACAGCGGCGGTGGCGTCGACCGCACGTATCACGCGATCAACCCCGGCTTCAACTACATGAACGGCTGGTCGGAGATCTGGAAGAGCGGTGTCGACTACAACACCGGTTTCCTGGTCCAGCGGCCCGGTCTCACCATGCGCGAGTCACAGAGCTATGACAAGTACGGCCGCATCTTCGCCGGTATCGCGGCCGACTACTCGCTGACACCGGCCCTGACCTTCCACGTGATCACCAACGTGAGCTGGACGGACACGGCGGTGGACACGAAGGGCACGACGGCGACGGCGACGGGGTTGACGCCGAGCGGTATCACGACGCCGGGTAACCCGTTCACCGGAGGCAAGGAGCGGTACCTGGGTAACGAGTGGGTGGGCGGTCTGACCTACCGGTTCGCCCCCAACGTGGCGTTCGACATGGCGGCGGCGGCGCTGGTCACGGGCGACGCGTTGAACATCCAGCGGACGCCCGGAGGGTTCGGGTGCGTGACCGACGGGGTCGCGACCTGCCAGTCGCGGAACGTCTACAAGCTGTCAGGCCGCATTCGGGTCACGTTCTAGGGATCAAATCACGCGGGAGGCCGTCCGAGGCCCCCGCGTCCGGCTACAGGCGCCCCGGGTTCTCCGGGGCGCTTTTCTTTTTGGGGCACGAGCCCGTCCATGCCGTGGCGCGTTGAAGGGGTGGGTCCGAAGAAAAAGGCTTGTGTTTTTCCCCGTCCAAGGATATCTTCCCGGCGACCGATCCGCCGCTCGAGGGCGAGCATGGCCGATTTCGGTTCCCGCAGTCCACATAGCCTGCATTATCCGTTCGAGCTGAGCGCCAGCTCCCTTCAGGAAACTGTTGTCCACACTGCGCCCCCCGACGCTGTTGTCCAACGCGACCTTTCCACAATGAGGAGACGGCAATGAGAAAGACGCTCTTCTTCGTCGTCGCCGTTCTCGTCACCATCGGCATCCTGGCCCCGCCGAGCTTTGCTCAGGGGCCCGCTCCGAAGGTGACGATCAACGGACTCGTCGATTTCGTGACCACCGCGGGAATGAACCTGGCGTACACCAACAACCAGGCGGGCCAGTCGCCGAACCTGCCAGATGGCACCCTGGGCAACAAGGAGAAGGGATGGTGGTCCCGTGAGCGTGGCGTGTTCACGATCACGGGTGAAGTCGGCAAGGTCAAGGGCGTGTGGGCCGTCGAGCTGGACTTCACCAACGGCGCCGGCAACTTCAACGCGTCCAGCCAGCCGGGCAGCCTGACGACGGTCGGCGTGGCCACCAACGGCACGTCGGCGAACTTCGACCTCGACACCGACGTGCAGGGCGCGGTCGAAACCAAGTGGCTGTATCTCGAGGCGCCGATCACGGGGCCCGGTTCACTGATGCCGTTCATTCCGTTCGCAACGATTGGACGGTTCGGCGGGCAGGCGTTCAGCGGGCACGACTACAAGCCGGGCGTGCTGGCCACCGGTGACTTCCCCGGCGTGAACCTCCAGACGACGTGGGCGCCGAACGTGCGCAGCACGGTGAGCTTCGTGCAGATCAGCGAGCAGCTGGATCGGTTCATCGCGCCGAACCAGAAGGACTCGTGGGCGATCATCGCGAGCCTCGAGGCCGATCTGTTCAAGGGGCTGACCATCAAGCCCACGTACGGATACGGATCGTGGGACGGCGGCAACTGCGGCACGGCCAACCTGGGCACGCCGGGCTTTGGCGGGTATAGCCCGAACACCAACTGTCCGGCGGTAACGGTGGGGTCGGTGGCCGGGCCGGGTCTCAACGGTAACCGGATCACGCGCCACTACTTCGGCGGCGACCTCCGATGGCAGATGGGGCCGTTCTCGTTCCAGCCCACGTTCATCTATCTGCTGGGCAACGAGGAAGTGCCCCGGCGCGGGAGCGCGATCAAGAACGACGTGGACATCCGGTCGTTCCTCCTGGATGTGATCACGGGGTTCCGGACGGGACCCCTGCTCATCGAGTCGCGCATCGCCTACACGCCCGGCATGCAGGCCCAACACGACATCCAGAACAACGGGGGCGGCGTCGACCGCACGTACCACGCGATCAACCCCGGCTTCAACTACATGAACGGCTGGTCGGAGATCTGGAAGAGCGGCATCGACTACAACACCGGCTTCCTGGTCCAGCGGCCGGGTCTCACCATGCGCGAATCGCCGAGCTACGACAAGTACGGCCGCATCTTCGCCGGTCTGGCCGCCGACTATTCGCTGACCCCGGCCCTGACCTTCCACGTGATCACCAACGTGAGCTGGACGGACACGCCGGTGGACACGAAGGGCACCACGGCGACGGCGACGGGACTCACGCCGAGCGGTATCACGACGGCAGGCAACCCGTTCCAGGGTGGCAAGGAGCGCTATCTGGGTAACGAGTGGGTCGGAGGCCTGACCTACCGATTCGCCCCCAACGTATCGTTCGACATGGCGGCCGCGGCGCTGATCACCGGCGACGCGTTGAACATCCAGCGGACGCCCGGAGGGTTCGGGTGCGTGACCGACGGGGTCGCGACCTGCCAGTCGCGGAACGTCTACAAGCTGACCGGCCGCATTCGGGTCACCTTCTAGGATCAGTCACGTCAGCTGTTCTCGGCGCCCCGGGCAACCGGGGCGCCGGTCTTTTCTCAACCGCGCGAACGCTCGGCGCTGAGGGCGGGCCGTCGAGCCGCCCATGGTCGAGCTTCTTCGAACGCGGCCGACGCCTGCAGCACCGTGAGGTCGGCGAAGCGGCGGCCAACGATCTGAAGGCCGACCGGCATTCCCGCCGGCGTGAAGCCGGCGGGCACGGATGCCGCGGGCTGACCGGTGAAGTTGAACGGATAGCTGAATGAGGCCCAGGCGATCCAGTCCCACCGGTTCGGCGGCTGCGGCCAGGATTCCGGGTTGAGGCGTCCCACCGGCAGCGCGGCGATGGACAGCGAGGGCGTGAGCAGTAGATCGTAGCGCTCGAAGAGCGGACGCACGGTGTCCCAGTAGGCCAGCTTCCGGCCGCGCATCTCGATGTAGTCGACCACACTGTAGGACAGTCCGTTCTCGATGGACGCCACCAGACCGGGGTCCATCCGGTCGCGCCACTCCGGGAGATAGCGGGCGTAGTTACCGGCCTCGTGGGCGTTCCACATCATGCGGATCATCTCGTGGGAGTCCGCGAAGCCCGGCTTCACTTCCTCCACGGCGCAGCCGAGCGTCTCGAAGGCCCGCACGGCGTCCCGCACGACGGTCGCCACGTCGGGGTCGACGCGCAGCGTGTCGAGGTCGGGGCTGAAGGCCACGCGCAGTCCTCGGACGCCGTCGCGGAGCCGGCCGACGTAGTCGGCCGGCGCGTCGGGCAGCGAGGTGCGGTCCATCTCGTCCGGTCCCGCCATCACGCTCAGCATCAGCGCCGCGTCGGCCACCGCGCGGGTGAGCGGACCGATGTGGGTCGTGGAGTCGTTGTTGGAGACCGGGAACTGCGGGACCCGGCCGTACGACGGCTTGAGCCCGAAGACGCCGCAGAAGGCGGCGGGGATGCGGACGGATCCCGCGCCGTCCGAGCCCTGATGGAGCGGACCGAGCCCGGCCGCCGCCGCCGCCCCTGCCCCCGCGCTGGAGCCGCCCGACGTCATCGCCGTGTTCCAGGGATTGCGCGTGCTGCCGGTGAGCGGGCTGTCACCCGTGCCCTTCCAGCCGAACTCGGAGGTCGCGGTCTTGCCGAGCATGATCCCGCCCGCGTCGCGCAGGCGGGCGACGAACGGCGCGTCGACGTCGGGCACGCGGGTGGCGAAGATGTGCGAGCCCGCCATCGTGCGGATGCCCCGGGTCAGGGCGAGGTCCTTGATCGAGTAGGGAATGCCGTGCAGCGGGCCGAGCCGGTCGCCGCGCATCACCGCGTCTTCAGCGCGGCGCGCCTCGGCGAGGGCCACGTCAGGCGTCGGCGTGCAGAACGCGTTGAGCGCCGGGTTGAGCGCCTCGATCCGCGCGAGCACCGCGCGCGTCAGCTCGACGGGCGAAAGCTTGCGCTCGCGGATCAGCGCGGCCAGCTCGCCGGCGGGCGTGTAGCCGAGATCGGCGTCGGTCATCGGACCGTCTCGCGCGTCGTGGATCCGGCCGTGAGGCCCATCACGCGGCCCACCTGCGGCGGGCGCGGGAGCGCGTCGTGAGCGTTCTGGACGTCGGCGAGCCGGGCGAGAACGTCGGGGCCCATCGGCGTGCTCCGTCGCGTCGCGAGGGCCACGTGGAGCGACATCAGCTCATTGGTCGCCGCCACGTACCCGTCCCTCGCGTGATGCATGACGTGGATGTAGTGCAGGCGCTTGGCGTCGTGGCCGAGGAGCTGCGTGGTGAAGCGCAGGGGATCGCCCTGGCGGACCTCCCGGTGATACGTCACGTGGGCCTCCAGGCAGAAGGTGGTGACCGCGCGCGCCCGCCGATAGTCCTGGCCCAGGCCGATCCAGCGCATGAACTCGTCGGTGGCGAGATCGAACGCGACCAGGTAATAGCCGACGTTCATGTGCTGGTTGCTGTCGATCCACTCCGGGCGGACCACGTCACGGTACGCGTCGAGCGGCGCGTCGATCCCCATGCCGCGGGGCAGGGTACCACGTGATCAGGACGTGGACGCGACAACGCGCAACGCTCGCGCGAGCGGGGCCCGCAGGCGATTCGGGGTCACCCGGTGGAGGCGGATGCCCGCGGCGTTCACGAAGGTGGCCAGCGAGCGCAACGCCTCGGCGAGGCCGGCGAGGGCTCCGTCCCGATCGAGGCGATCGCCGCCGGCCGCGGGAGCGTCGCCGTCCTTGAACCACGGCTCGAAGTGGACGTGGCGGACGTCGAGATGGCGCGCGACGCGGTCGCTCTTGGCGTCGACCCGGCCGATGAAGTGGCCGTCGTGCAGGATCGGGAGCGTGTAGTAGCCGTGAACGCGCTGCGGTCCCGGTGTGTACACCTCGATGCGGTAGTCGAACCCGAAGAGGCGGGCCACGCGCTCGCGGTGCCAGAGCAGGGAATCGAACGGCGAGAGCAGCGTGGTCCCGCGCGGCCGCGCGCGCCCGGCGCGGGCCAGCGCGGGAAGATCGCGGGCCAGGGCCAGCCAGCGGACGGAGCTTCCCTCCACCTCGACTTCCACGGCGTCGCTCTCTTCGAGGAGGGCGCTCAGCGCCTTCCGTCGGTCTCCCGGCGCGAAGCGCGGGAACGTGAGGTAGCGGCTCAGATCGGTCTCGGTCGCCGCGCCCATCGCGTGCAGCGAGCGCTCGAGGTGCCAGCGCAGGAACTCGCTGGACGACACCGGCTCGACCGCGCCGGCCGCGCCGAGCGCGCGCTCCAGGAGATCGAAGCGCTTCTGGAAATGGCGTCGCGAGTGGATGGTGAGCGCGCCGGTCATCCACAGGTAGTGCAGCGCGTGCTGGGCCGGCCTCCAGTTCCACCACCCGGCGCCTTCGCCCGCGGGCCGGCGTCCCGCGAAATCACCGTTGGCCATCGGCCCGTTGGCCTCGACGGCCGCCCGCACCGCGCTCAGCGTGCGCGAATTGCTTCGAAGCCATCCCGACCATCCGGTGTGCCGGACGCGGTAGTCGAGCATGGCGCGACGCCACCACGCGAGCATCGAGGTCGGCACGAGACACGCGGCGTGAGCCCAGTACTCGAACAGCAGGCGCTCGTCGTAGACGAGCCGGTCGAGGCGCGCGCGGTCGTACGGGCCGAAGCGGCTCCACAGCGTCAGGTAGTGGGCGCGGTCGAGGACGTTGATGGAATCGAGCTGAACCCCGCCCACGTCCTCCACGAACCGGGTCAGGCGAGCGGGGGTGAGCGTCCGCGTCCGCGGCGCGAGGAGATGCTGGCGTTCGAGGAAGAGCGCGGCGACCGCTCGGGACGGGAGACGGCCGCCGCGCAATGCCCGATCAGTCCGCGAGGACCATGAGCTTCACGGTCACGCGACGCTTGGCGGCGTCCGACAGCTTCGGGTCGGCGATGGGACCGAGGCCGATCGAAAGGATGCGCGACACCTCGATGCCGTTCTGCACGAGATAGCGACGCACCGCTTCCACGCGACGCTGGCTCAGCTCGACGTTGTAGTCGCGCGGTCCCTTGGCGTCGGCGTACCCCTCCAGCTCGACGAGCAGCTTGGCGTTCTGCTGGAGCTCGCGCACCAGCGGGACCAGCGACGTCTGGGCGGCGTCGCCGAGGTCGGCGCGGTTGAACGCGAACGGCACGTTCACGGTGTCCGAGAGCTTGCGAACGTTGCGGTTGTCCCAGAGGCGAGTGAGACGGCCGTCGACCTCGTCGGCCTTGACGCGGGCGCCCTTGGCGGTCTCGCTCACCTCGCCCACGGAGCCCTCGAGCCCTTGCACCTGCTTGCCGATCCCGTCGAGGCGCTGGGAGCCGTCACGCACCGAGACCTCCACGCCGTCGAGCCGCTGGGTCTGCTTGTCGATGCGCGTCGCGTCCTGGCGGCGCTCGGTGTCGACGGTGGTGACGCGCTGGTCGATCTCGGTCGCGCGCTTGCCGACGGTCTCCTGCACCCAGTTTCGTGTGGCCACGCAACCCGTGGCGGTGAGCAGCACGGCCGGGACGAGCACGCCGATTCCCTTGACGATCCGCCGCATACGCTTCCTCCTTGCGCTGATCTGTCTGTTTTCGCGCGCCCGCGCGCGCGAGGGGTCGGTGTTGCAACCCGTCCGCCAATCGTCCGCCATCGAAATCTTGCGGATTTACGGGGCACGATCGGAGTCTTCGGCGTCCCCGTCACCGCTCCCCGTTACGACACTGACAGTCAGATGCGCGGGAACGACCGCGGTCGTGTCCCGATTCGTGTGGAAAAGAGAACTGGCGCATTCTTCCGGTTGGTGAAGTACACGCCCAACCGGCCGCCCTGGCAGGCGGCCACCGGAGGAATGCGCCATGGACCACGGTATCAGGAATGCGGATGGCCTGCATGAGCCTCGCCCCGTTTCGCTCGGCGAGCTGATTCACGAGCACGTGCGGCACGCGATTGAGGTCGCGGTCGGCGAGGAGTTGGTGATCGCGCTGGCGGCGCGGCCATACGAGCGGAACCGCGAGCGACGCGGCTATCGTAATGGCCGCAAGGTGCGGACCGTGACCGGGCCGACGGGGCCGCTGCCGCTCACCTTGCCGCGGGCGACGGTGTTCGGTCCCGACGGCGCGCGGGAGTGGCGGTCGACGATCGTGCCGCGCTATGCGCGGCGCGCGGCCGAAGTGAACGCCGCCGTCGTGGCTACGTATCTCGCGGGCACGAACACGCGCCGGATTCGCGGCGCGCTGGCCCCGTTGCTCAAAGGGGCCGCGCTCTCCAAGAGCGCGGTGTCGCGGGTGGTGGCGACGCTGCGCGAGAGCCTGCAGACGTGGATGAGTCGCTCGCTGGCCGACGTGGACGGCATCGTCCTCTACCTCGATGCGATCGCGCTGCGGGTCCGGAGCGCGGGCCGCGTCGTCAGCTTGCCGGTCCTCGGGGTGGTCGGCGTCCTGGCCGATGGCCGCAAGCAACTGCTGGCCCTGGAATGCTGCGGGGCGGAGTCGGCGCCGGCCTGGCGCGGCTTCATCGAGGACCTGGCCCGGCGCGGACTGGCGGCGCCGCTGCTCTGCATCATCGACGGCAACCCGGGCTTGCGCCGGGCCGTCGGCGAGATCTGGCCCACGGCCCTGGTGCAGCGCTGCTGCGTGCACAAGCTGCGGAATCTCGAGCGCAAAGCCCCGAAGCACGCGCTGGCCGAGCTGCGCGACGACTTCCACCGGATCGTCTACGCGGCCGGCGCTGACGCCGCGCGCGCCGAGCTCACCGGCTTCGAGCGCAAGTGGGCGAAGCGGTGTCCCGGCGTCGTGCGCAGCCTGCAGGAGGGCGGCGCCGAACTGCTGACCTTCTTCACCTTCCCGCGGGCGCAATGGAAAACCCTGCGCACCACGAACGTGATCGAGCGGCTGAACGGAGAATTTCGGCGCCGGGTCAAGACGCAGAGCGCGCTGCCGTCCGAGGACACCGCGGTGGTGTTGCTCTTCAGCCTCGTGGCGAGCGGGCAGATCCGCCTGCGTCGCATCGATGGCTGGCGCAAAATCGCCACGGTGCTCCGTCAGCGGGCGAGAGTCGCTGCATGACGCATCGCGCGCCGCCTCCGAGCGCCGCGTCGGAGGTGCCACCCATACTTCAGCTACCCCTCAAAACGACGGCGTGGCCCCTCATGCTATCGTCGTCGCACACCGGAAGAGCGCTTCGATTTTCCACATCACACGGGACACGACCACGACCGCAGCCGTCGCAAGGTGGGGTGATTGTGCGCGAATCGAGGAGGCTCTTCAAGCCGGGAGCGGAGGTCACCCGTTGGTTCTATACTCGGCCGCGAAAGGAGCCCATCATGCACCAGACCATCACGCGGCGGCGCTTCCTGGTCGGGTCGGCGCAGCTCGCGCTCGTGGCCGGCGTCGGGGTCGCTTGCGCGCCCGCGCCGAGGCCCGAGCTGCAGGCGCTCGCTCACGACATTCCGCCCCCGGCGTGGAGCGATCTCGCCCGCCGACTGTCCGGTCAAGTGCTGAGGCCGGGCGCGGCGAGCTGGACGCGGATCGTCACGCCGAACAACCTCGTCTTCAACGCGTTTCCCGCGGGCGTCGCCCGGTGCGCGAGCCCCAACGACGTCGCCCAGAGCATTCTGTGGGCGCGGGAGTACAGGGTGCCCTTCGTGGCCCGGTGCGGCGGGCACAACTACGCCGGCTACTCGACGACGCCGGGGCTGATGATCGATCTCGGGCTGCTCAACCGGGTGGAGTTCGATCCCGCCAGGAAAATCGCCACCGGCGGCGGCGGCGTGCTCAACAGCACGCTCTACCCGACGCTGCAACGGCTCGGCGTCACCATCACGCACGGCCGCTGCCCGACCGTGGGCGTCGGCGGGTTCTTTCTCGGCGGCGGGATCGGCTTCAACATGCGCGCTCACGGTCTCGCCTGCGATCAGCTGGTGGGCACCCAGCTCGTGACCGCGGACGGCCAGGTCCGCACCGTGGATCCGAAGTCGGATCTCTTCTGGGCCTGTCGCGGCGGGGCGGGCGGCAACTTCGGGATCAACACCTCGTTCACCGTACAAACGTTCGACGTCCCGGCGCCCTTCACCGTGTTCAGCCTCTCGTGGACCGAGAAGCCGCGGGAGGTGTACGGGGAGCTGATGCGGACGCTCACCGGGGGACCGTCCGGCCTCGGCACCCGGCTGCAGATCACGGCCGGACAACCCCCGAGCGTCCAGCTCCTCGGTCAATTCACGGGAACGCCGGGCCAGGTGAGGAGCCTGCTCGACGGCGCGTAGAGGATCGCCGCGCCCGCCTCGGAGCAGATCAAGGCGATGGAATACTGGCCGGCTCAGATCAAGTTCCTGTCCGAGCTCGGGTCTCCCGGCTTCTACCAGGAGCGCTCGCGACTTCCCCGACCCCTCGCTCACGAATTATCTCGAGTCGTACTACCTCACCAACCTTCCGAAGCTCCGTCAGGTCAAGAAGGAAGTCGATCCAACCCGAGTCTTCACCTATCCCCAGGCCATTCCCCCGGCCTGACAACGCCAGCGAGCGACGAACGTGGAGGGGAGCGCCAGCCCCCCTCCGGGCCTATCCCCGCTCGATCACGTAGAGGTGGGAGAGCATGTCGACGTAGATGTTGCCGTCGACGAGCGGCTCCCCCTGCTTGTTCTTCTGGATGCCGCGCACCCAGGGCTTGGCGGCGCCGTAACGAACCACCCACGCCACCGGCACGTACCCCACGTCGGTCTGCATGACCTCTTCGGCCTTCGCGTAGTGCTCGAGACGCTTCTTGGCGTCGCGGGTGTCGCGCCCGGCCTCCAGCTCGCGGTCGAACGTCTCGTTGACCCACGCCTGGCGCCGCCCCGTCGTCTTCTTGCCGTAGAACGTGTCGAAGTACTCGTTGTGGGGGTCGGGATAGTCCATGAACCAGCGGATCCACACGAACTGGAGGTCCTGCTTCCACAGGCGCTCGCGGAACACGCGCTGCTCCAGCACCTCCAGCTCGGTCTTCATGTTCAGGTTCTCGAGCAGCACGGACTGGACGGCCTCGGCCAGCGGCTTGGCTCCGAGCGCCTCCTCGCGCATGGTCAGCACGATCTTCGGCCAGTTCTTGCCGCCCTCGAACGGGGTGCCCTTGAGCATCGACATCGCGAGCTTGGGATCGAACTTCTGAAGGCCGCGGATCTTGGGATCGTCCAGCGCGCCCGGAAAGCCGGGGGGGATCATGCTGTGGGCGGGCACCGCGAACCCCTGGGCCACCTTCACCACGTTCTCGCGGTCGACCGCGTGGGCGACCGCGCGCCGGACCTTGACGTTGTCGAAGGGCGCCTTGGTCACCTGCGGCAGCAGGTACCAGGTGCCGGGGAAGGGATAGCGGAAGACCTGGCGCGACGCCCGCGGATCGTTCTGCAGGCGCTTGAGGTCGGCGACCTGGAGCAGCGTGAGGTCCAGCTCGTTGTTGTCGTA
This sequence comes from Candidatus Acidiferrum sp., assembly GCA_035317605.1. Classification (GTDB taxonomy): domain Bacteria; phylum Methylomirabilota; class Methylomirabilia; order Rokubacteriales; family CSP1-6; genus DATHGT01. Next base: position 1,712 of record DATHGT010000134.1, on the reverse strand, counting down.
GGGCAGCGCCCCCGCCGCGACGCCGACGATCGGGATGGTCACCTTGTCGAGGGTGACGTCCTTGGCGCCGTAGAAGTGCTTGTTCTTGCGGAGCACCATCTGCTTGTTGTGCTCCCAGGACTCCAGCACGAACGGCCCGTTGCTGACGATGTTGGCGGCCTCCGTCCACTTGTCGCCGTGTTTCTCCACCGACGCGCGGTGGGCGGGCAGGGCGGCGAGGTACGCGCTGAGCACCGGGAAGTAGCCGCGCGGCCCTTCCAGCGTCACCTCGAGCGTCCAGTCATCCTTGGCCTTCACCCCGACCTGGCTCGCGTCGGTGATCTGCTTCTTGTTGAAGGCCTCGCCGTTCTTGATGTCGTAGAGGAACGACGCGTAGGGCGCGGCGGTGGCGGGATCGAGCTGGCGCTTCCACGACCACTCGAAATCCCGCGCGGTGACCGGCCCGCCGTCGGACCATCCCGTGTCCTTGCGGATGGTGAACGTCCACACCGAGCCGTCCTTGTTGGAGGCGACCTTCGTGGCCATGTTGGGGACGGCCTGGAAATCGGAGTTGAACTTCATGAGGCCGGCCCAGAGGGCGGGGACGCCGGTGCAGTACAGGTCCTTGTTGAAATCGTGGCTCGACGGGTCGTTCTGGAACCAGCCGCCGCCGCCGTAGCGGACGCTCTGTTCCTTGGCCAGCTTTTCGCCGGGGGCGAGCTTGGGGGTGGCGTCGGCGGGCCGCGCGTTGAACCCCTCGACGCCCATCGCGGCCAGGCCCGCGGCGACGAGCAGGAAGTCGCGGCGGCCGATGCCGACCGCGCCGAGACGCGCGGCGAGCAGGTCCATCTGCTGATCGGTGATCGGGGGGGTGGTCATCGAGGGCCTCCTTGTCTTGTGAGCCGCAGGACGTCGCGGGGTGGGGGCCCCGCCGTCCGAGGCGAGCCCCTCATTCATGATTGTCGAGGATCGAAGGCGTCGCGGACGCCGTCGCCGAGGAACGTGAAGGACAGCATGGTGAGCGCGATGGCGATGGACGGAAACACACAGAGGTGCCAGTACGTGCGCAGGTATTGCTGGCCCTCGCCCACCATCTGGCCCCACGAGGGCGTGGGCGGGTTGATGCCGACGCCGATGAACGAGAGCGCGGCCTCCGTGAAGATGGCCTCGGGGATCCCGAAGGTGACGGACACGATGATGGGGGTCAGCGCGTTGGGCAGCAGGTGGCGCCGCAGCAGCCGCCATCCGGTGGCCCCGAGCGCGCGGGCGCCATCCACGTATTCCTTCTCCTTGATCGCGAGCATCTGCGCGCGGGTCTGGCGGGCGATGAAGACCCAGCCCGTCAAGCCGATGGCGATGAAGATGTTGGTGAGCCCCGCCCCCAGCATCGACATGAGCAGGATCACGAAGAGCAGCCGGGGGAACGCGTACATCACGTCGATGACCCGCGTGAGCACGAGATCGAGCCGGCCCCCGACGAAGCCCGACAGCGCCCCGATGGGCACGCCGATCATGACCACGATCAGCTGCGCCCCCAATCCCACGATCATGGAGATCCGCGCCCCGTAGATCATCCGCGAGAACAGATCCCGTCCCAGCTGATCCGTTCCCAGCCAGTACTGCGCCGACGGCGGCTCGTTGAGCCGCCCGAAATTGGTCTTCGTATACGAGTACGGCGCCAGCACCTCCGCGAACACCGCCACGAAACACATCGCGACGACGACCACCAACCC